>CAZRYD010000256.1:3210-10323 GCA_964604225.1 uncultured Caldilineaceae bacterium
TGGTCGGATACTTTTTTGACCGGCGAAGCCAACATGTCGCACAGTCTGGCCAACCTGGAACATCACCACTTTAAATATCAGGCTTTTCGCCGGCCCGGCGATGTTCACTGCCACTTTTTTGGCGCAGCCACGCTCAGTTCGGCGGCGGGTATCGTCACCCAACCCGGCGATGTCTTCGAGATTTCAGCGCCTCCCTTTGGCCGGCCCCTGCGGAATCCATTGGTCGCCAGCCAGGTCGAAGATGGGTTGATGGCGGTTCGGGCACTCTGAGGAGAAACCCAGTGCGACTCAGCGGGCTATGGGGCCATGCGGATTTTGTCAAACTCTGGGCTGGTCAGACCGTTTCGCTGTTCGGTTCCAAGATCACTTTTTTGGCTTTGCCGCTCACGGCGGTCCTGGTGCTGAAGGCAACCCCGGCTCAAATGGGTTTTCTCACCGCAGCCGAGGCGCTGCCGGCGCTCCTGGTGGGCCTCTTCGCCGGGGCGTGGGTGGATCGCTACCGGCGTCGCCCCATTCTGATTGCGGCTGATTTGGGCCGGGCGGTGTTGCTGCTGACCATTCCTATCGCCGCTTTCCTGGGGACGCTGCACATCGAATATCTCTACATCGTCGGGTTTTTGGTGGGTATCCTGGGCTTGTTCTTTGAGGTGGCTTATCGCTCCTTTCTGCCTTCATTGGTTGGGCGTGAGCAACTGGTCGAAGGGAATAGCAAGCTGGAATTGAGCGAGTCGGTTGCGGAGATTGTCGGACCGGGTGTGGCC
Source organism: uncultured Caldilineaceae bacterium (assembly GCA_964604225.1). Classification (GTDB taxonomy): domain Bacteria; phylum Chloroflexota; class Anaerolineae; order 4572-78; family J111; genus DSQQ01. The sequence goes on from CAZRYD010000256.1 coordinate 3,972, forward strand.
GGAGGGTTGGTGCAACTGGCGACCGCCCCGCTAGCGATTGCGGTGGATGCGTTCACCTTTGTGATTTCGGCCTTCTCGCTGGGCTTGATTCGCACGCCGGAGTCCCCGCCTCAATCGTTTGAGGAACCGCAAAACATCTGGCGCGAGGTTGGGCAGGGGCTGCGGCTGGTTTCCAGCCACAAGATTTTGCGGGGTATTGCCGCTTGTATCGGCACACTTTTCTTTTTTAACAGCGTTTTGGAGGCTATCTTTGTGCTATTCTTGACCCGCAACCTGCACCTGGAGCCTGGATTGCTAGGACTAATCTTTGCCAGCGGCAGTGTTGGCTTTTTGTTTGGGGCGTTATCGCAGAGATGGCTTACCCATCGTCTTGGGCTCGGCACAGCTATCAGCGGCGGGCTGCTTTTGACCGGCCTCAGTGACCTGCTGGTTCCACTGCTAAACGAATCGATGGGCATGGTGGTTATCACCGGGGTACTCATGAGCGCGCAGTTCTTCTTTGGACTGGGCCTTACCACCTTCAGAATCGGCCAGGTGAGCGTGCGCCAAAGTATTACCCCCGATCACTTCCAGGGCCGGATGAACGCAACGATGAACTTTATCGCGGTTGGGATTGTGCCGGTCGGTGGGGTGCTGGGTGGGCTACTGGGTGAAAGGATCGGTCTACGTCCAACCCTAGTTTTAGCGGCGCTGGGTGAAATCCTGGCTGTGCTCTGGCTTTTCTTTTCGCCCCTACGAACTCTACGCGAGCAGCCAACCCTGACCGAATAATTACTTTTGTGAAGAAAATAAAGGAGTGTTCACGAACCTGCGGCACGCTACCAACAATAAAATTGACCCCCTCCCCTAGCCCCTCCCCCGCAGCGGGGGAGGGGTTGGGGGAGGGGTATTTACGTGGAGACCTATGCTAACCGATGCAACCCGCCGCGAGGCTTTCCCCTCGCTTCAAGGGATGACCTATCTCAACACCGCCGCCGAAGGCATTCCACCGCTGGCGGTGGGCCAGGCCTTGCAGCAATATTTTCAGGATCACCAACTGGGGATGGATGGCCGGGAGCGGCACCAGGCCCAGCGGGAAGCGGTCAAGGCGCTGACCGCGCAGTTGTACGGCCTGACTCCCGCTGAGATCGGCCTCTGTTCTTGCAGTTCCGAAGCCTACAACCTGGCCGCGCTGGCCTTACAGTTGCAGCCCGGCGACGAGGTCATCATCAATGACCTGGATTTTCCAGCCGGGGCGACTCCCTGGCTCCAACCGACCTGCCCGGCGACGGTTAAGCTGTGGCGCGCCCGCGCCGGCGGCTTACGGATCGAAGATTTGATCCCATTGTTGGGACCGGCCACCCGCCTGGTCACGGTCTCGTTGGTCAGCTTTTTCAACGGTTTTATGATCCCGCTGCCGGCGGTGGTTGACGCCGTGCGCCGCCATTCTCCGGCTTTGCTGGCAGTGGACGTAACCCAGGCGCTGGGGCGCATCCCGCTGCATCTGGCCGGGGTTGATCTCATCGTCAGCAGCAGCCACAAATGGATTCTGGCCTGCCACGGCGGCGGCTTGGTCGGCGTGCCTCAGGAACGCAGCCAGGATTGGACCGTCCCGGCGGGTGGCTGGTTTAACCTGCAAGACGCCTTTGGCCTGGCCCGCTTCGAGCGAGCGGTCAGCCTGCCGGGTGCGGCCGGTTTTACGGTAGGCATGCCCAATTATCCAGCCCTCTACGCCATCCGGGCCGGGTTGGAATACATTCAGAGTGTGGGCGTCGAGGCGATTGATGCGGCCACGCGCCCGCTGGTCCAGGCCTGCCTGGAGGGGTTGGCCAAATTGCCGCTTGAATTACTCACCCCGCTGGAACAGGATGCCCTGGCAGGTATTATCGCCTTTCGCCACCCAGCGGCGGAAGCGATTCATCGCTACCTGCACGCCGAGAATATTCACATTATGGCCCACACCGGCCGGCTGCGGGTCTCGCTGCACGGCTATAATACGATGGCTGAGGTGGAGAAGTTTCTACACCAGTTAGAGAAAGCGTTGAACCAGGTGGGGCCAATCTAAACCTGCTAAACGTGGGCTCGGAATCAGACCAAAAATCACCCCCTTCGACAGGCTCAGGACACAGCTTCGATACGGGCTAACGCCCGCTTCGCGTCAGGATGATTTTCGGCTGATTATCGCACCCTGAGTAGCCTTGAACAAAGTGAAAGGCGTATCGAAGGGTGCGATTACAAAAACTCCGAACTCAGGTTGCTAAACTTAACCGGCAAGGAGCAAATGGTTATGCGGCTCGAAGGAAAAGTGGCCCTGGTTACGGGAGCAGCCCGGGGCATCGGTCAGGGAATTGCCCTGTGTCTGGCCGAAGAAGGCGCGGCAGTGGTGGTCAACGACCTGCCGCCGGGCGGTGAGCATGATGCCCAAGAAACTGCCGCCGCTATCGAACGGTTGGGCCGGCGCTCCCTGGTGCAGTATGCCGATGTATCGGACCGGGAGCAAGTGGCGGCAATGGTTGCGGCCAGTGTAGCTCATTTTGGCCGGCTTGACATTGTGGTGGCTAACGCGGCTCTGACCGTGCGGGAGTTGACGGTGGAGGCCCAGTGGCCGCATGTGCAGCGTACTCTGGAAGTGACCCAGTTTGGCGTCTATCACACCTGCCAGATGGCCGCCCGGCAGATGGTCGCTCAGGCTGTCCAGGGACGGCCCGGCGGTAAAATCATCATTATCGGCTCGGTGCTGGCGGAAATTCCCCTGCCGGCCAGCGCGCCCTACAACATGGCCAAAGCGGCGATCAACCATCTGGGCCGGACGCTGGCCATCGAGTTGGCGGAATATCGGATCAATGTTAATGTGATCAATCCCGGTTGGATTGACACTCCCGGCGAGCGCAAACTGGCGACCGAAGCAGAACTTCAAGCCGGGGCCAAACAGATTCCCTGGGGCCGCCTGGGTACGCCGGGCGATATTGGCCGGGCCGCCGTCTTCCTGGCCAGCGACGACGCCGACTACATCACCGGCAGCGCCCTGCGTATCGATGGGGGATTCACCTTGGGCCGGCGTAGAGCCGACCAGGCTTAAATGGGGGGAAATCTTTGCCAGCTAAGGGGCGAAGGGAAATCCAAAGCGGCGGGGTCTTGTCAGGGGAAGAAAAGGTGTGCTACAATAGACCAACACAGGCGAATCAAGGTACAGCTAATCCGGTAAATTCCATAAAAATGTACGGATAAAACCGGTACAGCCAGAATATCTGCGCGCTGGTTCGGTTAATAAGGCGTTGGGCGGCCAAATACAATACGGATATAAATCGAGAACAATCAAAGGGGACAATTCCATGGGGCGCTCATCTCAATTGAAGTACGTAGTTATTGCGTTGTTCGTGTGCATATTCTGCGCATAGATCCGGTAGTTACGGGTACAATAGATATACAAGGAGAACAAAAATGAAACGCCAAACGCTGGTTGAATATAAAGATGCATCGCCAGAAATTCAGGCAATCTATGATGAAGTGATGGAAGTTATCGGCAGTCCAGATGTATTTAATTTTCTTAAAGCTTTCGGAAATAATGAAAAAGTGTTACGGGCTTTCTGGTCAATGCTCAGATATGCCCTCCTGGAAGGTGATGTGCCTGCTTTACTTAAACAGTTGATCCTCTTTAGAATATCTGTTGAATATGGAAATACCTATTGTGCTTCCTTACATGGACGGACAGTCCTTAGAATAGACCCAACAATTACTTATGATGAATTACTAGCCATGTCTGAGGGGAGGAATATGGATATACCAGCTTCTTACGAGGTAGCCATTGAACTTGTAACCCAAATGGCCTTGCGCCCTAAAACAGTAGCGGCTGAAGATTTTGATTTTGAGGAACAATTACGGGATGAAGGATTTTCGGAGCAAGAAATAGATGAACTGATATCCATAGCAGGTTTTGGGGTGCTGCTGAATACCATGACGGATATTGTTCATATCCCTACCGAAGAGCCCTTGGCCCCAGCACCATAAAGGTGTCATCTAAACAAACCAGGAGGAGCTCTGATGTCAGCAGAAGGATCCCTTTCAAGATTAACCCGATACGAATCCCTTTTTGAGCTATCAAGTGAAATTAATACGGCAAATGAAATTGCTCGAGTGGGCGATGTAATGGCCCGCCGGCTCAAGTATGTTGCCGACGTTTTTTCATGGCGCTATCTTAGTATAGAGGGTGAAAGTATAGGCTCTTCAAACAGTGAAGGGAACGCGATGATTATTGATGGTTATCAAGGAACGGCGACGCTGACCAATGTTCTGCCAGATCATCTGTCGAGTGTTGAGTCCAAGATGTGGGCCAAGCGAAAAACTTGTTTTCTGGCTGGAGAGACGCTTGCCGAAGCGAAAGCGTCTCTGCCCAAGCAGTTTCAAAAAAATGATATTGTCCAATTATTTGCCTGTCCCCATTTTAGGGCCGGGGAACTTCAGGGTCTATCTATTTTTAGTAGGCGGAGGCAAGCCTTTAATGAGTTAGATATTAAGTTTATCACCTTAGCCGCCCAGTTCTTTCACGAAAAAGTATACATGTTATGGGAGCAGAGAAAGCTGCGTGATCTGGAACAAGCCTATCTGCAACAAGAAATTATGTTGCGCCAGAATGAAAAGTTGGCGACACTGGGGAAGCTCAGTGCCGGAGTAGCCCACGAGCTTAACAATCCCGCCGCTGCCGCCCAACGCGGCGCCGAACAGTTACAAGATGCCATCATAAAGTTAGAGCAGGCCGAATTCAGTTTAGGGCAGGCGCAGCTTTCAGACTCGAAACTTGAGGTTCTGGAGATGTATACCTGGATGATCCAGGAGCGGGCTAAAGAGCCGCTTGATTTGGATCCATTAACCCGGAGTGACCAGGAATATGCAGTAGAAACCTGGCTGACAGATCAGAACGTAGAAGATGCCTGGGAGCTGGCCCCCATGCTGGTTAATATTGGCTTTGATTGCTCAAAGCTGTCACACCTGGCCGCTAACTTCAACCCCGAAGAATTTCCCTTTGTTGCGACTTTGCTGAGTAACAGATATACGACGTATAATTTGCTGGCCGAAATTGGGCAAGGTACCAGTCGAATTGCTGAGATTGTAAAAGCCTTGAAATCTTACACTTATCTTGACCAGGCTCCGGTACAATCCGTTGATATTCATGAAGGCTTGGATGACACCCTGGTGATGCTGCGTAGTCGACTTAGAGCCGGGGTTCAGGTTCGACGTGAATATGCTGAAGACCTGCCTCGGATTGAGGCTTTTGGCAGCGAACTTAATCAGGTTTGGACCAATATCATCGATAATGCGGTTAGTGCTATGGAGGGACAAGGCGAGATTGTCCTGAGAACCTATCGGCAAGATGACTGGGTAATTGTGGAAATTAAGGATACCGGACCTGGCATTCCCCCACCTATCCAAGCAAAAATCTTTGACCCCTTCTTTACCACCAAACCGCCAGGAAAAGGGACCGGGCTGGGCTTAAATATTAGCCACAACATCATTGTCCAAAAACACAAAGGCAAGATTGCCGTTTACTCAAAGCCGGGAGAAACTTGTTTTGAAGTCAAGCTCCCCTTAAACTTTGAAACTCCGCAATAGAAGCGTAATTTTATTGACCAAATAACCCAAGCTCCAGGAGGGCCTCGTGGCTAGTCCTATTATTCTAATCGTTGATGACGACATCCAGGTGTGCAACGCGGTTGAGCGTGATTTAAGGCAGCATTATCGCCAGGACTATCGCATTATGAAAGCCACATCCGGCGCTGTGGCTTTAGAAACCGTGCAACGGCTTAAGCAGCGCAATGACCAGATGGCCCTCTTTCTGGTAGACCAACGCATGCCGGGCATGGAAGGGGTTGAGTTTCTGACCGAAGCCATAAAATTTTACCCCGATGCCCGCAAAGTGTTGCTGACCGCTTATGCCGATACCCAGGCGGCCATTGCCGCCATCAACCTGATCGGCCTGGATCACTACCTGATGAAACCCTGGAGTCCCCCGGAACAAAATCTTTATCCCGTTCTGGATGACCTCCTCAGCGATTGGCTGGCCACCGCCGAAGTGCCTTTTGATGGCATCCGGGTCGCCGGTACGCTCTGGTCGGCCAAGTCCCACACCATTAAAGACTTCCTGACTCGTAGCCAAATTCCCTACCAATGGTTGGATATTGAACAAGACGCCGAAGCCAGAGCTTTGGTGGACGCGGTCAACCAGGAACAGCATCGCTTACCCATCCTCTTTTTCCCCGATGGGAGTACCTTAATTGATCCGCATATTACCACAGTAGCCGAAAAAGTAGGGCTACGTACCCAGGCTACGCAGCCCTTTTATGATCTCATTATTGTTGGGGCCGGACCGGCTGGATTA
>CAZRYD010000257.1:0-6097 GCA_964604225.1 uncultured Caldilineaceae bacterium
CGGCTAACGCCTACTCAGCATGCGTTTTGAGCACCCAACCGCGTAAGTCCTGTAAGTTAAGGGTGTAGCATAGGGCCTCGTGCCCGCCCACAAGGGGCTAAACTACGTTAACTTAATGACATTAACTCGTCAGCGGCCAGAAAACCGGCAACAAAGACATGATGACCGCAAAAATAAGCAATGTTAAGGGCAAACCTGTTTTGAGATAGTCACGAAAACTGTAGCCGCCCGGACTCATCACCAGTACGTTAACCGGATGACCCAGGGGAGTCAGGAAGGCGGTTGAGGTAGCCAGGGCAACCCCCATAGCCAGCGCCCGCGGGTCTACCCCCAATTGATTTCCCGCTTCAATAGCGATAGGTGCAAGCACCACCGCCACCGCTGCGCCGTTCATCGCCTGGGTTAAGAGCATGGCTAAAAGGTATAACCCGGCCAGCAACGCTAACGGTCCGGCCGGTCCCAGCACAGCCATCAGCCCATTGGCCATCAGGGTTGCGGCCCCGGTTTTAGTGATGGCAGTGCCCAAAGGCAGCATTCCGGCCACCAGGAAAACGGTTTTCCACTCTACGGCCCGGTAAGCCTGATCCATGCTGAGCACACCGACCAGAACCATAACCAGCGCTCCACCCAGCATAAGTTCGCCGACGATGGCAGAATTGAGCGCCGCCAATACCAGAGTCAAAATAGCGACGCTCAGGGCCAGGCGACCTTTACCCAGCGGCATAGGGACTTTTTCGGTCTCGTTGTCCAATACAATCAGATCCGGTTCATCTCGCAGTATCGCCAAACATTGGCGCGGCCCCTGCAACAGCAGGGCATCACCAAATTGCAGGCGTAAATCGGTCAAACCGGTCCGCCGCTGCCGGCCCTCTCGCCAGATAGCCAGCACCGTCATCCCAAACTTCTCCCGAAAGTGAGCCTCCCGCAAGGTCTGATTGATCAGACGGGAGCGGGGCGACAAAACCACTTCGGTGACCACGATGCTCGACGACTCAAGGTCTTGCTCACGCCAGTCGCGCGCCGGGAGAATCTCCAGATAAGGCTCGACATCCCGGCGGCGAAAATCCTCTAGATTCCCTTGAAAAAGGACCACATCGCCTTGCCGCAGGGCCGCATCTGGCGACGGAGACAGCAGCGTATCACCATTTCGTTCAATAGCCAGCACGGTCAGACCGTAGGTTTCTCGGAGCGCACTCTGGCCCAGAGGGCGGTCAATCAATTTTGAATTAGCCGGTATCCGCGCCCGGAACAAGCGCTCGCCCAGGCGGTAGAGTTCGGCCAAGTCGTTCCGTTTTTGCTGCTGGGCCATAAGCTGATCAGCCGGCGATTGCCTCGGCAGCAGCCGCCGGCCCCATAAAGCCATAAAGGTGATGCCGACAGCCACGATGGGTAGGCCAACCGGAGCAAAATCAAGCAGGCCGAAACCGGGCAGGTGTTGATCACGCAGCAGGCCGCTGACGACGATATTGGTGGTGGTGAGCAGTGTAGCCATCCCGCCTAAAATGGTGGCAAAGGCCAGCGGCATCAACAGGCGGGCCGGGCTAATTCCGGTGCGATGCGCCACCCCCGACACGGCCGGCAGCAGCACCGACGCCGCCGCAATATTGTTCATAAACAGCGACAGAAAAGCGCCGGCCAGCATCACCACAGTCACCAGCCGGCTTTCACTGGCACCGGCCACTCGGAATAACAAATCGCCCACCTGTTCGGTCACACCGGTACGTTGTAAGCCCTCGGCCAGAATAAAAATAGACAAAATGGTGATAACGGCGGAACGGCTGAAACCGGAGAAAGCTTCCTGTGGGGTTAAAACGCCGGTTACACCCAGCGCCACCAAGCTCAAGAGCGCAATTAAGTCGGGGCGCAGGCGGTCACTTAAAAACAGCCCCAGGGCTGTAACAACGATGACAGCCGTAATGATGAGGTCACTTGAAATTACTGGGGGCATAGGATTTCCACAGCAAAGGATGGTGGCACGGATAAATCCGCTAAGGTTATTATATGCCTCGATGCACTATTGCTCAAATCGGGCCATTTTCGGAAACGCTCACCCCAGTGGCATGCTTGCAAAGTATAAGTGCTTGTCATGACTCCGGGCCGTTTCAATAAATCGAGAAGCTGGGACGCAGCCTGAGGAAGTTGAAGCGGATACAATTTAGATATATAATTCAGTCTCATCTCAAGATACAATTCCCAGCGCACGGTTATAGAGGTAGTACGATGCTGCAATCATCTCAGCCCCTAACTAGAGCGCCTACGTTTCATGTGCCGCCGCAACCAACGCCCTTTATTGGCCGGGCCGAAGAAGTGGTCGAAATCACAGACTTGCTGGCCGACCCGGCCTGCCGCTTGCTGACCCTGGTTGGCCCTGGGGGCATTGGCAAAACCCGGCTGGCTATTCAAGTTGCCACAGACATGCCCGGCAGCTTCAGGCAGGGGGTCTATTTTGTTTCGCTGCAGGCTGTCCGCGCCGCCGAGTTTCTGCTGGCAGCGGTAGCCGATGCGCTCAATTTTTCACTCCGCGGCCAGGAAGACCCCCAAATTCAGCTCATAAATTTCTTGAGCGGTAAAGAAATCCTGCTGATTCTGGATAATTTTGAACAGTTACTCCCTCCGGCTGTTTCCGACGAAGCGGGCATTGCCCTACTGGCCAGCATCCTGGAAACTGCCCCCACGGTAAAATTGCTGGTCACCTCGCGTGAAGTGTTGAATCTACAGGAAGAGTGGCTTTATCCTGTTCAGGGCTTACCTTTTCCAAACACGCCTCTGCCGGCCGGAGATGAGCAGGAGGAGAAGTACAGCGCCATCCAACTGTTTGTCGAACGCGCCCGCCGGGTGCGTCGAGATTTCTCACTGGCGGCGGAACAGACAGGGGTGACCCGGATTTGCCAACTGGTCGAAGGAATGCCGTTGGCCTTGGAGTTGGCTGCCTCGTGGACCAAAACCCTGTCCTGCGAGGTTATTGCTGCGGAAATTCAGCGCAACCTCAATTTTTTAGCCACCAACTTGCGCAATGTGCCCGAACGGCAGCGCAGCATGCGGGCCGTCTTTAACCACTCCTGGCAGCTTTTGAGTGATGACGAGCGCAATGTCTTCAAACGCCTGTCGGTGTTTCGTGGCAGCTTTCAGCGGAAGGCCGCCGAGCACATAGCTAAAGCGACCCTGCCGATCCTGAGCGCCCTGGTGGATAAATCGCTCCTGCGCGGGGAGCCGGATGGCCGCTACCAAATCCACGAACTGCTGCACCAGTACGCGGCGGAACAACTGGTGCTATCCCCCGACGACGTAGCCCATGTCTATGATCGACATTGTGCCTTCTATGCCGATTTTCTCGCCCAGCGGGCAGACGATATTGTCGGTACCCGGCAGCTTGAAACAATTCAGGAAATCACCACTGAATTGGAGAATATCCGGCCGGCCTGGGCATGGGCGGTCCAACAGGTCAACCTGGAGAATATCCAAAAAGCAACCTATACCTTCTATCACTATTGTGATTTTCAAGGTCGCTACCTGGAAGGCGCCGACGCCTTTGCTAAGGCTATCGACAAGCTGGACACCCTGGCCCCAGACGCCCGGCCAGGCTCAACCCTGGCTTTGTTATTGGTCTTGCAAGGGTTTCATCACATTCGTCTGGGTCGGCTTGAACCGGCCACAGCTCTGCTGGAACGAGGCCAGGCTCTTTTTCACCGCCTCGGCGTACCGCCGCCGCCAGGCTTTGGCACCGATCCTCTGATTGGCTTGACCATCCTGGCCACCATTCTGGGCGACTATGTCAGAGCCACCGAGCTGGCCGAGGCAGCTCGCCGGGGGAATGAAGCGCGAGTTGACAAACAGAACCTTCAGGCGGCCTATTTTATGCTGGCTAATATTGCTTTGGCCCAGGGTCAAATTGAAACCGCTCAACAGCATGCCCAACAAGCCTATCTCCTGGCTGAGGAAACCAATAACCGTTGGTTCAGCGCCTATGTTTTAAGTATTCAGGGCCATGTGGCTCGCGCCCTGGGGAATTATGCCCAGGCCAGAGACCATTACCAGGCCAGCTACAGCATCAAACAAGCCTTAAACGATCCCGAAGGCATGGCGCTGGCGCTTAACCATCTGGGCAAAGTGGCGCACCGGGAGCAAAATTTTCACGAAGCGGAGCGTTTGTACCAGCAGAGCCAGGCCATCTATCAGCAGATTAGTGATCGCGGGGGTCTGGCTACCTCGCTCAACGGGTTGGGCGCCATCGCCTTGACCCAAGCTAATTATCAAGCGGCAGCGTCTTACTTTCGACAAGGCTTACAGATTACAGCCGACATGCAATTTACGCCGCTCACCCTCGCCATCCTCACCGGCATCGCCGAGCTTTTTAACCACCTTGGCCAGCCTGAACGGAGCGTCGAATTATTGACCCTGGCCCTGCATCACCCAGCCAGCGACCACGAGACGAAAACCCAGGCCCAGCAACTGCTGACCTTTTACGAGTCAAATCTGCCCGCCGAGATATATGCCGCCGCCCGACAGCAAGGCGCCCAGGCCGATCTTGAAACGATGGTAGCAGCCGTACAACTGGATTTGGCTCAATCGATTCCGGCAGACGAGCAGAGGCGCAGCGTAGCGGAGCAGAATATTACCTACACGCCTCTACCCCCGGGCTCCGCTGCCCTAGTGGAGCCGCTTACGCCCCGCGAACTGGAGGTCCTCCGCTTCATCGCCGAGGGCATGACCAACCAGCAAATTGCTGACGAACTGATTATTTCAGTCGGCACGGCCAAGTTCTACACCAGCCAGATTTACAGTAAGCTGAATGTGAGCAGCCGCACCCAGGCCGTGGCCAGGGCTAGAGAATTGGGACTGTTGTCCTGAGTCATAAAGTGCTTCAAGCTTCGTCCCAAATCCCCCAACCCTCTGCCGCTTAAACCCAACCCTCAAACCTATACTTTGGCAGGTTACCCCAACCGGAAAATAGGCTAGAATGGAGCCATCTAATTTTTGGATCTGGTATTTTTTGTAAGGAGAAAACCCATGAGTACCAATGGTTTTAATCAACAACAAGCAGACGCCTTCACCGAAAAAATGGTGGACGTTCTCAATCTCGGCTCGCTGGCTTTGATGACCAGCATCGGCCACCGTACCGGCCTGTTTGATACCCTAGCCGAGCTGCCCCCGGCCACCAGCAATCAAATCGCCGCAGCCGCCGGCTTGCACGAACGTTATGTGCGCGAGTGGCTGGGCGCGATGGTCACCGGTGGGATCATCGAATACAACCCGGAGCAGAGCGCCTACCGCCTCCCCGCCGAGCATGCGGCCGCGCTCAGCCGGGCGGCTGCCCCTAACAATCTGGCTGCCTTCGCTCAATACATTGGGCTGCTTGGCTCGGTAGAGGATAAAGTCGTCGACTCGTTTCGCAACGGCGGCGGTGTGCCCTACTCGGCTTTCCCCCGCTTTCAGGAAGTGATGGCTGAGGACAGCGGCCAGTCGGTCCTGCCGGCGCTGTTGGACCACATCCTACCGCTCGTTCCGGGCCTGGTGGAGGCGCTCCAACACGGCCTCGAAGTACTTGACCTGGGCTGCGGCAGTGGCCGGGCGCTCAATCTGCTGGCCCGCACTTTTCCCAATAGTCGCTTCACCGGTTATGACTTCTCTGAGACTGGTATCGCCGCCGGTCGAGCCGAAGCCCAACAGTATGGCTTAACCAACGTTCGTTTTGCGGTGCAGGATGCGACCATTTTGGATGAGATTCACCGCTACGATTTGGTCACCACCTTTGACGCCATCCACGATCAGGCCAAACCAGCCGCTGTTTTGCGTAACATTCAGCGCGCCTTAAAACCTGAGGGTGTATATTTGATGCAGGACATCGCCGGGTCGGGCCATGTACACAACAATCTCGATCATCCCATTGGACCGTTCCTCTACACTGTCTCCTGCATGCACTGCATGACCGTTTCACTGGCCTACGACGGCGAAGGCTTGGGGGCGATGTGGGGCGAGGAAAAAGCGCTGGAAATGCTGGCCGAGGCCGGTTTCGCCAAGGTGGAAGTGAAACACCTGTCGCACGACATCCAAAATCAATACTACATCTGCCGCAAGCAGTAAACAATTGCCGTTCCAG
>CAZRYD010000257.1:6197-10274 GCA_964604225.1 uncultured Caldilineaceae bacterium
TTGCTAAAATCTCAGCATACTCTGCGGTGAGAAATATGGTACTTGATAAGACATCTGACAGCGGTCATTGCCACAGCAAAATTAGCCAAGAAACTTTGCACCAACACCAGGAGGCCCTCCCATGACCGGCATCACCTTCCGCCCCGGCGCCATAGCCGATTCCTACCGTATTTTTACCGTCTTTGAAGAAACTCTGGCCGATCTCAGCCGGCGGCTCGGTTCAACCGAACCAACCAGTTGGGCCGACCCGGCCGCCCTGGAACGTATGTGGCAGGAGCGCCGTTCTCTGTACGACCACCTGGGCCATACCGCCGCCCATTTCTGGATTGCTGAAAAAGATGGCCGGATCATAGGTTTTGCCCGTTCCATTTTACGCGACGGCTTTCTGGAATTGACCGAGTATTTTGTCCGTCCCGGCGAGCAATCGGCTGGCCTGGGCCGCGAACTGTTAGCCCGTGCCTTCCCGGCAGACGGAGCCAGACGCCGAATCATTATCGCCTCCACCGACAACCGCGCCCAGGCGCGTTATCTCAAAGCCGGCGTCTATCCCTCCTTCCCCATTTACTATTTCAGCCGCACCCCGGAAATAGTAACGGCAACAACCGACCTGACCATTGAGCCAATCACCGCCTCGCCCCAAAACCAGGCCATCCTGGACGAGTTGGACCTGACCATACTCGATCACCGCCGGCAGGCCGATCACGCCTGGCTGCTCAACGACCGGCAGGGTTATCTTTACTATCGAGGCGACCAGCCGGTTGGCTACGGCTATGTCGGCCTCCGCAGCGGACCATTTGCCCTGCTCGACCCCACTGATTTTCCCGCCGTATTAGCCCACGCCGAAAACACCGCTGCTGCCAGCGGTCGGGACCATTTTGGCCTGGAAGTGCCACTGCTCAACCGCACTGCTGTGGCTTATCTGCTGGCTCGCGGTTTTCAAATGGATGGGTTCATCGCCCTGTTTATGAGCGATGCGCCGTTTGGTCAATTTGACCACTATATCGTCACCAGTCCTCCTTTCTTTTTGTGAAACTTCAGCCCACCAAGTCTCCCCCGATTATCCGGCAACGTGAGGTAGACTGATACCACCGCGGGTTTTGGTATTTCTCACTTCAGAAAGTCTGCCCTTTTGAGTGAAAATTGAGCGGTATAAACTAAAATATAACTCGCCAGCTTCCAAGCCGGCGAGTTATATACTTTTAGGTTCAAGATAAATTCCAAGGGGCTATTTGGTTCTTCAGGGACAACTCAGCCAAAACACAGCCGAACTTCAGGTATTTAGGGGCTAACTATGGTAATATATTGCTATCTGAGCCACCAACAACAAAAATCGCTGGTTGGGTTTCACTCCGTTCAACCCAACCGACAGAAACTATTTGCTTAGGGGGACAAAATGGGCATCTTGATCACCTTGTTGAGGCAACCATTTAAATTTTTCAGGGACTATTGGCAGCCAATTTATCTCTGGCTGGTTCCATTTGCTCTATTTGTCATCCCTTACACAGCCTGCGGCTGGCCTAACATTTTTCTCCAGATCACCGGCTGGCTGTTTGCCGCTCTTTTTTGGGGAACATTAGGTCTTGCGATTTTTGGATTCATCACCCACGAGACTCGTGAGATGGTCAGGCGTTACATTCGTTTAATCAGTACATTAAAATATAGCTTCTTTTTCGGGCTTTTGCTGGTCTACTTACCATTGACAGCCTGCACCCAGTTTCCTTTGCACAGTTTACTGGGCGGTTTGTTTGTTGAACTTAACGGGTTGACTATTTTCTTTATCTCAGGTCTGATGTTTGCGGCCATGTGGAGCCTGGCTTTTACCCAAGGCATCACCATCGATAGCATTGAGGCCCGTTATCTTATTAGTGGACAAACTAAGCTCACTCGCGGTGATCACATCTGGCAGAAAGGGTACATCCCCAAATGGGCCTATAAGTTCTTTGACTCCCAGATCAGCCAGGCTCAGCTTGGTCTCTATTTTCTGCTCAGCCTGGTCGGGCTAGGCATTATGATTATTCCGGTTGAAAGGATCCCTATTGCAAGCGTTGATGAGCTATGGCCGCTGATTTTGCAAATATTTCAGGCGCTTGTCGCGGCCTTGCTGGGGCTTATTGCCGGATTACTATTTGTGTATGCTCTAACAGCCTCGCTTGGCCGTTTGATCAAACCTCTTTATCAACGCCGGAATACCGCTGCTGAACAGCCTGATGATGAATACAGCCCGTTACCTAAAGCACAATTTGAAATGCCTATGTCGAAACAGTTAAGCGATTTTCGGGCCAGGGCTTCGGACCAAGTTAGGCCGATCATCTCCCAAAGAGTCAGTCAGTTGGGGATAAAAGCTTCAGAACAATTAAGGCCGGCATTCCAGATAACAACGAAACCCGGCTTTCAAATCTGGCTTCAAAAGATTTATGAGACGTCTAACAGAATTTTCTTCAGTCTCTTCCCTGCGGCGGAGCATTTAGTCGCCTTTATTATTGGCTTTGGGATCGTACTCCTGTCTCCGTTATCGGGGTTGACCTTCTCATTCAACCCGGATTGGCATGCCTTGCCTTATCTCTATATGGTCATCATTGTCCTTATCTTTTTCATTTCCGCTTTCGATTTTCTGTTTGCCCGGATCCGGATTCCCTTCCTGTTAGTTTTTATTCCCGCTGTGTTCATCGGTTATAACTTTTTCAAGGTTGACCATTATTATTATATCGACCAGGTTGACACCCCGGCAGACCAGACGCTGACGCCGCTTGAGGTAGCTCGCAACGCTAAAGCCAAGCAAAATCTGGTTGTCATAGCCTCGACCGGGGGTGGCATCTGGGCCTCCGGCTGGACGACCGTCGCCTTAAAAGGGTTAATTACCGAAAGACCCGAACTGCTGCACGAAATCCGGCTGTTAAGCACGGTTTCAGGGGGAACGGTCGGGGCAGCCCACTTTATTCATGATCTGTGCCATACAGACCAAGACCCTTCATCATTACCGGCAGACCAGCGTGAAGAGTTCCTCAAGAATGTATTTAACCAATCGGTGGCCTCCAGCCTGTCCGCTACCACCTACGGCTTTGCTTTTTATGACATTGTCCGTTTATTTACCGGCGGCATACCCTGGTTCGACTCCGCTACGGATCGAGGACTCTTATTGGAAAAACAATGGGCTCACATCGCCGCCGCTAAGGCAGTCACCGGAAACCCCTTATTTGGCTGTGAAACCGACAAGATACTGGGGTTGCGTCAGGCTATCAAGCAAGGGAACATCCCCGCCCCAATTTTTAACACCACCGCGATGGAGTCGGGGCGACGGATAATGATAACGCCCATCAACTTCGACACCCAAGCTTGGGCTACCCAGGAAGGCCGAGGGGATACCCTGACCGAACTTTTGTTTAAGGTGGCCCGTGTAGGTCCAAAGGCTCAAAACTACCGCGAGGTCGATCTAGACCTCTGGACAGCAGCCCGGCTGTCGGCTGCTTTTCCCTACGTCACCCCAGCCGCCCGGGCCAAATTTCGACCTGGCGCCGCTCAGGAACAAACGGGCCTGGATAAAGATTATCAACAATACCACTTAATTGATGGCGGCTACTACGACAACTTTGGCATTGCCTCCGCCTTAGATTGGCTGGAACCGGTTCTGCAGGC
Source organism: uncultured Caldilineaceae bacterium (assembly GCA_964604225.1). Classification (GTDB taxonomy): domain Bacteria; phylum Chloroflexota; class Anaerolineae; order 4572-78; family J111; genus DSQQ01. The sequence goes on from CAZRYD010000257.1 coordinate 9,831, forward strand.
CCGTTATCAGGGTGAGCGTGACCATGAGGACAATGGCCTGGAATTTACCAGGGTCGCCCTCATTGAACTACGAGCTTTTCCCGTACCGTTCCGCAATTGTTACCAATCAGAGCAAGGCGCCGCCTCGGCCATCATTGGACCGACTATTGGCCTTTATAACATTCGTACCGGATCGGCCTTTTCGCGAAATGAAATTGAGATTTCTCGTTTCAAAGAATCGTGGGCAAATCGGCTAGCGAATGTTAAAATTGAACGATTTGTATTTCAGCCCCCGCTTTTGTCAAGCGTAACCGAGTGTGGTGAAGAAAAGGAGATTGGCCCCCTCTCCTGGCATCTCACCCAGCGGGAGATAAACAATCTGAATAAGCAATGGCAAGAATCGGCTAACCAGAGTGAATTGGTGCGCTTAAAGGAATTCCTGGGGCAAAACAACCCGCCTAATCA
>CAZRYD010000258.1:0-10261 GCA_964604225.1 uncultured Caldilineaceae bacterium
AAGGCGACAATGAGGCTATTTGCACAGATGGTGGAGAGCGGTCTCGTGCAGAAATACATAAGCAATTAGCCGAGATGATTGAAAACACGTTAGTACAACATCTTTCAAACAACTAATGGTACGGAGTCCCCTGAGGTTGCCATTCCAAAATAAACCCCCTCTACACCTTTAGACTCCTGACTTATGCCCGGTTGGCTGATATACTGGCCACAAATACAAAACTAAAGGGTCAAAACAAGAGGAAATACAACGAATTAGGGTCAAGTTCGTAGATATATAGATGGTAAGACTTGGATAAATCTGAAATAAACAGGAGACATAGGCATGGGAGTTATTTGGCATAAAATCTGGAGCGATATTTGGAACAACAAAGGCCGCACCGCGCAGGTGGTGGTGATTATCGCTATGGGCGCTTTTGCCATCGGTATGATCGTCACCGCCAGCGAAATTGTCAGCGCCCGCCTGGGCCAGGTCTGGCGAGCCTCGTCGCCAGCCATGATCGACCTGTGGGCCGACCCCCGCATAGACGATGATCAACTCATCGCGCTAAAAAATATTAAGGGAGTCGACGATGTCGAGGGTTATCTGTCTACCGGTCTTGAATACCGGCTCAGCCCGGAAGAACCCTGGTCGCCCGGCGGTTTAATCGCTCGCGCCGATTACCAGGATCAAACCTTTACCAGGCTGGAACTGCTCAGCGGCCACTGGCCGGCTCGCAAGAATGTGGCCGTTGAAAAGGGCGCGGATAGCTATTTTAACATTCAGCAGGGCCAGAAAGTCTACTTTCGCATTGACGACAAAGAATACACCATGCAGGTGGGTGGATTGGTTCATAATGCCTTGCTACAGCCGCCCGGCTTTGGCGGCAAAGCCCAGTTTTACGCCAGCCGCGACGAGTTTGCCAACCTGACCGGCGAAGAGAATTTTAATCAAATTCTGGCTGCCGCCCCGCTTTATGATGAAGCATCCGTCAAAGAGCTGGCCGACCAGATGCAGCGCCAGTTGGAGAAATTAGATGTGGATACCGGCGGCGCAGCCCCCGTTGACGGCGACAACCGGCTCCTGGATCCAGGCCAGCATTTCTTGCAAAGCACGTTGGACGGCATTTTTCTCATTCTGGAGGTGATGGGCGGGCTGGCTTTGATTCTGGGCTTGTTGCTGGTTTACAACACCATTACCGCTGTCGTGGGCCAGCAGGTCACCCAGATCGGAGTGATGAAAGCCATTGGAGCCGGAACCGGCCGGATTTTGCTGATCTACTTTAGCGGGGTGCTGATTTACGGGGTGCTGGCCTTACTCATCGCCATCCCGCTGGGAGCGCTGGGGGCGCAACAGTTCAGCAATTTCTTATTATACTTTTTTAACATTGACCCCGGCCCATTCACGCTATCCAGGACGGCGGTGCTAATTCAGGTTGCCATCGCCCTGCTGGCCCCGCTGCTGGCGGCTTTGGTCCCCATCACTGCCGGGGCGCGGCTGACCGTGCGCGAAGCTATCAGCACCTATGGCCTGGGCGGCGGCAATGGCTGGCTGGAACGCACTTTAGCCAAAGTGCAGCGGCTTTCCCGGTTGGTCTTGTTGACCCTTAACAATACGTTTCGCAACAAAGGCCGGGTTATCGTAACCCAACTGGCCCTGGTGGTTAGTGGTCTGATCTTTATGATGATTATGACCGTACAGGACTCGGTGGCCTATACCTTTGGTGATGTCCTCTTTTCCATCCTCAAATTCAATGTCAGCTTGCAATTTGAGGATGCTGAACGGATGCAGGAAGTGGAAAGAGTAACCCTGGCCTATCCGGGGGTGAAAAATGTGGAGATGTGGACCTTTGCCGGGGCTAAGATCCGGCCGGTGGGCCAGCCGGAGTCAAATGCGGACCCCTCCGCAGAGATGTTGGGGATACCGCTGCCGACCCACTTTTATGGTTATCAACTGCGAGCCGGGCGCTGGCTAAGGCCGGACGATACCAACGCGGCCGTGCTCAACCAGAAATTGGCCGAACAGGTCGGGGTCAAAGTGGGCGATTGGGTGACGCTTGATTTTGGCCGGCACGGTGAGGTGCAATGGCAGGTGGTCGGTCTTATCTTTGACCCAATCATTACATCCTCGGTCAACGTGCCGCGCCAGGTCTTGCTGCGGACCACGGGCAGCGTCAACAAAGCCAACACGGTCTTTATTCAAACCAACCGCACCGATGCGGCCGGAGAAGCGGAGATGGCCAAAGGGCTGCGGGCCTATTTCGATACGCATCAGCTAAAGTTGAATCCCGTAGGCCCCTTTGCCGACCAAGATACGGCCAGCGCCGCGACCGCTCAAATTCTGAGCAATTTCGGCATTATCATCAAGATGCTGGCGGCCATGGCCGTCATTATCGCCCTGGTGGGCAGCATTGCCCTCAGCGGCGTGCTCTCACTCAGCGTGCGCGAGCGCACCCGCGAAATCGGGGTGATGCGGGCAATTGGCGCTTCATCGTGGTCTATCGCCCGGCTGTTCATCGGCGAGGGCCTGGTGTTGGGCCTGTTAAGCTGGTTGATTGCCCTGCCCCTGAGCCTGCCGGCCGGTTATTTGATGACCCAGGCGTTGGGCGCGGCCATTAACGGCGAAATTGTCTTTCATTACACCCCCATGGGCGCTTTGTATTGGCTGGCCATCATCACCGTTTTAGCTATTGCCGCCAGTTGGCTGCCGGCCCAGGGGGCCACTCGGGTCAGTGTGCGCGAGAGTTTGGCTTATCAATAGGAAGGAGGGAGTAGGGAGCAGGGAGTAGGTAATAGGGGGAAAGAAAAAGTTTTTCCCTTACTCCCTACTCCTTACTTCTTACTTCCTACTCAAGGAGTTTTCGTGACTACACCTACGTTTTACCAAATCAAAGTCAAAGGCCATCTTGATCTGCACTGGTCGGAATGGTTCGATGGGCTGACCATCCGGCACGAACCAAATGGCGAAACCGTCCTGGTCGGCCCGGTTGTGGATCAGGCCGCCCTGTATGGCCTGCTGCTCAAAATCCGTAACCTGAATCTGACGCTTTTGGCCGTGACCCGCCTTGAGCCACCCTTGCCCTGAGACCTACCCCTATTTGCTTGCTCATTCCCCCTGAACATGATATACTACTCACTTGTAAATTTTTTAACCAAATTCACACGCTCTTTGACAGATGGACCGTGCCCAGGGCTGCCGGGGTTCCCAGATGGTTGAGAAGAGCGGACGTAAGTAAGCCAAAACGGAGGAAAATTAAATATGGCTAACGGTAATAGTAGCAATCAATCAGTTGTACCCATGAAATCCCTGCTGGAAGCGGGGGTCCACTTTGGTCACCGAACCCGGCGCTGGAACCCAAAGATGAAGCCCTACATCTTTACCGAGCGCAACGGGATTCACATTATTGACCTTCAACAAACCATCACCCGACTTAATCAAGCTTATGCTGCCGTCAGAGATGCCGTCGCTGCGGGTGGGACGGTGCTCTTTGTTGGCACCAAACGACAATCTCAAGAGACGATTGTCCAGGAAGCTGTGCGGGCCAGCATGCCCTTTGTGGAACAACGCTGGCTGGGCGGCACGCTAACTAACTGGCGGACCATTCGCCAGCGGATTGATTACCTCTTAGAGATTGAAAAGCAACAGACGCGGGGCGAATTTGCTCGCCTGCCCAAAAAGGAAGCCCTGCTCCGTGAGCAAGAGATTGCCCGCTTGAACCATCGGTTGGGGGGGCTGAAGGACATGCGCCGCCTGCCCAACCTGCTCTTTGTGACCGATGTGCGGCGTGATGCGCTGGCTGTGAAGGAAGCCAATACTCTCGGTATCCCCGTGATTGCGATGGTCGATACCAACTGCGATCCTGAGCCGATTGATTATGTCATCCCCAGTAATGATGATGCCATCCGGGCCATCAAACTGATGGTGAGTACAATCGCCAATGCGGCGGCTGAAGGTCGGGCCATGTTAACTAGCATGCAGGCCGAAGAAGAGGAAGCGGCCGGCATTGAAGGCGAAGAGGCGCTGGAGCGCTATCTGGGCCCCAGCACGCTGGCCAAGATTCGGGCGGAAGTGCTTGACGATGAAGATGAAGGTACCTATGGTGACGAAGAGATTGAGGAAGAAGGTGTGGTTGATGCCTCGGCTGAGGTAGACGATGAAGAAGTCGTGGTCGAGGAAGGGCCGGTGGATCTGCCAATTGCTTCGCCTCTGGCGGCGATAGCAGCCAAAGCGCCCATTGCAGAGGCTGAAGTTGAGGTTGAAAAAGAAAGCGCCGACGAAGAATAACTCTCGACTTGTTCAGGCCCACGCTCTGGGTCAGTTTGGGCATGGGTAAACTTGAACTTAGATACCTTACACAGCATAGATTTTGGAGGAATTGTGGCGATTACTACGGAAGATATCAAGCTGCTGCGGGAGTCAACCGGAGCAGGGGTGTTAGATTGTAAAAAAGCTTTGCAAGAAACCAATGGCGACATTGATCAAGCCATCGAATTTTTGCGCAAAAAGGGCCTGGCGGCTGCCTCGAAAAAAGCCAGCCGCGAAGCCAACGATGGCCTGGTCAGCGCTCATATCAGCGCGGACGGCAAAACCGGGGTTTTGGTTCAAGTCAATTGTGAAACCGACTTTGTGGCCCGGACTGAAGATTTCCAAAACTTTGTGGCTGCCGTAGTCCAGCAGGTTGCCAGCCGGCCTGAGCTGGCCAATGTAGAAGCTCTGTTGGCTGCACCCTTCAGCGGCGATAACAGCAAGACTGTAGCCGAGAAGTTGACCGAAACCATCGCCAAACTGGGCGAAAACATGATCGTGCGGCGGGTCGCCCGCTTTGACTTGGCCGGTGATGGCCTGCTTGATAGCTACATTCATACCGGCGGCCGGGTCGGCGTTTTGGTAGATGTGGTCGGTGGCAGCGCCAGCGATAGCAAATTTGCCGGGCTGGCCCATGATGTGGCCTTGCAGATTGCAGCAGCTTCACCCCGCTATGTGAACCAGGCCGATGTTCCGGCTGAGACCATTGAAGCGGAGAAAAATATCTATCGGGCCCAACTGGCCGAAGATAAAAAGCCTGACAATATCAAAGAACGGATTATTGAAGGCAAGTTAAAAAAATGGTATGAGGAGGTTGTGCTGGTGGAACAGCCCTTTGTCAAAGACGGTGATCTGACCATTGCCAAGTTGCTGGAAAAATTCAGCCAAGAGCTGGGCAGCGAAGTAAAAGTTCGGCGCTTTGCTAGGTTTGAACTTGGAGCGAGCTAATTGTATAAAGAGGCCGGAACAGGCAAAACGTTCCGGCCTTTTCTGTAAGAGACAAGTCACTGACTTGCCGTTGCACTTAAAATCTTAAAATTCTGGAGAAATGCATGGCCACGCCAAAATATCGGCGCGTTCTGTTGAAACTGGGGGGTGAGTCTTTAGCCGGAGAAGGTAATTTTGGAATTGACCCCTATGCCGCTGACTCGGTGGCCGCGGTGATTAAAGCTATCCGCGATCTGGGGGTCGAAATAGCTATCGTTTTGGGGGCAGGTAACCTGTGGCGGGGCAAAGATGGCCTGGATCACGGCATGGATCGAGCGACCGCCGATCATATGGGCATGTTAGCTACGGTCATGAATGCGCTGGCTCTGGCCGATGCGCTGGGCCGGGTTGGGATTGAAACGCGGGTGCAGACAGCCATCGAGATGAAGGCGGTAGCCGAGCCTTATATCCGGTTGCGGGCGATTCGCCACCTGGAAAAAGGCCGGGTGGTAATTTTGGGCGCCGGTACTGGCAATCCCTATTTCACTACGGATACAGCCGCGGCGCTGCGGGCTATGGAAATAGACGCCGAACTCCTGGTCAAAGCCACCAAAGTGGATGGCGTGTATGAGTCAGACCCCAAGACTGATCCTACGGCCAAAAAGTTTGATACTATTACCTACATTGAAGCCCTAAATATGGGACTGAAGGTTATGGATGGAACGGCTTTGACCCTCTGTATGGATAATCAAATGCCGATTATTGTTTTGAATTTGTGGGAGACTGATAGCTTAAAGAACGCTATCTTAGGCGATGCGGTGGGGACCCTGATTAGCTATTAAAAAGTAACAGGCAGTACCTGTCTGCTATTTTGGATTTGAGCCCTGGAGGTGGAGTATGATTAATGATGTTTTGACCGAAGCAAAAAAAGCAATGGACAAATCCATTGAAGCGCTCCATTCCGATTTGGCGGCCATGCGCACGGGCCGAGCCTCAACAGGTCTGGTGAATAAATTGATGGTCGAGTATTATGGAGCGCAGACAATGTTGCAGGAATTGGCCCTGGTGAGCGTGCCCGAAGCGCAGTTAATTGCCATTCGACCCTACGACCCCGGCGCGCTCAAACATATTGAAAAAGCCATTATGCAATCTGATTTGGGCTTGACCCCCAACAACGATGGCAAGATTATCCGCTTGCAAGTGCCAACGTTGACCGAAGAACGGCGGCGGAGTCTGACCAAAGCTGTGGCCAAGCGAGCGGAGGAGGCTCGCGTCTCCATTCGCAATACGCGCCGCGATAAACTGGAGGATCTGCGAGAGTTTGAAAAAGAAAAAATGATTTCCGAGGACGATTTTTACTCAGGCCGCGATCAACTGCAAAAATTAACCGACGATTACATTAAAAAAGTTGACGAGATTAGCACGGCTAAAGAAAAAGAGATTCTGGAAGTATAATCATTTGTCCAGGGTGTAACACCAGGATGGCCGAAATAGTTAAAACGACTGAACCAAGCACCGAAACAAAATACCCACCCTTACCCAATCCGCCCTACCATGTCGGCATTATTATGGACGGCAATGGCCGCTGGGCCAAATCACGGGGCAAAATGCGGATTGAAGGGCATAAAGCCGGTACCGAGAATTTGCGCCGTATTCTGGAGTACTCGGTTGAGTTTGGCGTCAAAATGTTGACGATTTATGCCTTTTCCACTGAAAATTGGAAGCGCCCGCCCCTGGAAGTCATGGGATTGATGAACATCCTGGAGAACGTCATTGATCGGGAGTTGCCAGAACTGCACAAAAATGGGGTACAACTCCGGCATTTGGGCCAATTAGAAAAACTCAAGCCCGCTATCCGCGCAAAAGTCAAGTATGCCATCGAGCTGACCAAAAATAATGATCGCCTCATCCTGAATGTGGCTTTCAACTACGGCGGGCGTGATGAGATTGTCCAGGCGGTTAAGAATATGATCCGGGATAATGTCAAGCCTGAAGAAGTGAGCGAAGGTCTGTTGAGCAAATACATGTATACCGGCTCTTCACCCGACCCGGATCTCATTATTCGGACCAGTGGGGAGTTTCGTACCAGTAACTTTTTGATCTGGCAAGCCGCCTACGCCGAATATTATATTACCCCGGTTTACTGGCCCGATTTTGATAAGGATGAATATTACAAAGCCCTCCACAGTTTTAGCCAGCGGGAGCGCCGCTATGGAGATGCGAAAACCTGATTTGTTGACCCTTTCTTAAGAGTAAAAAGAAATCTCCGATTTACTCGGAGATTTTTTAATTTTAGCTAAATGACAATTTTGATGTACAGTTACCTTAGAAATTACACTTGTGATTTTAAAGGGCTAGAATAGCTGTTCGATCCGGCAGCCGAAGGAACAAAAATGATCGAGGCCATTCAGCAGGCAGTCAAACCCCACGACAAATATCAAATTGAAATCAAACTGGATTATGAACTCCTGCCGGGCCAGCAAACGCACTACCGGAATTCAACCTATATTTTTGTGCCGCACAGCTTGGGAATTTCACCCAGTACCTATACCAAAGCCGAGTTTTACCGGGACATTCAAAACTACATCCGCTTGAAAACGCCCGCCCTGATCTTGCGAGAATTTACCAAAGACAATGTCAGCTCGCCGCTGATGGCGATTAATCAGATTGTTGCCGCCGAAAACTGGGTGGGGCAACCGGAGTACCACGACCGCTTGCTCAATAACTTTAAGTTTTTGAGCGCCATGCTGAAAAGCGCCATTCGCGAGCACTTCAATTTGATTCAAAAGCGTATTGCCGAAGCGCCCCCGCATAGTAAAGTCAACCTACTGATCCATAACCTGGTCGAAGAGTTCCTGATTGAGACGAAACATATCACCGATAAATATCGTTCATTTTTCCCGGCCTTTAATTTGCCTAATGTGGATAAGCAACTCTTCACGGCTTACAAATTAACCGACGAGTCGCTTAGCCTCTTGATTGAGGAGAGCGCCGTGGAGATGTTTCAAATTGTCGAGGCCTACCTGAAAAAAGGGGATAAGATTGATTATAAGCAGAAATTAAGTGACCAGGTCGAGGCCGAGACCAAACATCGCCGCTCGCGGGGCTATCGCTCGGTCTTGAAAGAGGGCGATGATAACGAGGAATATACCTTCAGAGCATCCGTGTTAAAGAAATATGCTTCCAGCGTGTTGTATTTATCGGCCGCTATCCGCCGCGAGGGGGCAGGTCTGGAGCAGTTTTTGTTCGCCGTCGCCGCGGGCCTATCGATGGTCTTTGCTACGGTGGTTGCCTTTTATTTTCAGCAGCTCTACGGCCAGTTGACCTTCCCTTTTTTCATCGCCCTGGTGGTCGGTTACATGTTCAAAGATCGCATCAAAGAATTGGGCCGCTACCTGTTTTCGCAGTATCTCCAAAATACCCTTTACGACCGTCGTACCATCATCCGCACTCAGGACGGCCAACACCAGTTGGGGATTTTGCGCGAAAAAGTCTCCTTTGTGACCGAAGCAGAGATTCCCAAATCCATCCTCAGAGCCAGAAACCGCGATCAATTTACCGAGTTGGACAACGATGGCCAGGGTGAATATATCATCTGCTATGCTAAAGATATTGTCCTGTTCGCCAATGCTTTTAAAGAGGCTTTTGTTGACGTGCCGGAGATAACCGGCATCAACGACATTATCCGCTACGATATTCGGGCCTATTTGCGGAAGATGGCCGAGCCGGTCCAGCCCAGAAATTATTTAGAGGCCGGACAGCTCAAAACGGTGGTGTGTCACAAGGTCTACCATCTAAATTTTGTCTCTCGCTACCGCTCCATCAAACCCCAGAAAGGGAAATTGGATCGACGGCTGCGCCTGGTGCTAAATCGAGAAGGGATCAAACGGGTCGAACACGTTTCGATATAATGGGTGTTTAGCTGTCTCGTCGTTGAGTGAGTATCGTAAAGGTTATACTGCCATGTCCATTCGTGATCATTTTCCGATTTTGCAAAAGAAAGTCTATCTGAATAGCTGCTCCCAAGGCGCACTTTCGCTCGAGGTGAAGCAGGCTTACGAGACTTACCTGGACGATTGGGATGAGCAAGGCTCGCCCTGGGAAGTGTGGGTGGAGCGCATGGAGGCGGCGCGGCAAGCCTTTGCCGGGTTGGTCAAGGCCGAGCCAAACGAGGTGGCCGTCTGCACTTCGGTTTCTGCCGGCGTGAGCGCCCTGGCCAGCGCGCTTGATTTCAGCGGTGAGCGCAACAAGGTTGTCATCAGCGATTTTGAGTTCCCCACCATCGGCCAGATCTGGCATGCTCAGGAGCAGCGTGGGGCCAAAGTGGTTCATGTGCCTGCTGCCGGCAATATGATTCCCCTTGAACGCTTTGCCGAAGCCATCGACGAGCGGACCAAAATCGTCTCCATTACCCATGTCTGTTATCGCAACGGCTCGCGGCTGGATGTGCCGGCCATTGTCGAACTGGCTCACCGCCAAGGAGCGCTGGTGCTGGTTGACAGTTACCAGGCGCTGGGCACGTTTCCCATTGACGTAAAGGCGTTGAACGTGGATTTTCTGGCCGGAGGAACGCTGAAATACCTGCTCGCTTCGGCCGGGTTGGCCTATCTGTACGTGCGCAAAGAACTGCTCCCCGGCTTGCAGCCGACGGCTATTGGCTGGTTTTCCCAGGCCAATATCTTTGCTATGGATATTTACGCCAATACGCCCTCGCCCACGGCCCGGCGCTTCGAGGCTGGCTCGCCGCCGGTACCGAGCATCTACGCCGGGGTGGCCGGAATGAAGCTGATTCAATCGATTGGGCTGGAGAAGATTGAGGCCCATCTGGCCGAAATCATCGGGGCCATCAAGGAGGGAGCGATGCAGCGGGGCTTCAATTTGGCCTCGCCGGTTGATCCGGCTCGTCACGGGGCGTTGATTACCTTGCGCTCGCACAATGTGACCCAACTGGTCAAACGGCTGGAGGAGGACGGCATCATCACCTCCAGCCGGGACAACAACTTGAGGATTTCGCCCCATATATACAATAACCTGGCCGATGTGAACCGGC
>CAZRYD010000259.1:0-10250 GCA_964604225.1 uncultured Caldilineaceae bacterium
AATGTGCACTTTGAATCGCTACTTTTTAGAACTGAACAACCCTGCTGAAATAGTCAATCCCGATTCAACACATACTTCTCAAACGCCTCGGCCGTCCAGGGCAAGGCCGGCTTTAAGAAATGCTCATAGATAGCCTGGGCATAAACGCGGATTTCCTCTTGTGCATCTGAGGACATGCGCAAGCTCAAAAAGTGCAGCAGATTGTGGGCATCTACCTTAGCTACCCAGATATAATAAACCGAGAAGCCTGACAAAAACAAGCGCGCCTGCTCTTTGGCCACGCCGGCCGCCAGGGCTTGCTCGTACAGAGCAAAACCCTGCTCATAATGAGCGACGAGGGCCTGGCTTAAGCGCTCGGCCTCGACCGGGTCAAGCGTTCCCTCGCTGCCCTGCTTGTTATCTGTGGACTGCTTTCGCCACGTTTTTGGCACATAAAAATCGTTTTCCTTGAACGGCGTGTAGCGGCCAGACTGCGCATTCACGTGCCAGGTGCGATGGCGCACCCACTGCCACCAGACCACCAGCGGCGCATTGACCCGAAATTTGAACTCGACCTGCTCAAAGGGGCTGGTGTGGCGGTGGCGCAGCAGATAAAAGAGCAGCTTTTTATCCGCCTCCGTCCCCTTGCTCTCGCCCAAAAACGACACCCGCGCCGCGTTGACAATGGCCAGATCATCCCCCATAATGTCTTGCAGTTCAATCCAGCCTTTGTCCAACACGTCGACTCGTTTGCCCAACAACTCACTTTTTTCCGGCACTTTTATACTCCCAATTTAACCTGAGTTCGATGTTTCGCCCAAAATAGACAGAACCTATGGCACGATTAACAAGATTTTTGACCAATTTTTATCCTGTAAATCTTGTTAATCCTGTCGAGAAAGTAAAAACTCCGAACTGAGGTAATTTATGAATTTGCTGCGTATTATACACGTTAAGTCAACGGCGCGGCAAAGCCAACTGCCTCCTTTTGGCTTGTTTTAACAAAATAGTTTTATGATTATACGAAAGCGGACTCGCTTAGAAGCAACTCTCTGCCTAACCATCATGGATTACTACCTTTGCACTTTCTATCTAGCGCCCTTCGATACGCGGCTATGCCGCTACTCAGGACGCCAATTTGTCCCAAATGAGGACTTTTTGCGCATCCTTGAGTAGACCTGAAAGGGCGTATCGAAGGGTGCGATCTTTGGGAACCGTTCTCCACGGAGCGGTGTATATTAGCGTGAACAACCCTCTCCGGAGAGGCTCGCGTGAGCGAAACTAACCTAGTTATCCAAGCCAGCCAGGGCGATGGCGTGGCCTGGGCGGCACTCGTTGGCCAGCACCAGGAGGCTGTTTTCCGGCTGGCCTATCTGCTGCTGGGCGACGCCGACGAGGCCAAAGATGTGGCCCAGGAAGCATTTATCCGCGCCTTCCGCTCGCTGCACCAATTCGACTCGGCCCGGCCCCTGCGCCCCTGGCTGCTGCGCATCACCACCAACCTGGTCCACAACCGTCGCCGGGCCGTGGGTCGTTATTTAGCGGCCTTACAGCGGCTGGTCCGGCTTGCCCCGGAACCGTTGTTCAGCCCTGCCCCGGAGGAAACCCTCCCCCAGGTAGAGGCTCAAATGCTCTGGCAAGCCGTACGGCGGCTGAATTCGACGGACCAGCAGATCATCTACCTGCGCTATTTCCTGGAGTTGTCGGTGGCGGAGACGGCTCAAGCCGCTGGCCTTGCCCCCGGCACGGTCAAGTCGCGCCTGAGTCGTGCCCTGGAACGGCTGCGGCGGGTCGTCGAGCGGGAGTTTCCGGGCTTATGGAAGGAACGTGTCGCATGAGTGAGCGGTTCTTTAGCCGCAGCGGCGGCGCATCTCAAAATGAACAAGGGGAAGCCAAACTGCGCGACGCAGCCCGTAACTTCTCTTATCCGCCCACACCCGATCTCGTCAGCGCGGTCAAAACCCAACTGCTTGGGGAATCCAGACTGAAGTCTGGACTCCGATCTGGTTCAATGACCCGGCGGCTGATCTGGACTGCGTTGATCCTGCTGCTTTTGGTGGGTGGGTTATTAGCTGTGCCGCAAGTCCGGGCTGCCCTGGTGGAGTATCTACAAATTGGGAGCGTGCGCATCTTCCTGGCTGAACCCATGTCAACGCCGACTCCTCTCCCCGCTACGCCCCAACCCAAAGCGACCCCCACTTCGACGCCTCAACCGACTCCAACGCCGCTTGCCTCCGTCCTTGACCTGGCCGGTGAGACGACCTTCGCCGAGGCTGAGCAGCGGGCCGGTTTCCCGGTTCGCCTGCCAACCTACCCGCCGGACTTGGGTCCGCCCGACCGAGTCTATCTCCAAGATATGAACGGGCCTGTGCTCGTGCTGGTCTGGCTGGAGCCTGATCAGCCGGCCCAGGTGCGGTTCAGTCTCCATGAACTGGGGCCGGATACGTTTGCGCAAAAAGGCGAGCCGCGCCTGATCCAGGAAACGACGGTCCAAGGGCAGCGGGCTGCCTGGACGGAAGGGCCTTATTTGCTGCAATTCCGGCGCGGCAACCGGGTTGATTATGATTTAGGACGACTGGTTGAAGGGCATGTCTTGGTTTGGGCTGAAGGCAAGATTACTTATCGGCTGGAAAGCAGCCTGTCACTGACAGAGGCGGTGAAGATAGCCGAGTCGCTGCGCTAACCTGACAAGTCCGCTACCCAGGCTAAACCTGACGAGCCTGCTTTGTCGCTGGCCTGCTGAGGTTAGCCCTCCCGAAAGTCAAACTCCCCAAGTTTTCCACACTTCGGGGGTTTGCTGTTTCAAAGGGAACCTGGTTTAGCGGGGCGGTGTATTTATGGCAAATAAGCCCTTTAAGGAGAAAGCTATATGTTTCAAATAATATCCAGGCGTCTCACTGTTAGTCTATTTTTCATTTTCAGCGGTCTTATGCTGGCCGTGCCGGCGGCGCAGGCGGGTGGTTGGGCAATCATCACCCTCGATCAATTACCCACCCAGGTTGTGGCTCGACAACCTGTCACCGTTGGCTTTATGATCTACCAGCATGGGCATACGCCTATGGAGGGTCTTGCCCCGCAAATCACGGCCGTCCATAACGACTCCAAAGAGTCATTCGTCCTAACCACCGAACCTCAAGGCCAGATCGGGCATTATGTCGCCAGATTGACCTTTCCCCAGCCGGGAGCCTGGCAGTGGTCAATCCAGGCTTTTACCATGGATCAACCTATGCCGGTTCTGACTGTGCTGGACGCTGTCCCGGCAGCCACTGCGAAGCCAGCCATACCCTCGCTGGCGGTGGGGCTGACCGGTCTGATCAGCACCATTGGGGCTGCGCTGGTGTGGTGGCGTAAACGGGTGTGGTGGACCACCGCCTTTATATTCGCCGGGGTGATAATCAGTGTGATCGGCTTTGCCTCAACGGCCGAGCCTGGGGTAGAGGCTAAGTCAGAGCTATCATTAACTCAGGTGCAACTGGGCCACGATCTCTTTATGGCTAAAGGATGTATCGTCTGTCATGCCCATAAGGCGATCAGCGAACAACCCAATATCGCGCTGGAGGTCGGTCCCAATCTAACCAATTTTCCCGCCACCGCTGAGTATCTGCACGCCTGGCTCAAAAATCCATCCGCCGTAAAACCGAACACCCAGATGCCCAATCTGAGGTTGCATCTGGACGAAATCGAGGCGCTCACTGCTTTCTTGCTGGCCTCTCCGGCGGAAAAGGAAAAGCTATCTGAGAAGTTTTAGCTGACCCGTTAGTTCATCAATTTTGCTGTCGCTGGCTGGCCCAAGTCCCAGGCAAGTCACGGTACCTGCGGGGATGATGGTCCTGCCAGCGTCTCTGATTAATCGGGCCGGGATAGTTCGACCCAGGGCTAAGTCATACAAGTTGGTCAATTCAGTTTCACTATCAACTTTTAAAATAATCTTGGGCATGCCACCATTTACCCAGGCCTGTTTAGACTCCTCATCCGCTTCGATGAACGCCCCCACCGCAGCATGCGCTACCTGCGCCGCTAATTTGCCTCGGGGCAACCTTAAGGCTTCGTTGACCACAATAATCTGTTTCATAGCCTCTTAACTGCTTCGTCTAAACCCATTTTTATCAAGCAAAATAAAGTTAGCACGCCAAAAGACCAGCGAGTTTACTGGTCTTTTGTTTTTGAGTGATTTAAATCACAGCCTCGCTGTAGCGAAGGTCACAGACAGAAACGGCAAAGAAGCTTAAGATAGAGATAGTTAATTGCCCGGCATCCTTTGCCCCCCAGCACTCTAAAAATTAAAGCATCAAGCGTTGCTTCCCCGCTCAACCCCGGCGGTGATGACCTAGAAAGCGAGGAAAGATGAGTATTATTGAGGAGATCGAAACTATGTGCAGATTAATCAATTCCAAAAATGTATATTATCAAACCTCAGCCCACATTCCCAAAGTGGACGAGACCGGCCAGGAGAACTTTTCTAAAATGAAGGTGGACAACGTTTTGGAAGTCTGGCTGATGCATCCTGATTTGCTGCCAAAATTTGAACAAATCGTGCAGGGTACTGGCAAAAGCCTAGTTGAATTTGATCTGGCTGACTACTTAAACTTCCCCAAACCAGGGGGATACGCCAACTCCTTTTCTGATCAATAAGGCCGCTGAACGAAAGCAGCTATTTCAGCCATAACGCCCGGTGATATAATTTTCCGTTCGTTCCTCCTGAGGCCGGGTAAAAATCTTGCCCGACTTGCCATACTCCACCAACTCCCCCAACCAGAAGAACCCCGTATAATCCGATACCCGCGCGGCCTGCTGCATATTGTGGGTTACAATTACAATCGTATAATTCTCTTTAAGCAGCCGCATCAGATCTTCTATCTTAAGGGTGGCGATGGGGTCCAGAGCAGAGCAAGGCTCATCCATCAAAATAACCTCTGGCTCCACCGCCACCACTCTGGCAATGCACAAACGCTGTTGTTGTCCCAGGGACAGTTCAAGCGCATTTTGATTCAATTGATCTTTAACCTCATCCCACAGGCCAACCCGGAGTAAACTCTCTTCAACCAAATTATCCAATTTGACCCGCCGTGTCTGCCCCATCACCCGAGGGCCAAAGGCCACATTATTGTAGATTGACTGTGGAAAGGGGTTGGGGCGTTGAAAAACCATGCCGACCCGCTGGCGCAGCATCACCACATCCATTTTGGGATCATAAATATCCTGGCCGTCGAGCAAAATTTTACCCTCCGCCCGAGCTCCGGGAATCGTATCATTCATCCGGTTGAGGCAGCGCAGAAAGGTGCTTTTGCCGCAGCCGGAAGGGCCAATCAAGGCTGTAATCTGACGCCTTTTGATAGGCAAAGTAATCTCTTTGAGGGCTTGCTTTTGCTCGTAGTAAAAATTCAACAATTGCACATCTATTTTATTCTTCATGCGGAGCTTAATCCCATCTCGCCGATAATTCAGACCCTGGCGGTCAAAATTTTACCATAAGCCTCCCTATCTTGCGAAAGCTTCGGGAGGATGTTATAATGCCGCCAGACTGAGGGATGAACGATTGAGCAAAGGCGACTCGACAAGGGCGGCCCAACAGCCGCCGAGAGCCACAGGGGAGAGGCTAGGCTATAGCTTAGCCCTTTTTATTTTTCTAGCCGCGCTGCTGCTGGGCTGCAGCCCGACCACCACCAGCGCCCAGGCTTCTGCCCCTATTCCAATTGACACCATCGAAAATAAAGGCTCCGATACCATGGTCAACCTGGCCCTGGCCTGGGCCGAAAGTTACATGGCCCAGCAACCCAACGTGCGCATCTCGGTCACCGGGGGTGGCTCCGGTACAGGCATCGCCGCCCTGATCAATGGCACGGTCAGTATTGCCAATGCCTCGCGCGCCATCAAACCCGAAGAACTGGGCGAAGCTGAAGCCAACGGGATTGAGCCTTTTGAAATTACCGTGGCTCAAGACGCCATCGCTGTGGTGGTCAATCCCAACAACCCGGTTGACCAGCTCACCCTTCAGCAAATCTCAGCCATCTACACCGGCCAAATCACCAACTGGCAAGAGGTCGGGGGTGAAGACCGGCCCATCGTGCTGCTCTCACGCGAGTCCAACTCCGGCACCTATGTTTTCTTTTTGGAAGAGGTCATCCGGTTGGGCGACAAAAACAGCAACCTGCTTTTCTCACCCGATACTTTGCTGCTCCCCTCCTCGGAAGGCATTTCCACCGAGATCCGGCAGAATCCCAATGCCATTGGCTATGATGGCCTGGGTTATGTGACTCCCGATCAGAAAGCTCTGGCCATTGCGGTCTCCCCGACCAGTGCTTTTGTCAAACCCGCTATTGCTACGGTAGTGGATGGCAGCTATCCCATCTCCCGACCGCTTTATATGTACACCCCCGGCCAACCCAGCGGTACGGAAAAAGCCTACCTCGACTGGATTATGAGCGCAGGCCAGCAGCAGGTCAAAGAGTTGGGCTTTGTTCCGCTCGCCCAGGCCAACCCGGAGTGATGACCAGCGCAGCTTGATGAAAAAATCGGCCAGTTTTCCCGTTAGCGAATTTTTAGTCGAAAGTATCGTCAAGATACTGGGCTTCTCGACCATCGGCTTTGTGGTATTGATCTTCTTTTTCCTGCTCCGCGAAGGCTTGCCCACCTTTACCGAAGTCGAGTGGTCTAATTTGGTGGGGGTGCGCTGGTACCCCACCTTTGATCTATTTGGCCTGACGCCGCTTTTGCTGGGGTCCCTCCTGGTCACGGTGGTGGCGATTGTGATTGCCCTGCCGTTGGGGGTGGCCAGCGCCGTTTTTGTGCGCGAGGTGGCTCCGCCGTGGGTCCGCGACCTGCTCAAGCCGCTCATCGAGGTGCTGGCCGGCATTCCTTCGGTAGTGCTCGGTTTTTTTGGCCTAACGACCCTGGCCCCGCTGGTGCGAGTCTACCTGGGCGCGCCCACCGGGCTGACCGCCTTCACCGGTGCTCTGCTGCTGGGTTATATGGCCCTGCCGACCATCATCAGTGTGGCCGAAGATGCCCTGGACGCCGTCCCCAAGAGTTATCGGGATGCTTCCCTGGCCATGGGCGCGACCCGTTGGCAGACCATCTGGATGGTCGTGGTTCCGGCGGCCAAGGCCGGTATTGTCACCGCCGTGATGCTGGGCATGGGCCGGGCCATCGGCGAGACCATGGCCGTGATGATGGTAACCGGCAATGCCGCCCGCCTGCCGCTGGAGTGGGATGCCGTCCTGCGGCCTGTGCGCACCATGACCGCCACCATCGCCGCCGAAATGGGCGAGGTGGCTCAGGGCAGCACTCACTACCACGTCCTCTTCGGTGCAGGCATCGTCCTCTTTGTGCTGACCTTTTTGATTAACCTGGCCGTAGCCTCGGCCCTGTTCCAAAAACGCGGTGGGCGAGGGTTGCGCTGATGAACCGCTGGACCGTTCAGCGCCTGGGCTTTGGGCTGTTGGCCCTGGTTACTTTGATCGTGGTCGCGCCCATTTTGCTGGTTATCGGCCTGATAGTCATGCAAGGACTGCCCGCCCTCAGTTGGGAGTTTATCAGCACCGCGCCCCGCAACGGCATGAAAGAAGGCGGCATTTTTCCGGCCATCGTCGGCACGGTGTTGCTGACGCTAGGCACGGCTCTGACAGCCATTCCGGTGGGGGTGGGCGGGGCCATCTATCTATCGGAGTATGCCCGCGACACCAAGCTGACCCGGGCCATCCGGCTGGCCATTGTCAATCTGGCCGGGATTCCCTCGGTAGTTTATGGCCTGTTTGGGCTGGGACTGTTTGTCCTGTTTCTCCAATTCGGCACCTCCATCATCGCCGGCTCGCTGACCCTGGCCATTATGACCCTGCCCATCATCATCAGCACCTCTGAGGAAGCGCTGCGGACCGTGCCGGTCGAGTTTCGCACGGTTAACATTAGCCTGGGCGGGACCAAGTGGCAGGGCATCCGGCGGATTGTGCTGCCGCAGGCGCTGCCCGGTATCATCACCGGGGTCATCCTGGGACTACTTCGCGCCGCCGGCGAAACCGCACCGATTCTCTTCACGGTGGCCGCGTTCTATTTACCCCGGCTGCCCAGCTCGCCGTTTGACCAGGTGATGGCTTTGCCCTATCATCTGTTTGTCATCAGCACCCAGGTGCCGGGCATGCCGGCACAGCAGCAATACGGTACGGCTTTGGTGTTGCTGGCCCTGGTGCTGTCATTGAATATTTCGGCCACCCTGATCCGCAGTTATTTTCGCCGCCGCCGCCAGTGGTAGTCACGAACGTTTGTAGGGATACATGACCAATCAGCCAAATGTTGACCATTCGACGTTGAACGGTCAGCCTCTAAACAAGCAAACTACCCCCAAGATTTATCTTGAACATGTCGGCTTTGCCTATGGGACTAAAACTGCTTTAAACGACGTGACCCTGACCATTCCACCGCACCAGATTACGGTTCTGTTGGGTCCGGCCGGCGGGGGCAAGTCCACCTTATTACGCTTGATTAACCGGCTGAATGATTTGGTCGATGGGACCACCCGCTCCGGACGAATTTTGATTGACGGCGAAGATATTTATGCGCCCGGCCTGGATGTGATCGAACTGCGCCGCCGGGTGGGCATGGTTTTTGCTCTGCCGCTGCCGTTGCCCGGCACGATTCGCCAGAATTTGACCTACGGTCCCACCCTGGCCGGGGTGCGGCGGCGTTCTCGCCTGGACCAGTTGGTCGAGCAAAGCTTGCGTCAGGCCGCCCTGTGGGATGAAGTTAAAGATCGGCTGGACGAGCCGGCTACGGCCCTGTCGGGCGGCCAGCAGCAGCGCCTATGCCTGGCCCGCACCCTGGCCTTGGAGCCGGACATCATTTTGCTCGACGAGCCGACCTCCGGCCTTGACCCGATCTCGACCGCCAAAGTTGAAGACTCGCTGCAAACTTTGAAAAATCAGTATACCCTTGTTATTGTGCCGCACAGTATCCAACAAGGTATTCGTGTGGCCGATTACGGCGCTTTTCTCCTCTCCGGCGAATTGGTGGAGAGCGGCCCGGCCAGAGATGTCTTTGATAATCCCACCGACAAACGGACCGAAGATTACATCACCGGACGTTTTGGTTAGTCCTTGCTGCCACGTATAATATGAGTGTTGAACACCGTTCGTTCAGCGAAATGAGGAGATTATGACTACACGTGTCGCCTTTAGTCTTGCTTTACAAGAATTGCGAGACGACGTGCTGCGCATGGGCAGCATGGTTGATGTTGCCATCGATAGCGCCGTCCGCGCCCTGAAGGAGAGTAATCTGGCGCTCGCCAACCAAGTTATTGCCGAGGATGATAAAATTAATGACCTGCGCTTTGAGATTGAGGAGAGCAGCGTCAAGCTGATTGCCCGCCAGCAGCCCATGGCCGGCGATCTGCGGACGATTATTACGGCGATGACCATTGCCCTGGAGCTGGAGCGCATGGGCGACCATGCCAAAGGAATTGCCGTGATTGTGCAGCGCATGGGCGGCGAGCCGCCGGTCAAACCTTTGATCGACATCCCCCGCATGGCCGTTATCTCGCGCGAGATGCTGCGCCAGAGTCTGGATACGTTTTTGAGCGGAGATACCGACCAGGCTCGCACTGTGGCCCAACGCGATGACGAGATAGATCAACTCTACACCGAAATTTTTCAAGAATTGATTGGCATTATAGCCGCCGACACCTCGCTGATTACGCGGGCCATGTTTTTGCTCTTTGTTGCCCACAACCTGGAGCGTATCGCCGACCGGGTCACCAACATCTGCGAGCGAGTCATTTACCTCAGCACCGGCCGTTTGAGCGAATTTCCGAGCGAGTCATCCCATGTCTAGAGCCAAGGGGCAAGCCCGCTGCTATAGATCTGAATATCTATAGCTTAGAACGTGTTTCTTAAATGTCATTCTGAGCGAGGAACGAGCGAAGAATCCCTATAACAGTTGCCAACAACATTATTTGGCGAGTAAAAAGACACCTCTGGTCAGAATCTGGACTTGATACCGGCCAACTTATCTCAATTTGTGGCCTCGTAGGATTCTTCGCTATCGCTCAGAATGACATAACCTGTGCTACTTTATTTAAGAAATACGCTCTCAGCGTCTTGCCTCTGCCGTTTTTTTGCAAAGATAGAACAAACAGTGCGTTTGCCGACATGCCGTCTGGCCCTGGGTGGCCTCATCCATGAAACTCATACGTTTGCCGACACGCCGACCACCCTGGCTGATTTCCAGAGCCAGGCATTGCACTACGGCCAGGAGCTGCTGCAGGCCATGCGCGGCACGCGCTC
>CAZRYD010000260.1:0-10225 GCA_964604225.1 uncultured Caldilineaceae bacterium
ACCAGGGGATGGCCGGTGAACCAGAACAGGGTGCGGGCGAGCTGCGGGTCAATCCCGCTCACCCAGCCCAACGACCAGGGCAGGATCATTGCCAGGATTTCGGCGGCGATGCCCAGGGTGCAGATTTGCCACAGGGCCATCACAATCAACGAAGCCAGGGCCAGGAAGGGGGTGGTTGCGCCTTTATTCTCTTTACGCCAGGCCAGATAGGTGCCAAACATACTCCAGCCGGTCACCCAACTGCCAACAACCACCAGGGTCAGCCCCAGGTAGAAGTACCAGGGCGCTTGCAGCGGTGGGTAGAAGGTGTAGAGCACCGAAGCCAGATTGAGCAAGAGCGGTACCGCAGCCATCAACAGGCCAACGGTCATCACCCAAAAGCCCACCCAGCTCAACCATGGTTGGGCCAGGGGTTTATTCAAGCCCCGCACAGTGGTCAGGGTCAGGAAGCCGGTAATGAAGAAGGTGGTCCATACTAGGGCGTTCAGCACGCCGTGCAGGGTCAAGCCCTGGTAGTAAGACTGCAACAGCGGTTGCAGATACTGGTACAGATTGATGCCCATATGTTCAAACGATTGGAGTGGGCCGAACAAGGTGCCCAGGCCCAGGGCCACGATGGCGACAAACATATGCCAACTGACCAGTTTCTTTTCTGCAGCAAACATGCCTTTTTGCCCAGGCAAGTTTGCCGATCTTTTGTCGTCTAATGCAATCATGACTTTCTCCTTTGTAAATACCCCCACCCCAACCCCTCCCCCGATTCGGGGGAGGGGCTAGGGGAGGGGGTCAGATTTTTATCATCATTATTAAAGCAGCGTCCCCACACAAATAGCCAGCAAAACCAGTCCCAGGTAGATATTAGAGACATTAAAAAGTTTGAGAGCCTGAGTCCGGTTGGGGATAAGGATCAAACGGACGGATAAAGTTCCTAGCCACAGGGTTGCCAGGCTGACCGGCAGCAAATAAAGCCAGCCCAGGGTCGGATCAACGCTCAACAACAGCCCAATCAGGAGTGTCGCCCCGGCGTGGAGAGCAATCCACCCGGCCGAAACCCGTCCACCGACCAGCACCGGCAGCATCGGTACGCCGGCGTGGGCATAGTCGTCGCGGTAGGCCTGGGCCAGGCTCCAGAAGTGGATGGGCGTCCAGACAAAGATCAGTAAAGCCAGGCCGACAGCCGTGGGCTGCGCCCAGTTTCCGGCGGCGGCGCTGCCGCTTAAGACGGCAAAGCTGCCCGCCGCACCGCCAATGACGATGTTCAACAGAGTGCGCGACTTGAGCCACATGGTATAAATACCCACGTAGGTCAGCGCGCCCAGGATCAGGAACAGGGTGAGCATCACATTAAACGGCAAGGCAATCAGCACCGCCAGGAGGATCAGGTAAATACCCGCTTCCAGCACCGCTTCGGGCCGGCGAAAATAGCCGGTGGCCAGGGGACGCTTGTGGGTGCGCCGCATTCGGGCATCCAGGTCGCGTTCCAGGTATTGATTCAAGGCCGACGCGCCGCTGGCCGATAGGAAACCGGTCACCAGCAGCAAAACCATATTACCGACCGCGAGCCTGCCACCAGAGGCCAGCAGTGCCCCCCCAAGGGACGAGAGCATCAGCAGCATAACCACTCGTAACTTAACCAGCACCGCCAGCGCGCCCAACGCCGATTGGAAACCAGAGACGACACCGACAGCCGGAGATGTCGCTGGGGTATTAGGGGAAATGGGGTAAGTCCTCGGTCTGGCGTCCATACCTTATGGCTCTACAATGATCTTGCCGTACATATTTTGATGGCCTACGCCGCAATATTCGTGACAGATGTAGGGATATTCGCCGGGGGTGTCAAACGTAACGGTCAGCTTGGATATCTGCCCCGGCAAGGCCATCATGTTGATATTGGTATTATGAAGATCAAACCCGTGCTGTACGTCGGCGCTGGTAATGTAGAAAGTCACGGTGGAGCCAACCGGGACACGAAGCTCGGCAGGGATAAATTTCCAGGGACTGGCTTGAGCCAGGATGTAGGCTTCGTATTTGCCGGGGGCCAGTTCGTGCAGACCCGGTTCGGCAAATGGACCTTCCGTAGTAACAGTTTTGGGATCTATCCGGGCTTCAGGCTGCGGCACTTGAATGCTGGCCGCAAAGCCGGACGTGCCAATAGCCCCGGCAAAGATGAGTAGCATGGCGATGCCCAGGCCAATCCACCATTTTTCGTAAACATCTACGTGCATCATTGGGTCACGCCTCTTTCTAGCAGAGTTAGAAAGACCCAACTCCACAGGACAATGATGGTAACCAGGTAGATCAGTAATATCGCCAATGTTCCTTTGGGATGTTCATATTTTTGTTTCATAGTGGTTCCTCCTTAGATAACAAGTTAGAGATAAAACGAAAACAATATCAGGACTTACCGCTTGGTTTTATTTGGGGCAACCTCCTTTTTGGGGCCAGTAACGTGGCCTTACTCCCGAATTTCCACATCCAGGGGGACATCCCCGGATTTTTCAAATTTTAAGGTGGCAGAAATGTGGCTGCCGCGTTCCAGGGGTTTAACCAGATCAATGAGCATAATGTGATAACTACCCGGTTTGAGTTCAAGCGTACCCCCGGCAGGTACATCCACGGCCGGAACAGGGCGCATTTTCATCACATCACCGTCCATATAGGATTCGTGCAGTTCAACTTTGGCTGCGGCTGGACTGATCGCCCCGATCAGCCGGTCGGGCTGGCTACCCTTATTTTCAATCACAACATAGACTGCGCCGGCCCCGGCCATTTTGGGTGAGGGGCGTCCCCAGGCGTCATGCTGTACAATTTGCGGGCCGGCAGCCGCGGCGCTACAACCCGACAGGATAACTGCCAGCAGTCCTGCCAGGACGATACTGATAAGATTGATCTTCCGATTGAACATTTTCTAGTGTCTCCTAATTTAATAATATATTGCTAGTAATCAGTACTCAGGGAACGACTGGCTGATAACTGTTCACTGCTCACTGATTACTGATTACTCTTGAGTTAGTGTTTGAGCATATAGTCCAGATCGGCGGCAATATCCTCAAACTTTGTGCCGTAAGGGTAGATCATCCGCAAGTAACCCTCACGATCAACTACCATCACTGTCGCCGTGTGATCTACCAGGTAGCCCAGGGCCGATTCCGACTCTTTTCGTTCGTAAAAAATACCGTAGTAGGTGGCTATTTCGGCAATCTCTTCGGGCGTACCGGTCAAGCCGATAAAACTCGGATCGAAGTGAGTCATATAATCGGCCAGGATAGGCACGGTATCGCGCTCCGGGTCAACCGTCACCATGAGCACCTGGACCTCATCACTGCGCTTGCCCAACAACTGCCGGGCCTGTTTCAATTCAGCCAGGGTGGTGGGGCAAACATCAGGGCAGGTGGTGTAACCAAAGTACAACATCACCAATTGGCCCTTGAAATCATTCAACGAAATCGGCTGGCCCATATGGCTGGTGAGCGTAAAATTCGCTGCCCGCTCGGGCGACTGCATCACCATGCCGTGAAAAGTGTAAGGTTTGAACGCCACTCCCAGCAGGACCCCCAGCCCAGCCAGGACTACAAGCCCCAGAATACTGCCAAAGACGAGCCGGGAAATAGATCGGGATTTAGGATAAAATGCTGCTCTAATTATGGATAACATTGGAATAGATGCGCTCCTTCATAAGCAATCCGGGCGATACCTTGACTATGGCGAACTTCGCCGGCGATAAAGCCCATATCACGGATAACCCGTTCAACATCCAGGGCATCGGTGCGATACACTGCGCGGATGATGCCCCAGCCATCCACCAGCACGAAACGGGGCTCAAAGTTTATTTGATAGTCCGCTTCGTTACCCTCAGTGAGGGTTTCCTTCTCGTAGTACAGGCCGAAACCACCGCCTACCACGTACTTGGTCCGCAGGGGATCGCCGGTCACGAAATCCCAGGTTATCTTATTGTCCTGGCTCGCTTGAAACCGGTTAGCATATTCGTGGAGCATAGCTTGGGTATCGCGCTCTGGATCCAATGAAATGGTGACCAGGGCAAAGGATAGATCATTCAACCCGGTCTCATTATCAAGCCGTTTGTGCAGAGTTTGCATTGAGACAACCGACTCCTCGCACTTTACGCCGCAGTGAGTGTAAGTGAAACTGTAAAGCGTCACCTTGCCCCGGTAATCCTCGCTGGTCAGCGGTTGCCCCATCTGGTTAGTGAAAGAAAAGCCAGGAGCCAGGCTGATGCGGGGCAGAACTTTGATCGGCTGAAAAATGTTGAAGGCCAGTACAGCCGCAACTAAAGTGATTGGGAAGATATACAGCCAGCCGGGTATTCGGGTTGTCCCTTGAGACTTATTAAGCGGGAGCGATGCCTGGTTGATGGTGTTCACCGTAATTCTCAAAGTTGACTATTCTACGTAGATTACTTCCTGGTCCCCTAAACCACAGCGACCCGCTTTAAGCGGGTCGCTGTGGTTTTAATTTTAAGTTAAGATTAGCCCGGAGACCGGGCCAGGTTAGCTAATTATGGGCGTTGGTGGCTGAATCATATCGCTCAATTTGAGCGACTCGAGATATTCGTCAAAAACATCTTGTAAACCCATCCACATCAGGCAGGCCGAGCATTGATTGGAAACTTTGCAGTTAGCCGGCTCACGAGAGCAGATATTCAGATTAATCTTGCCTTCCAGGGCTTCAATGACTTCCAGCATAGAAATTTTATCGGCCGGGCGGGCGAGGGTGATGCCTCCTTCAGTACCGCGATAAGTTTGCAGAAGTTCTACTTGGGCCAGCCTGTTCACGATTTTGATGAGATAACTTTCAGGAATAGCCTGACGTTGGGCCACGTCACTGGTTTGTAGACGTGAACCGGGCGGAAAGCTGGCCAGGTCCAACAAGGCTCGCACTCCATACTCCGTCTGACGGCTGATTTGCAACATACGCTAGTTCACTTCATTCTCTTTAAGATAGAGTGGCATGAACATTCGACCGTATGACTGATGTTCCAGTTGACGTTTTTCGGCTACCAGCGTGTCCAGGGTAGCTTCTTGTAATTGTTGAATAAGGTTTGCCTGCAGCCGGCCTAAAAAGCCGTGGACAGGGCAGATCCGATCTCTAGGACATTCCTTAGGACGTACCAGGCAGGTATTAAGACAAATAGGTCCCTCAATGGCTTCCAGGATATGAACCAGGTTTATGCTTGCTGTCGGTTGAGCCAAGACCAGACCACCGGTTGGACCAGAGTAAGTATGTACCAATCCAACCCTGGCTAGGTCTACCACAATTTTACGCAAAAATGGCAGTGGAACACCCGCTTTCTGGGCGATCTGAGTAGCCGGTACTCGCTGTCCGTTATCTGCTTTATCGCCCAGTTCTAACATGATGCGTATGGCATAATCTGCCCGTCGTGTAAGCGGAAACATAAAACCTTTATATTTAGGACTTTCGCTTGTCATTCTGAACGGAGCGGAGCGAAGTGAAGAATCCCTCAAATATTCGATTGCAAGCCGACGTTTTAGGGATTTTTCGCTCCCTGCGGTCGCTCAAAATGACATACGAGCGAAAGTCCTGATATTATTGATATTGTGGACCAAATTAGTCTATAAAGACTTTATATGAATTTATCTTCTCTAAATAGTGACAAATGTCACATTTAATAGCGATATTTGTCACAAATTATACGGGGTCAAGTACCATTAGGTTGCGGATAAATGAGGATGATGAGAGAATGTTTATTTTGAAATGCCGGGGAAGGAGGAAGGATTGGCTCCGAAAGCGATATGAGCGAAATCGGCGGCGACCGTCCAGCCGCCTTCGATTTCCTGGGCCAATTCGGCAGCGGTGATCCGGGCGGCTAAAGCTTTCAACCGCCCGGTTTCCTGGGTATTACTGGCAAGAAAGGAACGATCTTGGGCCATGCTATTTCACCGGCGTCAACCAGCCGTGCCGGTCAGTCACTTCGCCGGTGATGATGGAGAAGAACTCCTTTTGGATGTCTGCGGTGATGGGGCCACGGGAGCCGCTGCCGATGGTGACGCCATCCACGCTTTTGATGGGGGTGATCTCGGCGGCGGTGCCGGTGAAGAAAAGCTCGTCGGCGATGTAGAGCATCTCGCGCGGAATCTGCTGCTCGATGACCGGGTAGCCTTTTTCCTGGGCCAGGGTGACGGCAAAGCCGCGAGTAATGCCGGTCAAAATGGAGTTGCCCACCGGAGGGGTGTAGATTTTGCCGTCCATGACCACAAAAATGTTCTCGCCGCTGCCCTCGCTGACGTAGCCCTGCACGTCGAGCACGATGCCTTCGACGTAGCCGTGGCGCTTGGCTTCCATGACCACCATTTGCGAGTTGATGTAGTTGCCGCCGACTTTGGCCATCGCCGGGTGGGTGTCGGGAGCCATGCGCCGCCAACTGCTGACGGCCACGTCTACCCCTTTTTCGATGGCGTCAGCCCCCAGGTATGCGCCCCACTCCCAGGTGGCAATAATCGTTTCAATCGGACAGTTGCGCGGGTCAACCCCCAAAACCTCGTAGCCGCGAAACACCAGCGGGCGAATATAACAGGCATTGTGCTTGTTGCGGGCCACCGTCTCGACAATAGCCTGGCTGATTTGCTCCTCGGTGTAGGGCATGGGCGTCATATTGATGATTTTGCAGCTATTGAACAGCCGTTTGACGTGGGGCTTCAAGCCCAGCACCGCCGGGCCTGTGGGAGTTTGATAAGCCCGGATGCCTTCAAACACGCTGGTACCGTAATGCAGCACATGGGACAAAACGTGGATTTTGGCTTCATCCCACGGCACAAATTTGCCATTAAACCAGATAAATTCAGATTTTGGTAGGGCCATAATCTAGACCTCCCCTTTGAGTAAATTTGGGCCATTTTACCGAAGAATCAGGGAATGAGCGAATCGGCGGAGAGGATAGAAGGGGGAGAATTTGTCACGAGGCAAACTCAGCCAGTAACGCCTGGAACTCTGGCGTGGAGCGAATCAGGTCAAAGTCGCTGTCGGTTTGGGCCAATTCAACCGACCCGGTGGAGCCGGCAGCCTGTTCCAATTCAAGGGCTTGCCGTAAATGGGTCAAGGTTTGATCGAGTTGCCTTTGTAAAGCATGGGCGCAAGCCAGATTGTAATAGGCTTTAGTGTATTTTGGGTCAAGCTCAATGGCTTTATCATAGTCGGCGATGGCTCGCTCGTACTCTTTCTGGTTATAGTAAGTCCACCCTCGGTTGTTGAAAGCGGCGGCGTATTTTGGGTCAAGCTCAATGGCTTTATCATAGTCGGCGATGGCTCGCTCGTACTCTTTCAGATCATCGTAGGCGATGCCCCGGTTGTTGAAAGCGGCGGCGTATTTTGGGTCAAGCTCAATGGCTTTGTCATAGTCGGCGATGGCTCGCTTGTACTCTTCCAGATTATCGTAAGCGAGGCCCCGGTTGTTGTAGGCATCAATGTAGTTCGGTTTCAGCCGGATGGCTTCGCTGTAGTCGGCAATCGCCCGATCGTACTCTTTTAGATTATCGTAAGCGATGCCCCGGTTGTTGTAGGTGTTGGCGTCGTCAGGGTTGAGGCGGATGGCCTTGTTATAGTCGGCAATCGCCCGATCGTACTTCTTCAAATCATCGTAAGCGATGCCCCGGTTGTTGTAGGTGTTGGCGTCGTCAGGGTTGAGGCGGATGGCCTTGTTATAGTCGGCAATCGCCCGCTTGTATTTCTTTAGATTATAATAAGCCACGCCTCGGTTGTTGTAGACATCAGCGTTATCAGGGTTGAGGCGGATAGCTTTGTTGTAGTCGGCAATCGCCCGCTTGTACTCTTTCAGATCATCGTAAGCGATGCCCCGATAGTAGTAGGCATCAGCAGCTTCAGAGTCTAATTCAATGACTCTGGCAAAATCTGCTACACAGGCAGAATAATCTTGCAAAAAATAATGAGCAATGCCTAACCAAAAGTGGGTATCAGCGTTAGCAAATTGTAAGGTCAGGGCTTGCTTCAAGTCAGCGAGAGCAGCCTGGTAATCACCCAGGTCCAGGTAAACGCCCCCGCGCCAATGGTACAATTGACCATCGTCAATTTGTAATTCGATGGCCAGATTGAAGTAAGCCAGGGCAGTGTCATAGGCTTCCTGCTCATTATGCGCTTGCCCTTGCGCCTTATAAAAAATAACCAGTCGCTGCTTATATTGCTCAAACTGAGCTTGATGCTCAGCCTGCCGCCACTCCTCCCAGAGCATCTGGCGGGTATTATCGTGATAGGTGTAGTAGTTGCTCTCTTGAGCGGGTAAGACAAAGCTGAAGGAGAGCAGTCCGGCCAAAAGGCGCTCATTCGTCGTTGCGTCATCCGGGTTGTCGCGCAGGACGCCAATAATTACAGCATCGAAGGTGCGAGGAATAGCGCAGGCCCGCATCATTTCGGCCAGGTCGGGATCGGCGGCTTGGATGCGCTCATAGTTGAGGTAGAAAAGCTGCCGGGTAAATTCGGCCGGGCTAACTCCGTTCGCCAGGAGTGATTCTAGAGCCATAGTAATGTCATCGGAGGGAAATAGGTTTAAGTCGGTCATTGCCCCTCTAAGGAAACGGATAGAATTGTGCGCATCGCCTCAACCACCTGAGAGGGCGACAGGCCATTTTCAATCATGTCGCAGAATAACCTCAACTGCCGTTCATTGTAGCTAAAGCCATGCACGCGCAAACACTCTTCGACATGGGCGGCCGTCCATTTGTTCAAGGCGCGCACTGATTTGACAATTGTTTCGTAATCCTCATGTGACCAGTTCAATTCAAAATCGGGTATCTCTCTGCCTACTATGACCACCATCAGTTGCGCTGGTCGCCGTTCAAAGTTAAAACAGTAGTGCTCCAGAAAGTGATTCAACAACCACTCTTGCAGACCAGGGTCACACTTTTCGTAAGCATCGAGCATGATGACCACACGCTGCTGGCGGCAATGGTTGGTCAGGTCCGACAAAAAGGCTTGCACACAACGCTCCTGAGCCGTGGCCTGCTGTTCCGGGGTAAAGGTTGGGGTGGTGGTGGTGACTGTGACCGGCCCGGCCTGTTCGATATTGGTCATCACCCCAGCAGTCCGGACCTGAGCTTGTTGCAAATCGGCGCCTCGCAAATCAACCGCGCCGCGAATGGTCGTAAAGTCGTAGGCACGGCGGGCTTCCTCAAGACGGATAAAGGTGGGAAATTCTAAAAAGGCCGACAGTTCTTTGGCTAGTTGCTGTATCAGTGCCAGCGGTGAATTGTCGGGCAACTGGTCAAGGGCGACCAGGCTCACCGGGATACGCGACCCGCTGGCGGTGCGGCAGCGGTACTGAAACTTTTGGAGGAGTTGCGTTTTACCCATGCCGCCTGCATCTCTAATCGCCAGAATACGAGCCTGGTCTTTTAGTTGTAGCAGTTCCTCAAAAAGTTCTTGCTCAAACTCTCGATCAATGAATTTGTGAGGGTTAAACTTACTGATTGACATTGTTTCAGAAATGAGCTAAATATCTTGAACGTTTAGGCAATGGTGGCTGGCTTATCTGACTTGGGCGCGGGTTTATCTCCTATTTTGACCCCGCTCACTTCGATTCCCTGAGCGTGAGATAGATTTGCGCCCCGTAGATCAACGATCCCGGCAATGCCCGCATTCATAATTTGAGCGCCGGTGGTTGTACTATCTGGACCGGGTTGGTTGATTAAGTCGGCCAGTGCCTGTGCTAGGTTAGGGTCCTGGGCTAACTTTTCCTGGAGTTTCTTAATCAACATTTCCTGCATCTCGTCGGGATTCTCCTGAAACAACTCCATGGTAGTTTGCTCTTTAGGTGAGCTAAAGGCGGAGGTGACCAGGTTCCAGACTTTGCCGGTCAACTCTTTAGCATATTCCGCTGCCTGTTCGCTCACCTTTTCAGTGACCGCGGTGGCAATTTTCTCCAAACCAGCTTTGGCATAGGGCGCTAGAAAAGAAGTCACCACAGTTGTAGCTAAAATCGCCAGATCAATCGGCATAATTTACTCCCCTTTATGGATTCGGCTGCTCACCTTCAACTATCATCAATATGATAACATCTAATTTTCGATAAGTAAATACCTTATTCTTGGCAAAATAAAAACCCTCCGCCTAAGTCGAAGGGTTACGTTGTACAATTGTCAATTGACAATTATCAATTGACAATTGTTAATTATATTGTGGAGCTGAGGGGAGTCGAACCCCTGACCTCTTGAATGCCATTCAAGCGCTCTCCCAACTG
>CAZRYD010000261.1:0-7264 GCA_964604225.1 uncultured Caldilineaceae bacterium
CCAGGTCGAGTTGGGCCGCCGTATCCGCTTCCGTCGGCACCGAGACCACGTCTATCGTTTGTCCATAGACTTCAGCCACTTCGGCATAACCCTCGGCCATAATCTGCCAGTGCTCGTTGATGAGCGTTTTTTCCACGGCCAGAATCTTGTAAGCTTGAGGCTGAACCGGCGGTTCGGGCGCTGCGCCCGCGTCCACATCGGCCTTCAAGAGCAGCTTGATGGGTGCGTCGACCCTCGGCGCAACGGGCCGGTCATTCAAAATTTTCAGGAGGGTTTCGACCGCCAGGCTGGCCATTTCGAAGGGATATTGGGCGACGGTGCCGGTGAGGCGGCCATCGGAAACGGCTTGAGTGGCTTCGGGGATGGCATCGGTGCCGATGAGGATGAGACCTTCCATTCCGGCGGCTTCGACGGCTTCAGCGCCGCCGAGCGCCATGGTGTCGTTGGCGAAGTAGATGCCCATCAGGTCGGGATTGGCCTGGAGGATGTTGGTGGTGACGGCGTTGGCTTTGGCGCGATCCCAATCGGCCGGCTGGTTGGCCACGATTTCGAGCGCGCCGCTGGCTTCGACGGTTTCGACAAAGCCATCGCGGCGGGCGGTGCCGGAGGAGTTGCCGGCGATGCCTTCGATGACGGCGACCTGGGAGCCTGCGGGCAGGTTGTCGAGCATGTACTGGGCGGCGAGGACCCCGGCATAGTAGTTGTTGGAAGCGATGCGGGTGTTGATATTGATACCGGCGTCTTTGGCTACGTCTTCGGGGATGAGTTCATCCACGTTGACGATGGGGATGCCCATTTCGGAGGCTTTGGCCAGGGCGGGGTTGAGGTTGTTGGGGCTGATGGGCGAGACGGCGATGCCGTCGTAGCCCTTGGCCAGGGCTGACTCGACCAGGTCGAGTTGGGCCGCCGTATCCGCTTCCGTCGGCACCGAGACCACGTCTATGGCCACGTTGTAGCGTTTGGCCGCCCATTCGTAGCCTTTTTGCATAATCTGCCAGTGCTCGTTAATGAGCGTCTTTTCCACCGCCAAAATCTTGAAGGCCGGGGCCATCGCCTCCTCAGTGGCCTCGGCGGTGGCCTCCTGAGCTTGGGCCGGGCTGATCGGCGCAGCAACCGGAGTCAGCCCGATCAAGGCTGAAACGGCTAAGGCCAGTACAATCACCAGATAGACTCGATATTTAATTGGACTCATCTTGAACCTCCTCACTGAAATTGCATAGCTGTTTGAGATAAAGTGAACCAACGTTTTTGTATTCCTGCCTGATTGTTCCTTATCACCTCCTTCAAAAATAGTGTCAGTAGCCAGTAATCAGTAGTCAGTAATCAGTAGTCAGATAGCTTTGTATGATCTTGCGGCTTTGCCACCTTACCACATTTCTATAATTGGTTATACCTTCGGAATTATCGTTTTCGTAGCTTGTCAACCGCGACAGCCAACACAATCACGGATCCAATGACCAACTGCTGATAATACGATTGAATGTTGAGCAAATTCAAGCCATTACGCAGCACTCCCATCAACAGGGCGCCAATAATGGTACCAAAAATAGTGCCTTCCCCGCCGCTCAAACTGGTCCCGCCCATGACCGTAGCAGCGATGGCGTCCAACTCATACATTGTCCCGGCAATCGGTTCGGCGGCGGAAAGGCGGGCTGTCAGAATGACCCCGGCCAGGCCGCACATCAGGCCGCTGATGGAGTAGATGATGACCTTATAGCGGCGCACATCAATGCCGGAGAGCCGGGCCGTTTCCTCGTTACCGCCAATCGCCGTGGTGTACTCGCCGATGGTAGTGTGGCGCATTACAAAATGAGCCAGCAGCGCCACCACCAGAGCAATAATCACCGGGATCGGGATGGAAGCAATATCGCCGGAGATGACCTTGAGTTCCTTTTGCGCCAGCCCGTAGAGTGGTTTACCGTCGTTGTAGATCAAAGCGACGCCGCGCAGGATACTCATGGTGCCCAGGGTGACGATAAAGGGCGGCAGCCGCAGCCGGGTAATTAATGTACCGTTGAACCAGCCGCATAATGTTCCTACCAGCAAGGCCAGGGGCACGGCCACCCAGATACCCCATTTGCGGGCAACGACGTCCGCCATAACCATCCCGGCGACAGCCACAATTGAGCCAACGGAGAGGTCAATGCCGCCTGAAGTAATCACAAAGGTCATACCCACCGAAACCACCAGGTTAATCGAAGCCTGGAGTAACACATTCAAGATATTCTGGGTGGTTAAAAAATAGGGCGATAAAAATGACAACACCAAGCACAGCGCCAGAAAAGCCAGGACAATGCCGTAGCGTCCCAACGCCTGGCCAATCAAGCTTAATGTGCTTGTTCGGCTGGCTGTGGTCCGTGCTGTTCCTTCGATTTTTTCTGTGGTCATCGCTGCATTTCTCCTGTCGGCGCGCGCACGCCGGTGGCGTACTCCATGACTAACTCTTGGCTGGCCTCCTGGCGGCTTACTTCAGCTACCAGCCGGCCTTCCCGCATCACCAAAATACGGTCGCTCATATTCAATATTTCCGGCAGTTCAGACGAAATCATCATCACACATTTGCCGGAGCTGGCCAGGTCATTCATCAACTGGTGGACTTCCGCTTTGGCCCCGACGTCAATCCCCCGCGTGGGTTCATCAAAGATCAAGATGTCGGTTTCACGGGCCAGCCATTTGCCCAGAACCACTTTTTGCTGGTTGCCGCCGCTAAAGTAGCGCGCCTGCCGATCCGGCAGCGGCGGCCGGATTTGCAGCCGGTCTACGTAATCAACGGCCAACTGGCGGCGCTTGGATCGTTGGATGACGCCAAGCTGGCTCAGCCGCTCATACACTGTCAGGGCCAGGTTGCTCTCGAGAGTCATGGCCAAGACCAGTCCCTGGGTTTTACGGTCTTCGGTCAGAAAAGCCAGGCCGTGACGGATGGCCTCTTTGGGGGAGCGGATGGGGGTGGCCTTGCCGTTGACGTAAATGGTCCCCCTGTCTATCGAATCGGCCCCAAAGATAGCCCGCGCCAATTCAGTCCGGCCTGAACCGACCAAACCGGCAATCCCTAAAATTTCGCCCCGATAGGCGGTAAAGGAAATGTTATGCAGCAGGCCGCGGCGTTCCAGCCCTTCCACCCGGATGGCTTCCTCCCGGCGTTCGGTTTCCACCTTGGGGAAGAGTTGGCTGACGCTGCGCCCGACCATAGCCTGAATAAGCTGGTTCATGCCAACTTCTTTGACCGGCCAACTGCCCACTTTGCGGCCGTCCCGCAGCACCGTCACCCGGTCGGCCAGGGCGGAAATTTCTTCCATGCGGTGGCTAATAAAGACCACGCCAACGCCTTGAGCGGTGAGACGTTTGAGCAATTGGAAAAGTTGGTCAATTTCATGGGGGGTCAGGGCTGAAGTTGGCTCGTCCATTACCAGCACTTCGGCCTTCCAGGAGAGGGCTTTGGCAATCTCGACCATCTGCTGTTGGGCCACGCTTAAATTATGTACCGGCACGCGCGTGTTGACTTCAACTCCCAGTCGAGCCAGTTGCTCTTCGGCCTCGGCATAGACGGCTCGCCAATGGATGAATCCCGGCAGGGTGCGCTTTTCATGGCCTAATGAGATATTTTGGGCCGCATTCATGGAAGCGACCAGGTTCAACTCCTGATGAACCATCGAAATGCCGAGTTGTTGAGCATGGTGAGGATTACGGATGGAGACGTCCTGGCCGCGCACCCGGATTTGACCCGAGTCCTTCTGATACACGCCAAAGAGAATCCGCATGAGGGTAGACTTGCCGGCCCCATTTTCTCCTAGTAAAGCGTGAACTTCGCCCGGCTGCAGGTCAAAATCTACCTCTTCTAAAGCGCGCACGCCGGGAAAGTTCTTGGTGATTTTATGCATTTCTAGCAATAAGGGAGCAGCCATTGATCACAACACCTTTGCTAATGCAGCTCTATCTAAGCTATGATGACCTCAATATGATTTCTGAGTTGGGCTACAAGCTCCTCCTCAGCCTCTTTGCCGGTGACAAGATAATCGGCTTCGGCGAGGGGAATGATGGTGCTTAAAGTATTCCGGCCCAGCTTACTATGATCGGCCACGATAATGGTTTGGCTGGCAGAATTGATCATTGTCCGTTTGGTATGGGCTTCGATTACGTCGGGTACGGTCGCGCCGCCGTTCACGTCTACGCCCTCCACCCCCAGGAAAAGTTTGTCGCCGCGAACTTCGTTGAAAAAGGTAATGGCCTGGGGACCAATCAGGTTACCCGCAAACTTCTTTAGCAGGCCACCGGCTATGTGGATTTCAATTTGAGGACAGTCGAATAGCTCTGAGACAATGTTTAGAGCATTGGTGACGACGGTAATGCGTTTATCCCTGAGGTGTTTAGCTACTTGAGTGGTGGTTGAGCCTGAGTCAAAGAGGACAACATCTCCATCCCGGACCATCTCTGCGGCAATTTTACCTATGCGTTCCTTCTCTTGCACAAATTGTGATAATTTGGCTTGAAATGAAAATTGAAAAAAGGCTGACTCGGCTACCGCGGCCCCGCCATGTGTACGCTGCAAAAGTCCCTGCTTTTCCAGCTCAGACAGGTCCCGCCTGATCGTCATTTCAGAGACAGAGAACATCCGGCATAACTCGGCTACATTAGCGAAGCCATGCTCGGCCAGGAAGTCTATAATTATTTTCTGCCTCTCTGCAGGTAACATGGTATTTGTATTTTAGGTAAGGGGGGGTGTTTATAAATGTTTGATACGCGCACATTCTAACACTTTAACCCAAACTTGTCAAGAGGAATCTGAGTTATCATGTGCAATTTTGGTGAGCAGCGAACAATTCAGGCTTGCATCAAGGTTGATAAGCTTAAAATAGAGCGTTAATGAGATTGTCAGCAAGAGTGAAGTTATGATATACTTAACCTTGCCGGTAACTTCATCATTAACCCAAAGGGAGGCCAAAGCAGTGGAACATAAAACACGTGACGAACATCTTTTTGGAACGGGACCTAAACGGATTTTAGCGCTTGACGGCGGGGGGATTCGCGGAATTTTGACTCTGGGCTATCTCAAACGACTGGAGGATATGCTGCGGGCCCGCTACGGGGGCGATCCCGATTTTAGATTGAGCGACTACTTTGACCTCATCGGAGGGACTTCTACCGGGTCGATCATTGCTACCGGCCTGGCCATGGGCTTTTCGGTGGAACGGTTGCAGGCTATCTACCGTACCCTGGCCGGGGAAGTTTTCAAAAAGCCGCTCTTGAGCCTGGGCCTCTTTTCGGCCAAATTTCCCGAAGAGCCTCTGATCGAAGCCCTGACCGAGCATTTTGGCGATCACACTCTGGGCAGCGAGGAGCTGAAGACGGGAGTGATGATTATGACCAAACGGTTCGATACCGGCAGCCCCTGGGTTATTCACAATAATCCCCGCAGTAAATATTTCAATCCACCCCATCTCGATCATACGGCTCTGCCTAACCGCGATTTCTTGCTGCGCCAGGTGGTGCGGGCCAGTACCGCCGCACCTCACTATTTTCAGCCGGAACGTTTTCCGGTGGCCCAGGGAGTGGATGGCGCGTTTGTGGATGGTGGCGTCAGTGCCTTCAATAATCCCTCGCTGCAATTGTTTATGATGGCTACCCTGAAAGGTTTTGGCTACAACTGGCCGGTCGGCGTCACCAAGCTGCTTCTGGTTTCCGTTGGGACGGGTTACCAAAAGGCCAAACTAACGGCCGATGAGGTACTGGGGATGCCGGCGGTGCAATTAGCCGGTATGTCACTCTTGGGGTTGATGAGCGAGTGTGACTGGTTGGGCCAGACCCTCCTCCAGTGGATGTCCGATAGCCCCACGGCTATCCCCATTAATAGCGAAATTGGCGACCTGAGTGACGATCTCTTGGGGGGCCGGAAGCTCCTATCTTATTTACGCTATAATGTTCGCTTTGACCCGGCCTGGCTCAAAGAGAAAATCGGCGTGGAAATAGATGACAAGTCGGTCAAAAGCTTGACCGCAATGGACCAACCCAAAAATATTGACCTGCTGGCCAACCTGGGCACCACTGCCGCCGCTGTTCAGATGAAGGAGAGTCACCTGCCAAAGGCGTTTGATATTGGCTAAAACCAGTTGCTTTTGGCTTTTTGGACATATTGCCCCGCGTATACGGGGCTTTTTATTTGCGGTACACTCAGAGCAAGCGATGGTTAGGTTAATGAGCCCAATCAAACATTCTTGACCCGCTCTACCGCCCACGCCGCATGCTCCCGAACCAGCGGCTCTGGGTTTTGCAGCGCCTGTTCCAGCACCGGCAAGGCTTCTGCACTCCCCCAATTGCCCAGCGCCACTGCTACATTGCGTAATAAGCCGCGCCGCTTGGTGCGGAGAATCGGCGTTCCCTTGAAGCGGGTGCGAAAGGCGGCCTCATCTAAGGTCATGAGGTCAACCAGTTTCGGGGCAGCCCAGTCAGGATCATACTGTAAAAAGCGCTCACGGGTGGGCTGCGAATAGCGTCGCACCCACGGACAGACCTCCTGGCACTCGTCGCAGCCAAAGATCCAGTTGCCCATGAGGGGACGCAACTCTACCGGAATAGTCCCTTTCAACTCAATCGTCAAATAAGAAATACAACGCTTGCTATCCAAAATGTAGGGAGCGGG
The DNA here is from genome assembly GCA_964604225.1 of uncultured Caldilineaceae bacterium. Lineage (GTDB taxonomy): Bacteria > Chloroflexota > Anaerolineae > 4572-78 > J111 > DSQQ01. The sequence goes on from CAZRYD010000261.1 coordinate 6,635, forward strand.
GAAGGCGTAGGTGGGGCACTTTGTCAGGCAGCGGGTGCAGTTGCCGCACGTGCCCAGGCGTTTAGATGCTCCCAGACCTGACAGGTCTTTAAGACCTGTCAGGTCTAAATGACAACTCGCGCCGCCATCGGGCGCAGGTTCGTCGTAGTCCAGTTCCACATCCACCAGAATTTCGCCCAAAAAAAGATAGGAACCGATTCGAGGATTGATGAGCAGCGTATTTTTGCCGACAAAACCCAGCCCGGCCTGGGCAGCAAAATCGCGTTCCAATATCGGGCCGGTGTCCACGTAGGCCCGCTGGTTAACCGTTCTGCCGGCCTCTTTGGCCACAAAGTCGCCCAACTCGCGCAGACGAGGCAGCATCACGTTGTGATAATCCAGTCCCCAGGCATAACGCGCAATCCGCCCGCGGGAGGGGTCGTGCCATAATTCCGGCGGTGGGTTGAGAGTAAAATAAGATAGTCCCACTACCACCGCCGCTTGCGCCCCGCTTAAAACCTGGCGTGGGTCTTCACGCCGCTCCGGCTCACGGCCCAGCCATTTCATCTCGGCGGCGTAACCCTGCTCCAGCCAGCGCCGATAAGCCTCGGCGTGGGGCGCTCGCTCGGCGGGGGCCAGGCCGATCAGATC
>CAZRYD010000261.1:7364-10167 GCA_964604225.1 uncultured Caldilineaceae bacterium
GCCGATAAGCCTCGGCGTGGGGCGCTCGCTCGGCGGGGGCCAGGCCGATCAGATCAAAGCCGAGGCTATAGGCTTTTTCTTTGATGCGTTGGGAGAGAGTCATGATTATGTCATTTCGACCCGCGAAGCGGGGAGAAATCCCTATAGTCTTTGGTTTATATTAGGGCCGGTGAATAGGCCACGGTCAACTTAAATGTACCAACCTTCGCTTAAATCCTGCCACTTCGGGTTAAGCGACTCAATTAAAGCTATTTTCTTGCTCCGACGCCATTTTTTTAATTCTTTCTCGCGGACGATAGCGCTTTGAACATCGCTCGTCTCTTCAAAATAAACCAAACGGTTTACACTGTACTTTTTGGTAAACCCCTCGATCAGCCCATGTTGGTGTTCATATACCCGACGTTGCAGGTTGTTGGTCATGCCAATATAAAGGGTTCCTGAAGGGCTGGTCATAATATAAACATAGTACTGGTTCATTGTGGCTTGGCGGGGATTTCTCCCTGCGGTCGAAATGACATACTCGATAAAAAAGCCTCCGCAAAGTGCGGAGGCTTTTTGATTGGCGCAGTTGAAGCTAATTCTTCGCGGGCGAAAGGAAGCTCTCCTCGATATAGCGTACTATCGCCCGGAAAGAGAGGACGCCGGTAGGCTTGCCCTCGTCATCCACAATCATGACGTGACGGAATTTGTGGATAGACATAAGGTGCAGGGCGTGAGCAATTTTGGCCTCGGCTTTGAGGGTGGTAACGCGCGAGGTCATATAATCCTTGACCTTAGCCTGGCCCAAATCCTCAACCTGGCAGGCAACTTTGCGGAAAACGTCGCCTTCCGTAAAAACGCCGACCAGCTTGCCCGTATCGTCAACCAGAGCAATCAAGCCAACATTTAATTCTTTGAGTTTGCCTACAGCTTCGGCCAGAGAGATGTCAACATGAGCGGTTAAAGGCCGGCGCGGTTTGAGATCGGCCAGGGTATCGCTAATCAGCGAGTGCTCGCTCTGCGGGCCGGAGGTTCTCTCACCGTGGAAACTCACCCCAACGTACTCTTCATCCAGATAGCCGGCCCCTGGGGTGTCGACCGTAACCCAACTGCGGCCATTGTTATCAACCGGCTCAGGTGGGGGCAGCGTTTCCCAGGTATCGGCGGCGTGGTACAGTTTAGCCAGATCGCCCGTACCTTTGCGCCGGATCGACTCCTCGATCTGGTTCATCATGCCTTCTTCGTAGATTGGTTTTTCGATGCTGCGGAAAACGCCAATGGGTTCGGGGAATTCCGGGCGACGCATCCGGCTGAGCAAATAGGCCAGGCTGGGCTCAACGGCAAATTCGTTGTGGACCAGTAAATCCTCTTTGGCCACCATATCCAGCGACACAACTTCCGGCTGCAATTCATTAAGCCGGATGCCCTTGTCCCGATCTTTACCAAAGATCATGGGCTGGCCGTGCTCAAGCTCCAGAACACTCTCCTCTTTTTGAGAGGCTTCGGTGGCATAACTCCAGGCTCCGTCGTTGAAAATCACACAGTTCTGATAGATTTCAACAAAGGAAGTCCCCTTGTGCTCGGCGGCGCGGCGCAGGATTTCGGCCATGTGCTTGACGTTGGTGTCAACCGTGCGCGCTACAAAGGTGGCTTCAGCACCAATAGCCACTGACAGCGGGTTGAACGATTGCTCCAACGAGCCCATAGGCGAGGTTTTGGTTTTGTGACCGGGCAACGAAGTCGGCGAGTATTGGCCTTTGGTCAGGCCGTAAATGCGGTTGTTGAACAGGATGATGTTAATATCCAGGTTGCGGCGCAAGATATGCAACAGGTGATTGCCGCCAATGGAGAGGCCGTCGCCGTCGCCGGTGATAACCCAGACGCTCAGGTCTGGGTTGGCAATTTTGAGACCCGTAGCCAGGGTCGGCGCTCGCCCGTGGATGCTGTGGATACCATAGGTATTCATATAGTAGGGGAAGCGGCTGGAGCAGCCGATGCCGGAGATGAACACTATTTTTTCTCTGGGAATGCCCAGATCGGGTAATACTTTTTGCATCTGGGCCAGAATGGCGTAGTCCCCACAGCCGGGGCACCAGCGCACCGTCTGGTCTGAGACAAAATCTTTACGAGTTAATTTTATGACTTCAGACATGTAAGGCTCCGTGATTAGGCTAATAACGACTCGATCTTTGCGGTTATCTCGCTGATGGTAAAGGGGCGGCCCTGGACTTTTGACAAAGGAATGAAGTTATGGGTACCATAACGTCCTCTGAGAAGTATGATCAACTGGCCCATGTTCAACTCCGGCACCAAGATACGGTCGAAGCGGCTGAGAAGCTCGCCCAGGTTACGGGGGAAGGGATTGAGATAGCGGAGATGCGCGTGTGAAACCGATTTGCCTTGTCGCTGCATCTGTAAGACGGCCGAACGAACCACGCCGAACGTACCGCCCCAACTGACTACTAATAAATCCCCTTCGTTTGGGCCAACCAGGGTTTGTTCAGGGATGACATCGACCAGCCGGGCTATTTTTTCAGCCCGCTCCAGGATCATCCGCTCGTTATCCTGCGGAGCGTAGGAGACATTGCCGGTTTCAGGTTGTTTGGATAGGCCGCCAATACGATGCTCTAAGCCGGGTGTGCCGGGAATAGCCCAGGGGCGGGCCATTGTTTCCGAGTCGCGCAGGTAAGGTTTAAAGCCATTAGAGCCGTTGCTGGACGCAGTAGGATGTTTAACAATGATTGGCTCAATCTCATCCGGGTTGGGGATTAGCCACGGTTCGGCGCTGTTGGCAATGTACCCATCGCTTAGGATGAATACCGGG
>CAZRYD010000262.1:0-9982 GCA_964604225.1 uncultured Caldilineaceae bacterium
AAGAGGCCATGCGGGTCATCAAGACCGGCAGACCCAAACTGCTCCACTTCGGCGTAGCCGACGAGAATGCCTGGGAAGTCGGCCTGGCCTGCGGTGGTACGATTGAAGTGTTTGTGGAAAGATTAGATTGGTGAGTCCAGTAGTCAGTAGTCAGTAGCCAGATTTTTCTTTCTGACTACTGACTACTGACTACTTCAATACTGGTGAAGCGTATGTCTCTTTTTCCCCGATTAAAAGATTACCTACAAAAAGATCAAAGTGTGGCCCTGGCCGTGGTGGTGCGAGGACCGGCGGAATTATTGGGAGCCAAGGCCCTAATTCCGGCTGAAGGTGAGCCAACCGGCCCCCTGCTGGAGACTCCCCTGCGCGAGGCGCTGCTGCACGAGGCTCACCAGTTGATGATGGAGCGGGCTTCGGCCACGCGCCGCTACCCACCCCTGCCCGCAGGCCACGAAGAGATTGAGGTCTTTTTTGATGTCCACCGGCCTGCTCCCCGGCTGATTATTGTCGGCGGGGTGCATATTGCCAGCGACCTGATCCAGTTTGCCAAGCCGCTCGGTTTTAGCACCTATGTGGTCGATCCGCGCACCGCTTTTGCCTCGCCGGAACGCTTTCCCCACGCCGATCACCTGATCCAGCGCTGGCCGGATGAAGCCCTGCCCGAAATCGGCCTGACCCGTGAAACCAGTGTAGTGGTGGTGACCCACGATCCCAAGCTGGATGATCCGGCCTTGCTGGTAGCTCTCCCCAGTCCGGCGGGCTACGTTGGGGCTTTGGGCAGCCCCAAAACGCATGCCCAGCGCGTCCAGCGCTTGTTGGCCAATGGACTGACTCGTGAGCAGATCGACCGCCTCCACGCGCCGATTGGGTTGGACCTCGGTGGGCGGACTCCAGGGGAGATTGCGTTAAGTATCATGGCCGAGATTGTAGGGGTAAGGAATGGGATGGCAAGATGAAACTCAACGGCTATTATCGTTACCCTACCATCCACAGAAATACTGTCGTCTTTGTCTGCGAAGATGACCTGTGGTCCGTACCGGCCAAAGGTGGCATAGCTCGCCGGCTGACGGCTAACCTGGGCATGGTCTCCCATCCGGCTCTGTCGCCCGATGGCGAGCGGCTGGCCTTTATCGGCCGGGAAGATGGTGAGAGCGAAGTTTACGTGATGCCGGCTGATGGCGGCCCAGCTACCCGTCTGACTTATTTGGGCGGCAACACTGCCGTCCTCGGTTGGACGCCGGACAGTCAAAAAATCACCTTTGCCAGTAACGTTGGGCAACCCTTTCCCCATCTGACTCCTGTCTATGCCATCAGCGCGTCGGGTGGACAGCCCGAACCGTTGCCCTGCGGCCCGGCTCGTTCTATCTCCTTTGGGCCGGACGGCGGTGTGGTCATCGGGCGGCGGACGAATGAGTTGGCCAATTGGAAACGCTATCGCGGCGGTACTACCGGGGAGATTTGGCTTAACCCCAAGGGCAAAGGCAAATTCAAACCGCTACTCAAAACCATCAGCCACGTGGTCAACCCGATGTGGCTGGGCGAGCGGATTTATTTTCTCTCAGACCACGAGGGCATCGGCAACCTGTACTCCTGCACCCTCGACGGCAAAGACATCCAACGCCATACCGAGCACGAAGATTACTACGTCCGCAATCCCGCCAGCGACGGCCAGCGCATTGTCTATCGAACCGGGGCCGACCTCTATCTGTTTGACCCGGCCAAAAACGGCAAAAAAGCTCTCGAAAAAATCAAAGTTGAGTTTCACAGCCCGCGCGTCCAGCGTAATCGTAAATTTGTCAAAGCTTCCGCCTATATGGATCACTATGCTTTACACCCGCAGGGCCACAGCGTCGCTTTGACCACGCGCGGCCAGGCCTTTGCCATGTCTAACTGGGAAGGCGCCTCCATTCAATACGGCGAACCAGTCGGGGTGCGTTATCGCCTCGCCGAGTGGCTTAACGATGGCCAGCGGCTGGTGATGATGAGTGACGCCGACGGCGAAGAAGTCATCGAAATTTATTCCGACGCGGCCAAAGCGCCCGCAGACCGCCAGGTGGAACGCTTGACCGGCCTGGACATCGGCCGCCCCCTCTATTTTAAACTATCGCCCAAAAAAGATCGCCTGATCTTTGGCAATCATCGCCAGGAGCTTATTCTGGTTGATTTAGAGCACAAAAACTTTAAGGTGTTGGATAAGAGCAACTATGGCCGCATCCACGGGCTGGATTGGTCGCCGGATGGGGAGTGGGTGGTTTACAGCCTGCGCACCTCGCTCTACACCGCGGCCATCAAATTGGGCCATGTGGAGAGCGGAGCGACCCATTTTGCCACCACACCCAACAACTTGTATGATTTTGGACCCAGTTTCGACCCGGCCGGCAAATATATCTATTTCCTCTCCTTCCGCGATTTTGACCCGGTGCACGACAGCTACTACTTTGATTTAAACTTCCCCCGTGGCGCCCGGCCTTATCTGGTGACGCTGCAAAAAGAGCTGCCCAATCCCTTTATCCCTATGCCCGGCGAAGCTTCAGGAGACAATGGTAAACCTGCCGAAAACGGCAAAAAAGAAGAACCGGCCAAGCCCGTTGCCCCCGAAGCGGCCAAAGGCGACAAGGAAACCGAGGCTGTACCGCCAAAACCAGAGGAAAAAGACAAGTCCGTCCAAATTGATCTAGAGGGTATTCAGAACCGGGTGGTCGCTTTTCCTGTGCCCGAAGGTCGCTACCATCAGATTAGAGGCATTAACAAAGATAAGGTCCTCTTTAGTTCGTTCCCCATCGAAGGCAGCCTGGGTAAAAGTTGGCGCAATCAGGATGAAGAAGAAGGTCACGGCGCGCTGGAAATGTACGATCTGATCGAGCGCAAGAAAGAGTTTATCGTCAACGGCATCAGTGATTTTGACGTGTCACGCGACCGCAATTATTTAATCTATCGCAATGGCAAACATCTGCGGGTTTTAAAAGCCGGCGAAAAGCCGGATAATGGTGCGACCGGCTACACCAAAAAGAGCGGCTGGGTTGACCTCAGCCGGGTGCGGGTAGCCGTCAATCCGCCGGAGGAATGGCAGCAGATGTTCCGTGAGGCCTGGCGCTTGCAGCGCGACCATTTTTGGACGGACGACATGTCCAGCGTGGACTGGCAGCAAGTCTACCAGCGCTACTTCCCGCTGATTGACCGGGTAACCACCCGCTCCGAATTTTCCGATTTGATGTGGGAGATGCAGGGCGAGTTGGGCACGTCCCACGCCTACGAATTTGGCGGCGACTACCGCCCCTCGCCTCGCTACGACCAGGGCTTTTTGGGGGCAGATTTTATGTATGACCCCGCAGCCGCCGGCTACCGGATCACCCACATTGTCCAGGGTGACGCCTGGGTGGAGCGGTGGGACTCACCTCTGCGCCGGTTGGGCGTCAATGCCGAGGTGGGTGATGTGCTTTTAGCCATTGATGGGCAGCGGCTGAGTCAGGAGGTTTCGCCCCAGCAGTTGTTGGTCAACCGGGCCAATGTCGAAATTCAATTAACGCTGACGGCTTCGCCCAACGGCGCCAGCCAGAACGACCAGCCCTCGTCTAATGGCTCTCTATCCACCCGTACCGTCCTGGTCAAAACCCTGCGCAGCGAAACGGAAGCCCGCTACCGCGAGTGGGTCGAAGCCAACCGCCGCCGCGTCCACGACGAAACCGGCGGGCGGGTCGGCTACGTGCACATTCCCAATATGGGGCCGTTTGGCTACGCTGAATTTCACCGCTACTACCTGGCCGAGTCGGAGCGGGAGGGGTTGATTGTGGATGTGCGTTTCAACGGCGGTGGCAATGTGTCCCAACTGCTGCTGGAAAAGCTGGCCCGGCGGCGCATTGGCTATAATCAGTCACGTTACGGCGCTGCTTCACCCTATCCACGCCACTCGGTGCTGGGGCCGCTGGTGGCGCTGACCAACGAATACGCCGGCTCTGATGGCGACATCTTCACCCACGCCTTCAAAATCTTGGGGTTGGGGCCGGTGATCGGCAAGCGCACCTGGGGCGGGGTGATTGGCATCTGGCCGCGCCACTCGCTGGTGGATGGCACCATCACCACCCAACCCGAATTTTCTTATTGGTTCGCCGATGTCGGCTGGGCGGTGGAGAATTACGGCACCGACCCGGATATTGAAGTGGATGTGAAACCGCAGGATTATGTGGCCGGTCAGGACCCGCAGTTGGAGCGCGGCTTGCAAGAGATTATGAAACTCATGGAAACAAATCCGCCCCGCCTGCCCGATTTTGGCCCTCGACCCAGCCGGGCGCTGCCCAAGCTGCCCAAGTTGAAGAAAAATAAATAATGCGCGCTATCCTGCAACGAGTTCAAAACGGCCACGTTGCTGTTGACGGCAGTATCGTCGGTCAAATTGGGCTGGGATATGTCATTCTGTTGGGCGTAACCCACGGCGACGGTCCAGCGGAAGTGAAAAAATTGGCCGAGAAAACCGCCCACCTGCGCGTGTTTGAGGATGCGCAAGGCAAAATGAACCTGTCGGCTCTGGACACCGGCGCAGAGATGTTAATTATCTCCCAATTCACCCTCTACGCCGATACCCGCAAAGGTCGCCGCCCCAGCTTTACCAACGCCGCCCCGCCCGAAATGGCCGAACCGCTGGTGGCTCAATTTGCCGCTCAGTTGCAGACCTTGGGGGTCAAAAAAGTCGCCACCGGCGTTTTTGGCGCGCACATGCGAGTCCACATTGAAAACGATGGGCCGGTGACAATTATTTTAGATACGACGGAATTGTAGTCAGGCCAAACCAGATTTTGCCGGGATTAGGAGATTTGGGGGTAAAATATGAATTAAAAATCTCCTAATCCCGGCTTTAGGCGAGTCAATCATGACTTCTCGTATGGGTAACAAACCCGAACGTCCCAACCCCGATGCCCTGCTAGCCTATGCCCAGGCAGAAGAGCAGCAGCAGACCCGGGGTAAACTCAAAATCTTCCTCGGCTACGTGGCCGGGGTGGGCAAAACCTACGCCATGCTCGAGGCCGCCCATCAGCGTCAAGCCGAAGGCGTAGACGTGGTGATTGGCTATATCGACACGCATGGCCGGGTTGAAACGGAGGAGTTGGTTGCCGGTCTCGAAGTTATCGCCCGCCGGCAGGTCGAGTATCGCGGCGTCACCCTGCCGGAAATGGATGTGGACGCCGTGCTGGTTCGCCGGCCTCAACTGGCCCTGGTGGACGAGTTTGCCCACACCAACGCGCCCGGCACGCGCCACCCCAAGCGCTACTTGGATGTCGAAGAACTGCTGGCTGCCGGAATCGACATCTACACCACCCTCAACATCCAGCACCTGGAAAGCCTCAACGACGTAGTGGCCCAAATCACCGGCGTGACCGTGCGCGAAACTGTGCCGGATCGCCTCCTGGACGCGGTCAACGAGATTGAATTAATTGACCTGCCTCCTGCCGAACTGCTGCAACGTCTTCAAGAAGGCAAAGTTTACGTACCCGATCAGGCGGCCCGAGCCATCCAGAAGTTTTTCCGCCCCGGCAACCTGGCCGCCCTGCGCGAAATGACCATGCGCCGCGCCGCCGAACGAGTGGACGAGCAGATGCGGGCCTATATGCAAACACGGGCCATTCCCGGTCCCTGGCCCGCCGGCGACCGGCTGCTGGTCTGCGTTAGCCCCAGCCCGCTGAGTGAGCGCCTGATCCGCACCGCCCGCCGCCTGGCCGACCCGCTCGACGCCGCCTGGTTCGCCGTTTATGTGGAGACTCCCGGCCATGCCCGGCTCTCCGAAGCCGACCGGGATCGGGTCGCCCGCACCCTGCGCCTAGCCGAAGAGTTGGGCGGCAAATCAGTTACTCTGCTCGGCCGCACCGTGACCGAGGCCATTGTTAATTATGCCCAGCAACATAATGTCACCAAGATTATTGCCGGCAAACCGCTCCGCCCCCGCTGGCTGGAGTTGCTCCGAGGCTCGCTCGTCGACCAACTGATCCATCACAGTGGCAATATTGATGTGTACGTCATCAGCAGCGCCAAGGAAACCAGCCAGCCGGTCATAGCCGCGACCGCCAGTTTGCAGCCGCACCGCCCCTGGAAACGCTATCTGCAAAGCCTGATCCCGGTCGGCGGGGCTACTTTACTGTGCGAATTGCTTCGCCCCTTCATCTCGCCGACCAACCTGGCCATGATTTACCTGTTGGGTGTGGTGATTGCGGCCCTACGCCTTGGGCGCGGCCCGGCTATCGCCGCTTCGATATTAAGCGTTATGGCCTTTAACTTTTTCTTTGTGCCGCCGCGGATTACCTTCGCCGTCTCAGATTACCAATATTTGATCACTTTTGCCGGTTTATTGATTGTCGGCCTGGTTATCAGCACGCTGGCCTCGCGGACGCGGGAGCAGGCCGAAGCCGCCCAGCGGCGCGAGGCCCAAACGGCCACGCTCTACGCTCTCAGCCAAGATTTGGCCGCAGCCATAGGGCTTGATGAAATTATGCAGGCAGTTATCACGCACATCGGCGAAACTTTTGACCGGGAAGTGGCCGTCTTTCTACCAGAGGGGGAACGGCTGGTCGCTCGGGGCGTTAGTCCCGGCTTTGCCCTCGATGACGACAGGTATGCCGTCGCCACCTGGGCCTTTCGACAGGGCCAGCCCGCCGGTCGCGGCACCGACACTCTGTCGGCAGCGGACGCGCGCTACATACCGCTCAAAACGGCGCGGGGGGTGGTGGGGGTGTTGGGCTTAAAACTGACCAGCTCCAGCCAGCAGTCCACCCCGGAGCAGCGGCGCTTGATGGAGGCCTATGCCAACCAGACCGCACTGGCCATCGAACGGGCGCAATTGGCCGAGACGGCTCGCCAGGCCGAACTGCTTCAGCAGACGGAGAAGCTGCAAACGGCGCTCTTTAATTCGATTTCGCACGACCTGCGCACCCCGCTGGCCACGATCACCGGCTCTCTCAGCAGTTTGCTGGAGGACGACGCCGCGCTGGACCCGGCCAGCCAACAAGAACTGCTCAAAACCGCGCACGAGGAGGCCAACCGGCTGAACCACCTGGTCGGCAATCTACTCGATATGAGCCGCCTGGAGGCTGGGGCGCTCAAGGTGTCGCGCCAGCCGTGCGACGTTCAGGATGTCATTGGGGCGACCTTGCAGCGGCTTGATAGTGGCCTCGCCAGCCGTGAGATCAGGGTAGACTTGCCCCCCGACCTGCCCCTGGTGCCGATGGACTTTGTGTTGGTCGTTCAGGCTTTGGTCAATGTGCTGGATAATGCCGTCAAATACTCGCCGCCGGGTACACCTATCGACATCCGCGCGCAGATAAGCGGCGACTCGCTGGAAATCCAGATTGCCGACCGCGGTCCCGGTATTTCTCCCGACGATCTTAAGCGTATCTTTGACAAATTCTATCGCGGTCGGCAAACTTCGCTTGATATTTTGCCTGATCGGCAAAAAAAGAGTGACTGGCCGTCGGGCACTGGCCTGGGGTTGTCTATCAGCAGCGGCATCATTGAGGCTCACGATGGGCGCATTTGGGCCGAGAACCGGCCCGGCGGTGGAACAGTGGTGAAACTAACCTTGCCTTTGGCAGGCTAGCTGGAAGAATGGAAGGTCGGCACGCTGGAATTTGCCGATCTTCCAACTTCCAAACTTTGGAATGAGACGATGAACAACTCTGCTCAAGAAGCAAACTCTGGCATCCGGGTCTTGGTTGTGGACGATGAGCGGGCCATCCGGCGCTTTTTGCAGGTTTCTTTAACCTCGCACGGTCATACGGTTTTTGAAGCGTCGAATGGGCAGGAGGCGCTGGAGGCTGTCGTAGCCCATCGCCCGGATATGATTATCTTAGACCTGGGCTTGCCCGACATAGACGGCGTCGAGGTGACGCAGCGGCTGCGCGAGTGGACCCAAACGCCGATCATTATCCTGTCGGTGCGGGAACACGAGAGCGACAAAATCGCTGCCCTCGACGCCGGGGCCGACGATTACCTGACCAAGCCGTTCAGCGTGGGCGAACTCATGGCCCGGCTGCGGGTGGCTCTACGCCACGCCGCCCCCGCCGACGATACCCCTATTTTTCGCAGCGGTTCATTAACGGTTGACCTAGCCCGGCGGGTCGTTGCCGTCGCCGGGCGTGACATCCAACTCACCCCGACCGAGTATGATTTACTCAAACTGCTGGTGGTGCACGCTGGCAAGGTGCTGACTCACCATCAAATCCTGCGACAGGTTTGGGGCAGGGGCTATGAAGAGGAAACCCACCTGCTGCGGGTCAACATTAGTAACCTGCGCCGCAAGCTAGAGGCTGATCCCACTCGGCCTACTTACATTATCACCGAACCGGGCGTCGGCTACCGGTTGCGAGCTGATTGAAGTGAAGCCATCCTTGTTGGTTTTACCACGGCTGCTTTTCCTATCACCCGGAACTATCCTTCCATACCAACGAGCGAGTGAACAAGAGAGATCGGTCAACCTCCTACAACTCTTTTCTTGCCCAGCCCAGATGAATTTCTCAGGGCGGGACGGTAAATTGGTAGTTACTCACCAGAAAACCGGGGATAAAATTTACTCGAATTTTGTTCAATTATGCTATACTCCAAGCTATGACCCAGGCACAGCTTGAGGAACTGACCCGTGAAGAGCTAATCGCCTTAGTGCTGGCGCAAAGTGAACAGTTGGCCCGCTTGCAGGCCGATTATGAAGCCTTGCAGGCAAAACTGGAGAAACTGCAAAAACCACCGACCAGTTCGAGCAACTCTTCTCAGCCGCCCTCACGGGATCAAAAGCGGAATAAACCAGCCAACCGTCCGAAACGCAAGCATGGTCCGCCCACAGGCCATATGAAGTATGAACGCTGCTTTGTGGCTGAACCAGACCAGGTCGTGCCAGTGCGGGTGACAGAGTGTCCGGTGTGTCAAACCGACTTGCAGGCTGCGCCAGTGGGGCTGGTAGATGTAACCCAAATCACCGAAATCCCGGAGCCAAAAGCCCAAGTGATCGAAGTGCGCCAATACGCGGTGACCTGTCCGGGCTGTGGGCAACGTCACCTGGCTGAACCACCAGCCGGTCTGGAACTGAACCGCAGTTTTGGGGCCCGGCTGGAAACGACGGTGGTCTACTACCGCCAAGAGCAGCACATGAGTTATGAGCGGACCCAAGCGGCCATGCTGAACCTGCATGGAGTTGAAATCAGTCAAGGCGGGATCGACCATATGATGCAACGGGCCGGTCAGACCGCTCAGCCAGCCGTTGAGGCCATTCAGGCGGCGGTGCAACACAGCCAGGTGGTCAACAGTGATGAAACCGGCGCACGGGTAGATGGACAGACTTGGTGGCACTGGGTCTTCTGTAGCCTGACCGCGGTTTTGCACGTTATTGAGGCCAGTCGAGCAGCCCAAGTCATCTGGGAGGTGATGGGTGAGGTCGAAGTCGAGGTCTGGGGCAGCGATTGCCTGCCGGCCCAACTGAAAGCCAAAGCCAAACGGCGGCAACTGTGTCTGGCCCATCAACTGCGTAACCTGCAAGCGGTGGTGGATCGCTGTCCGGCCCTCTGGTGGGCCAAAGCTATGCAAGCCCTTTTTCGGGCGGCTATCCATCTGCACCATCAACGGGCGGAGTTACCGCCTGACCAATTCCACCAACGAGTCACGCGCTTGGAACAACTCTGTGATTGGTTGTTAAAACGACCGCTATCCCAACCCGAAGCGGTCAAGTTACTACGACGTTACCACAAACATCGGCACAGTCTCTTCGTTTTTCTGGATCGCCCGGACGTGCCACCAACTAACAATGTCAGTGAGCGGGCCTTGCGTTCGGCAGTGGTTCATCGCAAAGTGACCGGCGGCTTTCGCTCCGAATGGGGGGCCAAGACTTATGCCGCTTTGGCTTCGGTCATTGATACCGCCGCCCTGAAGGGAGTATCGGCCTTTGCTGCCCTTCAGACTTTGATGGGTACACCCGCCTTACCTTTACCTATTCCTACCCCTGGTGAGTAACTAC
>CAZRYD010000263.1:0-7997 GCA_964604225.1 uncultured Caldilineaceae bacterium
CCGACAAAATGGGCGTCGATGTGATGCGCTGGATGTACTGCAACCACAAGCCGGAGCAAAACCTGCTCTTCGGCTACCACCGCGCCGACGAAGTCCGCCGCCAATTCCTCATTCCGCTGTGGAATGTGTACAACTTCTTTGTGACCTATGCCAAGCTGGATGGTTGGACCCCCACCCAACCCTCCCCCTCTCAGGGGGAGGGCAGGGAGGGGGTCGGTCAGCGGTCGCTTTTAGACAGGTGGATCATCGCCCGCCTGAATGAAGTAATCGCCAAGGTGACGGGCAGCCTGGAAAATTACGACGCCTACACGGCCACCAATGCCATTGAAGACCTGATCGAAGATCTGACCAACTGGTACGTGCGTAGATCGCGCCGCCGCTTCTGGAAATCGGAACACGACACTGACAAGGACGCGGCTTACGCTACCCTCTACCACGTCCTGACCACGCTAATCAGGTTGTTGGCCCCTTTCACTCCGTTTGTGACCGAGGTTATGTACCAAAACCTGGTGCGTGGGGTAGACGACGGCGCGCCGGAGTCGGTGCATCACTGCCCCTGGCCGGCGGCGGATGAGGCGGCCATTGACCAGTCGCTGCTTGACCAAATGGCCCTGGCCCGCCAGATTGCCAGCCTGGGCCTGGGCGCGCGCGGCAGCGCCAATATAAAGGTACGCCAGCCATTGGCGCGTGCTCTAGTGCATGTAGGACAAGCTGACAACTTGTCCCACAAACAGTTATCCGATGAACTGACGGCCATTGTAGTAGACGAGTTGAATGTCAAAAAGTTAGAATTTGTGGCCGAAGCCGGGGAACTGGTCAGCTACAAGGTGGTCCCCAATCTCAAATTGCTGGGACCGAAACTGGGCAAGCAGTTGCCCGCCGTGCGCCAGACTCTCGAAGCCGCCGAGGCGAGCGAAATAGCGGCCAAAGCGCTGACCGGCGAAACTGTCACCTTGATCGTTGACGGTCAGCCGGTTGAGTTAACTGCCGAAGAACTGCTCATCCAAACCCAACCCGCCGAGGGCCTGGCCGTGGCCGCCGACAAAGTCATCACCGTTGGGGTGGATGTGGTCATCACCGACGAACTGGCCGACGAAGGACTGGCTCGTGAACTGGTCCGCCGCATCCAGAACATGCGCAAAGACGCCGGTTTTGACATCGCCGATAAAATCGCTATCTACTACCAGGCCGAGGGCGCAGTCCATCGTGTCTTCAAGCAGTGGGCCGACTACGTCAAAGCCGAAACCCTGGCCGTCGAAATTGATCACCAACTCATCCCCGAAGCCGCCTTCCAACGCAAGGAGAAGGTGGATGGGCTGGATGTGATGCTGGGGGTGAAGCGGGTAGGGTAATAAAAAGTAATCGGCTCATGGTCAAAGGCGGCGTGTTCTCGTTTGAAAACACGTCGCCACAAAATGGTTTACCTTGATAGAGAAATCACCACAAGACTCTATTTTTGTGATGAACCAGGCTACATTCCTTCCTCCCAAACGACATTGCGATAAATCTGTTCCAGAGGAACAGCCACTTCAATTGAATCCAGCGTCAAAACGTCCTCTTCTTTCGTCAAAACGAGCAACCGCCACTCTTTCTCGCTGATCCGTTGGAAATACTCTACCCGCACCCGGTACTGGTCAATCAGTACATATTCGGCCAGGCTGTTCAAAGTCCAGTAGGCTTGAAATTTGTCCCCTCGATCGTAGGCAGCGGTGGACTCGGAGAGGACTTCAATTAAGACGATGGGGTTGGTGACGGTGTCGGTTCGCCCGGCGGCGAATTGGGGTTGGCCGCAAAGAACCAGCACATCGGGGTAGGTATAAAAATCCCTACGCTCAATCCACAGCCGAATATCGCCAATAAAAACCTCGCACGATTTACCGGCCAGGGCAAGATTGAGTTGTGTATGCACATTACCAGCAATGCGATTATGATTGAGCGAACCCCCAGCCATAACGATAATTTCGCCACGCCGGTACTCGCTTTTAACCTGAGCCTGATCTTCTAAGGCAAAATACTCGGCGTGAGTGTACAGGCGATGTTCTTGAGCTAACATCACTTAAACCTCCGTGCTACCCTTGATTTTACCTTACCAACTCAGTAAATCAAAACGCAATTATTGCGCCACCCGCTCCTCGCTCCGATCCGTGGCCAGGGGCGGCTCTGGCGAAAGGGCCGAGATTTCGGCGCGGAGTTCAGGAGTCATGTTGATTTCGGCGGCTTTGAGCGAACCTTCCAACTGGGCCACATTACGGGCGCCGATGATCGGCGCGGTCACGGCGGGGTGGCTGGCCACCCAGGCGACGGCCAGGCTGGCCGGTTCAAAGCCGCGCTCACGGGCAAAGGCAGTAAATTGCTCGGCTACCTCATAAACAATCCCGGCCCCATAGCGGGTCTGATACATCTTATTTTCGACGAGCCGACCGGCCTCAGGCCGCCGCTCAGCTCCGTATTTGCCGGTCAACAGGCCCCCACCCAGCGGGCTGTAGGGAATGACGCCCAGCTTTTCGGATTGGGCCAGGGGTAAAATCTCCACTTCAGCCTGGCGCTTGACCAGGTTGTACATCGGCTGCAAACACTCAAAGCGAGCCCAACCCTCCTTGGCCGAGAGGCCCAGGGCTTTGGCGACCTGCCAGGCGGCAAAGTTGCTGGCCGCCGGATAGAGAATCTTGCCCTGCTGCACCAGGTCATCCAGGGCGCGGAGCGTTTCTTCCAGCGGGGTGTTCTTGTCAAAGTGGTGGATGAAGTAGAGGTCGAGATAGTCAGTTTTGAGTCGCTTTAAACTGGCTTCCACGGCTTGCATGATGTGCCGCCGGGACGCGCCCCTGGCGTTGAGATCCTCGCCCGTAGGATAGTAGACTTTGCTGGTAATAATCACTTCGTCACGACAAGGGGCGATGAGCTGCCCCAAAATTTCTTCAGCCCGGCCACGTTGATAACCATTGGCGCAGTCAAAAAAGTTGATCCCCGCCTCGCGGCAGCGGTGGAACATAGCCGCCGAGGTTTCTTCGTCGGCGTCGCCGCCAAAGGACATGGTCCCAAAGCACAAGGCCGAGACCTGGACGCCGGTATTGCCCAAGAATTTGTAATCCATCAATATCTTCCTTAGAGTAATTCGCCGATGGCTAGAAGCCATCGGCTGAAACAGGTGAAAGTCGGTTAGAAACCGACTCGATCGGACTTATCAGCCTGAAAAATCAGGCTTTCATTGCGAACAGCCGGGCGTTTCCCTGGCCTAGCCGCCAGGACAGGCAACCCTCGGTGGACACCTCAGATATCCTACTGCGGCTCTACCCCGCCGGCCAGCAAGGCTGTCCGTACTCCAATCAACAACAGCACCACCCCGACCATCTGGATGAGGTGATAGACGCCGTTTTGGTCAAACTGCCAGACCAGAGTGAGCGGGTTCTCTTTGCCGTTCCAACCGGCTTGTATGGCTGCGGCAACGATGGTCGCGAGCACCCCACCGGCCATCCAGCCTGCGCCCGGCAATCGCCCGGTTAAAGCCAACCAACTGTAGACACCCAGGGCAAACAGCATGGCTATACCTTCATAGACGATGAACACCAAAAAGATGTCGGGAACAAACATCGTCAGGGCGAAGAAAGCCACGCCGATAATAAGCATGATCGGCACGGATCGTTGAGCCGCCGCCAGCCCCCAAACATCATAAATAACGCCGACGACAAACAAAGCCACCACCAGACCTAAGGCCAGGTTGAGGGGATGCCAAAACCACCAGTTGACGGCTTTGGACATTTGGATGCCATGAGCAATAGTCCCCAAACCGGCGGCCAGGGCCAACAGACCAAAGGCCCAGGCCCACAGCGCCGCCTTCCAGGAATCATTCTGGCCAATTTGCGGCAGATACAGAGCACAACCCAGGGCCAGCAAGGCCAGGATAGCATCGGTAATGGCCGTGGTTTGCTCGGTGGGGATGTCTATAAATTTGATGGCCGGGAGCTCCTTATAACTGTTCGATGAGGCGCTCGACCAGACCCAACACTGTTTCCTCGGCGCTGCCTTCTTCGTCCAGCTCCGGGTTCCACAGCGTCACCGAGATAGCGGCCACCCGGCCCGTAGTGGCCAGATGGGTCAGCGACGCTTCTATCGTTTCCAGGGACGAGCCTCCCTCAGCCGGATAGTTGACCGCGGCCAGGTCAGTCAAACGAAGCACATCGCTGTCAAAGTGGAGGTAGATCGGTTTATCCGGCAAGTTAAGGCTGAGCAGGTCAGCCACATGGGGCAGATGGGTCAGCGCCGAGGCGGCGACAGCCTCTTTTTCGCCGGGATCGAGGTCGCGGGCGTCGGTTAGAATCACCTGGCTCTCCGGGTGAGTGTTGGCTCCGGCTCCCACAACAATGGTTTGCTCCCCCCAGCCGCACAGCATAGCCAGCGGCATACCGCCGATAAAACCACTGGGAGTGGTTTCAGGGGTATTAAAATCGCCGTGAGCATCGTACCAAACCAGGGTAAAATCGCCGCTTTCCTGTTGCAGCCCGGCCACCACGCCAATACTGGCCGTGCAGTCGCCGGCGATGACTACCGGTAAGTTTCCCGCCGCCCGGACAGCCGCTACCTCAGTCGCCAGCGTCTGGCAGAGCGCCCCCATCCGCTCGGTGGGCGAAGCTTCCGGCAGCACCGGCGTTACCAGCCGCCAGGTGTGGCGGGCCAGGGCAGCCCTGGGTGGATTGAATTCTCCCATCCAATAGGGTACACAGATGTAGACAGGTTTCACACTGGCTCCTCGTCTTCGTAATTAAGTTCGGGCGGCAGAAACCATTGGCGCTGCGCAAAAAGGTCAAAACCCAGCTTATTGAATAGGTGATAAGCTATCGGCGTGGCGTACAGCATGGTCAGGCGATAATCACTGGCAGCAGCGTCGCTGAGCATGCGCTCCAGCAGGGTGGTCGCCACCCCCAGCCGCCGATATTCGTCGAGCGTGCACATATTCCAAATACTGGCCGCCCCGTTGATACAGATGATCGTCCCTGCCGCAACCGGCTTTTCGTCAATAAAGGCCAGGTAATGCCGAATAATGCCTTTCAGGTCTTCCTTGAGGTGCACTGCCGAATAGAGTTTGATGAGGTCCTGCAACGAGAAATCGAACACAGCGTACAACAAGGAGCAAAAAGCGGTCAGCGCCGGTACAGTGGCGACTCGTTCAACCGTGACCGCCGGATTCAAGCGGACATTTTCCAGAGGCGTCGCCAGATACATAGCCGGTTGAGGCGGCAGCGGTTGATAACGCTGCTGGCTGAGATAGTCGGGGCCGTGCGGGAAGCGATCATGCACCAACTCAATGGCATAAACAGTTTCACGCGAGAAAAAGAAGGCCGCCGTATCGGCCAGGGTCTCGTCGGTGAGACCCTCGTGGGTTAAGGGCAGGAAAATATTAAAGGTAGGGATTTGCAGGCCGCTAAAACCGCGTGCCCAATGGGAGGTGATTTCAAAGGAGCCACCCGCCACCGCGCGATAGAGTCTGGCCTGGGCCGCAATCACATGTTGATCAAGTCGAGTCCGGATCGAGGGTTCTATCATTTTTTACCTCATCAAAGTTGGTTTAGCTGCGGTCATTCAGCGCGCGTGGTAAAAATCAATATGTCGCCAATTGAAGAGGATCAGAGCGGATTCGAGGCTGGGAAGTTTGCGGGTAGGCAGGAGCGGGTGCAGTTTAACGCTGCTGGCCGGGACAAAGTCGCTTTTGACCACATTGGGAATGTTACTGATCGGCATATCCCCCGTTGGATGCAGATTAGCCTGAATAATAAAACGGCTGGTATAGAGTACGGCTACCTGGGTTCGGCCTGACAGGCTGATGGTGCGCTGACCGGTCGCATCCAGCATATCAATGCCGACCACCTGGCTTTTGGCCAGCGTGACCATTTTGGCTGAGGTCGCCGGCATCGAAGCGTTGGGGTCGAGAATCAGCCCCTCGACATTGTGCAGGTCAAGCGTGTTTTTGTCTTTGTTGTTGAGCCAACCCAAAAAGGCATTGTTCTCTTCAACTTCTCCGGTCAAGAGATAAGCCGGTGTTAGTACTCTTACTTTGAACATGAAAACACCTCAAAATGTGCAGCGTGATGAAGTCAGGACTTACGCCTTACGTATCACGCCTCACTTTATTACGCCACGCTTGTAAATCCGGCACATGCTCGGGGTAATGCTCGCTGATGTGCCAGATGAGTTCGGCCAAGGTGCCCTGGTCGTTGGGCCACGGGTAAGGTCCGCGCAAGGTCCAGTCACCCATTTTCAAGCCGTCGACAAGACGGTCCACGGCCTGATGCAGTTCGGTCAAATCACGCCAGGTCTTTTCCCAGGAGTCGCCGGCCCGCTTGGCCGCCATAATTTTGTTCCAGTCGTCGGTCACCTCACCGGCCGGCAGCGCCGGCGGCAGCGAGGGATCGTGGATATGGCGGGCGGCCTCCAGCATCAGCCGTTCCCAATCGACGATGTGGCCAACCACATCTTTAATCGACCACTCCCCGGCGGCGCTTTGGTCCAGCAATTCGGCTTCGCTGAGACCGGTAATAGTGGCCAGAAAATCAGCCCGATTTTGATGCAGGGCGGCTCTGAGCGCGTCTGGATCAATGCTTTGCTCCAAATTTTTACGCCACAGCTCGATTTCAGCGGCGTGTTCCCGGTCATGTTCGATCATCACATCGATCACATAGCTGCGGATGGTAATGATCTTCCCATGGCGCTCGCGACGCAGGTCAATCTCTTTGTGATCCAATCCGGCAATGATCTCCAAAATCCGGCGGTGGGTGGTTTGAACCTCGCTCAACACTTCGGCCAAAGATTTATCCCGCCAGGTTTCAACCGACTCCCGGTTATAGCTGTCAACCTCTACGCTGGCTACCTCACTGGCCCGATCTTGGAGCATCAAAGGCAGCGTTTTGAGGACACGGTGATCCCAGCCAACCACGTGCGCCAGCACATCTTTGATCGTCCAGCCCTCGTAAATGGGAATCCCGGTCAGCTCCCGTCGCGAGAGACCCGCGATAGACTCCAATAATCTGGTCCGACCGTATTTTAAATCAGACACAATAGCCGAAATATCAGCCAAGTTGCTGCTCCATTTGCCACTCGATAACCCCCTTGAGGGCGCCGGTGGGACAAACCCCCACGCAGTTGCCGCAAAAAACACAGGTGGTATCGGGCATATCTTCATTATAAAAGGTGGCGACATGGCTGTTGATACCGCGTTCGCCCCAGGTTAAAGCATAAGTATGCTGCACATCGTCGGCGCAAACTTGAATACAGCGCCAGCACATGACGCACTGCGAATAATCCCGGATGTAAAAAGGATTATCGTTGTAAACCTCAAATTTATTCTGGCGCGACACGCCCCCGGCAAAGCGGCTCGCATCGGCCCCGCACTGCTTGAGGTGGGCCTGAATTTCCGGCGCATCGTGCAGGTCAACTGTCGAGGCCAGCAGCTCCAAAAGGACTTTACGCCCCGTCTGCACCCGCTCGCTGTTGGTTTTGACCACCATACCCTCAACCACCGGCGCGACACAAGCCGGTTGCAGCACCCGCTGCTTCTCCACCTCAACCGTACAAAGGCGGCAGATGGCCGGCGGGGTCAGCGTGGGGTGGTAACAAATGGTAGGAATGGTCGCACCAATCGTAGCCGCCGCATCCAGGATGGTGGCGCCTTGGGGTACGGTAACCGCCTGACCATCGATGGTCAGGGTAACGGTATCGGTCATGATTTTCTCCTCATCCAGCCGTTGCTGCTAAAACGTTCAGGTGAGACCAACTTCGCCGGTCAGCATAAATTTCAACCCGGCCCCCACAAATGAAAGGCCAAAAAAGAGCAGCACTGCGCCACAGGTCAGCATAATCCAACGGTAAACTGCCGGGCTGATGAGCGCGTGTCCGGAGCCGGTCAGCCAGGTTAAACCGGTCAGCCAACCGGCATCGGCCAGCCAGTGGACCAGGTAGAGCAGCGCCACCCCACCCAGGCCCCAGGCCAGCGACTGGCGAATATAAAG
>CAZRYD010000263.1:8097-9729 GCA_964604225.1 uncultured Caldilineaceae bacterium
GCCAGCCACCAGCCCGACCATTTGCCCCGCCGCGTCCCTTCGGCAATGGCCATGGTGGTCAGCGGGCCAGGCGAGAGCACCCCGGAAAGGCTGATGAGAAAGAAAGTGCCCAGGATTTCGATCATTTAGACTTCCACATAATCCTGTTCTTCTTGTTTGAAGACAATGTGCTTGCGCCCCTGATGAGCTTGTGAGAGCTTCCATTTCAAAAATTGGGGTCGTAGATCAAGCCCCTGGATCGCCTCTAAGTCAAACCAGCGAAACTCCCAAGCCGGTTCCCGCACGAATGACTCTTGAAAAATGAAATCGGTATCCTGCGCCAGCGACACGGCAAAGTAAAAGCTCATTTCGTGAAATCTCTCACCGCCCAGAGTAAAGAAATTCTCAACGGTCCACCGCAGTTGGGTCGTCTGACCGGCTAAGTCCAATTCCTCTTGTAATTCTCGGCCAATGGCTTCGAGGGCTGACTCCCCTGCTTTCACCCGACCGCCGGGTAAAAACCAGAAATCGATCTCCGAGGTACGGGTGAGAAGATACCGCTGCTGGTGTTCAATGATGGCCGCCACGCGATAGTTAAAGGTATGAAGACCGATCTTGAATGAAATATCTGCCAAAACCTCAACCTGCGCTTACATCTATCTATTACCTTTGCTTCACCTACCCCACCACCTCTGGCGATTTCCCATTTGCCACCGCCAGCAGCTCCGGCCAGCGCTTGATGGCATCGGCGACGGCCCAACTGGCCGATTGGCCCAGGCCGCAGATGCTGGTGTCGGTCATCACCCGGCCCAATTCCAACAGCGTCGCCACATCATCGGTCTGCCTGTGGCCGTTTTGCAGGCGATGCAATATTTCGGCCTGGCGTTGCGTGCCGATCTGGCAGGGATAACACTTGCCGCAGCTCTCGTGGGCAAAGAACTCGCCGATACGGGTCAGCGTGTCGCACAGGTCTACCGTGTCGTCAAAAACCATCATCGTGCCCGCGCCGATGGTCCCGCCGACCCGTTTGAAATCCTCAAAGGTAATCGGCGTGTCCAGGTGTTCCGGCTTCAAAAAGGTACCGGCCGCCCCGCCGGTCAAGATTGCCTGCAAGCTGCGTCCTTCGGGCAGGCCGCCGGCCAGATCATAAATCAGGTGGCGCAGCGGCACGCCAAAAGGCACTTCGTACACCCCCGGCCGGGCCACCGAGCCGCTGACCGAGAACAACTTGGTCCCCGCCGACTCCTGCGTTCCCAGCGAGTTATACCAGCCGCCGCCGTGCACAATAATTGAGGGTACTTTGGCCAGCGTTTCGACGTTGTTGATGACCGTCGGCTGGCCCCACAGCCCAAAATTGGCCGGAAAAGGCGGGCGCAGGCGCGGAAAACCCCGCTTGCCCTCAATCGACTCGATCAGGGCCGTTTCTTCGCCGCAGACGTAGGCCCCCGCGCCACGCCGCACGGCAATGCGGCAGCTAAAGCCACTGCCTTGAATGTTGTCGCCCAGCCAGCCGGCCTTTTCCAGCTCGGTCACGGCGTGACAGAAACGCTCGTAGCCGGAGCGATGCTCGCCCCGCACGTAAATGTAACCCTGGGCCGCGCCGATAGCATAACAGCCAATGATGAGACCTTCCACTACCCGGAACGGATCGCC
>CAZRYD010000264.1:0-5894 GCA_964604225.1 uncultured Caldilineaceae bacterium
CGCAGGAGCCATTCGCGTTCCTGGCTGTGGGAACGCACACTGATTGAACTGTCTTTAGCCATTTTACTACCCTCAAACGCCTGTTTAGAACTTTTGTTCTAGGCCAATATAGCATATTTTTGACCCGTTGGCAAGTACCAATTTTTGGTAACAGACCCTAAAGGTTTTCAAAACCTTTAGGGTCTGTCTAAAAATTGGGATGCATCCTTTCTACGCGGCTCCAGGCGAGACCCTTCAAAAATACATCTGTTTGAATTCAGGCCATCCTGGTAGGTTCTGGGTTAGCCAGAAAAAAAATTCGGGGTTATACTTACGACTCATTTTCAGCCCCTGCGCCTCAAGGAGTTTTTGTCCATGCCTCAAGCCGCCGACCTGATCATTACCAGGGCCAAGGTTTACACCGTCGACCCTGCCCAGCCCCAGGCCGAAGCCGTAGCCATCCGGGGCCGTCAGATCGTCTTCGTCGGCAGCGCCGCTGAGGTAATAACCTGGCGTGCACCCGGCACCCGCGTGATTGAGGCTCAGGGCTGTACCTTGCTCCCCGGCTTTATCGACAGCCATTTTCACCTGTTGTGGGGTTCTATCGAACTGGCCGATGCCCAGCTTGGCCAGGTTACTTCGCTGGACAGCCTGGCCGCTGCCCTGCACGAATTTGCCGGCGCCCACCCCAACGCACCCTGGCTGGTGGGGCGTGGGCTACACTACAGCATCGTGCCCAACCAGCAATCGCTCACCCGCCAGCATCTCGACGCCATCGTCGCCGACCGTCCGCTCCTTGTTTTTTCCTACGATGTCCACACCGCCTGGGCCAATACCGAGGCCCTGCGCCGGGCCAATCTGCTCACAGACGGCCAGACCATTGGCCCCAACAGCGAAATCGTCCGGGCGGCCGACGGCCTGGCTAGTGGCGAACTACGCGAACCAGGCGCGTATGATCCGGTTTTGGAGCTCATTCCACCTCCCGACGAGGCCAAAAAGCGGGCTATGCTCCAGCGGGGTTTGGCCGAAGCGGCCAGCCTGGGCGTCACCAGCGTTCACAATATGGATGGCGACATGGCGCAGTTGACACTTTACGCCGCCCTGGAAGAGGCCGGCGAGCTGAGCCTACGAGTCTACTGCCCGTACAGTGTCAAGCCCGACACCCCGGCCGAGGCCCTGGCCGAAGCCGTGGCCATGCGCCAGGCTTTTCAAAGCGACATGGTTCGCGGCGGCTGCGTCAAATTTTTTATGGATGGGGTCATCGAAACCTACACCGGGCTGCTGCTCGACGATTACGCTGAACAGCCCGGCCATCGCGGCGGGGCCTTGTTCAGCGCCGAGCACTTCAGCCACATGGCCAGTGAGGCTGACCGGCTGGGCCTGCAAATTTTTGTCCACGCCACCGGCGATGGGGCAGTGCGCCGCACCCTGGACGGCTTTGCCGCGGCCCGGCGTCAGAACGGTCGCCGCGACAGCCGCCACCGCATTGAGCACATCGAGTTGGTTCATCCCGACGATCTGCCCCGCTTTGCCGAGTTGGGGGTCATCGCTTCGATGCAGCCGGCCCACGTGCCCTTGCAGACGCCGGATGACCCCGACGTCTGGCCGGCGCGAGTCGGCCCCGCACGCTGGGGATGCAGCTTTGCCTGGCAAGCCTTACGCCAGGCTGGAGCCAGGCTGGCCTTCGGCAGCGATTGGCCGGTCGCGCCGCAGAATCCGCTGTTGGGATTGCACGCTGCTCTTAATCGCCGGCCCTGGCTGCCCGGCCTGCCCGATCAGCGCCAAAGCCTGGCCGACGCCATTGCCGGTTACACGCGCGACGCCGCCTACGCCGAATTTCAGGAGCACCAAAAAGGGCAACTCAAAGTGGGCATGCTGGCCGATCTGGTGTTGTTGTCGGCGGATATTTTGACCACCCCGCCGGAGGAGTTTGAGCGTATCCACCCGGTGCTGACCGTTTGCGATGGGCGGATTGTCTACGAAGGGTGATTCTCAGCCCTCTGACTTGTGATAGTCGTAACATAAATTAATCCAAAGCTTGCCAGAAAGAGATACTTTGAACAAACAACGCGAAATCTTCGGCTGGGGTATGTACGATTGGGCCAACTCGGCCTTCAGTACCGTGGTGGTGACTACCTTTTTGGGGCCCTATCTGACCGCCCTGGCCAAGGCCCAGGGGGGCATGGTCAACCTATTTGGGTTTGAATTGGAAGGCGCGGCCTTCTATCCCTTGTGCGTCTCGATTTCGGTGGGATTTCAGGTCTTCTTCCTGCCGCTCTTGGGCGCTGTAGCCGATTACTCCCACCTGAAAAAGCGGCTCATGTTGACCTTTGCCTACATCGGGGCCATCGCTACCCTGCTGCTTTTTCTGGTGCAGGGTAACTTAATTATACTCGGCGGCCTGCTGTTCATCATCGCCAATCTCTCTTTTGGCGCGGCCATTGTTTTGTATAATGCTTTTCTCAATGATATTGCCGAACCGGATGAGCGGGACTCGGTCAGCTCGAAGGGGTTTGCCTACGGCTACGTCGGCGGGGGCTTGATGCTGCTGCTTAGTTTGGGTTTGTTGTGGCTGCTGGGTCAGGCTAATCAAAGCCTGGCCGTGCGGCTGAGCCTGGCCGGGGCGGGTTTGTGGTGGTTAGTCTTCACCCTGCTCTTTCCGCAGCGTTACCTGGTGCAGCGCGAGCCAGCGCACCGGCTGCCCTCCGGCGAAACGTATCTCTCGCACGGGTTCAAACAATTTTTGACCACCCTAAAAGAACTTTATTACAAATACCCCACGGCCTTGCGCTATCTGATCGCCTATCTCATCTACAATGATGGCATTCAAACCATCATTGCCGTCGCCACCATCTTTGCCTCCAGTGAAATAGGCTTGTCGGATACCACCCTGGTTTTGGTAGTGTTGATGATCCAATTTGTCGCTGCCGGCGGCGCGATCCTGTTTAATCTTATCGCCGGACGGGTGGGGGCGAAAAAGGCCATTATGCTCAGTTTGGTCATCTGGGCCGGGCTGGTTATCTATGCTTACGGCTTTTTATATACCCAAATTCAATTTTGGATTTTGGGAGCTATTTTGGCCCTGGTTCTGGGAGGTTCACAGGCGCTCAGCCGCTCCTTGTTCTCGCAGATGATTCCCAAGAACCGGGAGTCGGAATATTTCAGCCTGTATGAGATCAGCGAGCGGGGTACCTCGTGGCTGGGGCCGGTGGTGTTTGCCCTGGTCTTGCAACTGACCGGCACCCAGCGCACCTCGATTGTGATGCTGATTATCTTCTTTGTCGTCGGGTTGGGGCTGCTCTACCTGACCGATGTCAAAAAGGCGATTGTTGAAGCGGGTAATGAACTGCCGGCGGTAGTATAATTTACTAATGGTAAATAGCCGCTTACGAATTGTGAACTAAAAATCTCATTAACAATTCAGCATTCACCATTAATCACTCTCTCACCCAGCGAATATCCATTTCTTCCTTATCGCCCAGGGCCTGGCGCAGCACCGCAATTAGCCCCGGATCAGCTCCCTGCTCCTCCAGCATAGCTACGGTGACCTGGTTGAGGTAGTAATCCCGGTCTTCCAGGGACTCCTCCTCAAAATGGTCGTGTAGAAATTGAAACTGCTCCTCAGTAATTTCGCCAACCAGGGCATTATTGCTCAAACTGTAAATTTTTACCATCACCACCTCGACATTTTTAAAGGGTTACTCTACAAACTTACCATCATTTAGGCCAACGGTCAAAACTAATGACCCGGCCAGAACGCTTTGCCCCCTACCCAGTTCCGTGCTATGCTAGGCCGGTCAAAACCGGAGGGCAAAAGGGTAACTTTTGCCTTCCACCAGATAGGAGATTTTTGCATGTCCATTGATTTTGCCCAAATCATTGCCCATGAGTTGGGGATTCAGCGCCAGCAAGCCGCCCGCTCCATCGAGCTTTTTGATGGCGAAAATACGGTGCCTTTTGTGGCCCGCTACCGCAAAGAAGTGACCGGCGGGCTGGACGAGGCTCAACTCCGCACCATTTTGGAGCGATTGACCTACCTGCGCAACCTCGAAGCCCGCAAGGAAACCGTGCTCAAGAGCATCGAGGAGCAGGGTAAATTAACCGACGAACTGCGCCGCCGCATCGAGGCCGCCGACACCCTGCAAGCGGTCGAAGACCTTTACCTACCCTACAAGCCCAAGCGCCGCACCCGCGCCACCATCGCCCGCGAGCGCGGCTTGGAACCGCTGGCCCAGGCCATGCTGGCCCAGGAGTTGACCAAAGGCAACCTGGCCGAAATCGCGGCAGTCTATCTCAACGACGACGTGCCTACGGTGGAAGATGCCCTGGCCGGGGCCTGCGACATCATCGCCGAAACCGTGGCCGAAGAGGCCGATACCCGCGCCAGCGTCCGCGAGCGCACCCGTCAGGAAGCCTGGCTGGTGGTCAGCGCAGCCGACAAGGCCAAGGATGAACGCGGCGTCTACGAAATCTATTATGACTACAAAGAAAAGTTGAGCGCCATTCCCCCCCACCGGCTGCTGGCCCTCAACCGGGGCGAGCGTGAGGGCATTCTCAAGGTCAAGCTAGATGGGCCAGACGAGGAGCTGGTGCAGCGCATCCAGAGCCGCATGATCAGCAATCCCCGTTCCATTTTCACCGACTACCTGCGCCAAGCTATCGCCGATGGCTACAAACGGCTGCTGGCCCCCTCCATCGAAAACGAACTGCGCGGCGAACTGACCGACACCTCCGACGAGCACGCCATTGGCACCTTTGCCGCCAATCTGCGCCAACTTCTCCTTCAGCCGCCCATTCGCGGCAAAACGATCATCGGCGTTGACCCCGGCTTTCGTACCGGCTGCAAGGTAGCCCTGGTGGACCCAACCGGCAAATTTTTGGCCGGCGTCACCATCTATCCCCACGAACCTCAGAAAAAATGGACCGAGGCTAAAAACGTCCTGCTCAAGCTCATCGAGCAGGGGGCCGACGTGATTGCCATCGGCAACGGCACGGCCAGCCGCGAAACCGAAAGCCTGGCCGCCGAAGTCATCGCTGAAACCAAATCCCAAAGGGACGCTTCGCAGTCTCCAATCTCCTATGTGATGGTCAACGAAGCCGGCGCTTCGGTCTACTCCGCCAGCGACCTGGCCCGGGCCGAGTTCCCCGACCTGGACGTGAGCATGCGCGGGGCCATTTCCATCGCCCGCCGCCTGCAAGACCCGCTGGCCGAGCTGGTCAAGATTGATCCCAAATCTATGGGCGTGGGCCTGTACCAGCACGATGTCAACCAGAAACAACTGGCCCAAAGCCTGGATACGGTCGTCGAGAGCGCCGTCAACCACGTGGGGGTGGATGTCAACACGGCCAGCGCGGCGCTGCTCAGCTACGTGGCCGGGATCAGCCGCCGGGTAGCCGAGGCGATGGTCAAACACCGCGAGGAACACGGGCCTTTCCGCCGCCGCGAGGAATTGCGCCAGATCAAGGGGCTGGGCGATAAAACCTACCAACAGGCCATCGGTTTTCTCAAAATTCCCGGCGGCGAGCATCCCCTGGATAACACCTTTATCCACCCGGAGAGCTATCCGGTGGTCGAGCGGCTGTTTGCCTACCTCAACGTGCGCGGCGACGAGAAAGACCTCCCCAGCAAAATCGAGGCGCTGCGCAAAGGCAACTTAACCGAGCTGGCTTACAAGCTGGAGGTGGGCGAACCAACCCTGGCCGACATCCTGGAGTCGCTGGCCAAGCCGGGTCGCGATCCCCGCGACGAGCTGCCGCCACCGCTCTTGCGCCAGGATGTGTTGAAGCTGGACGATTTGAAGGAAGGCATGGTTTTGACCGGCACCGTCCGCAACGTGGTTGATTTCGGCGTCTTTGTGGATATTGGGGTCAAGCAGGATGGGCTGGTCCACATCAGCCAACTGGCCGAGCGCTAC
>CAZRYD010000264.1:5994-9616 GCA_964604225.1 uncultured Caldilineaceae bacterium
TATTGGGGTCAAGCAGGATGGGCTGGTCCACATCAGCCAACTGGCCGAGCGCTACGTCAAAAACCCGTTTGAGGTGGTCAGTGTGGGCGATGTAGTTAAGGTCAAAGTGGTCAAAATTGACGCTCAGCGGGGGCGTATCGGGCTGAGTATGAAAGAGGTTAGGTAGAATTAGCAGACATCGATGATCGTTGACGATAAGGCGCGTTGCCTTTGAGCCGCTCGATTCACAATTTGTCTTAATTCAGCGGCAGCCACATCCTTGGTGACCACCCCAACCGCACCATTGAACAACGATTGGATGATCAGGGTAACATCGCTTTCTGTTATCGTTGCATCTGCTTTATAGGCTCCAGCATATCTTCACTGCCATTGGCTTCCCCTACAATTTTGACGCCTGAGCTGCCTCCATTTAGAAAATTGCTGACATCCGCTCTAAAAATGCTAGTTTTGAGTAAAAATTGAGCGAAAATTGAGCCATGTAGGCTAAACTTCGATGTGGGAGGCAAATAAAAATGTCAAAACACATCATAATTTGTTGCGATGGAACATGGAGTAACCGTGATCACAAAGACAGGGGGAAAGTTAGTCCAAGCAATGTTGTCCATATGGCCCGGGCAATTGCACCCATAGCCCCTGATGGGACCCACCAGGTTGTTTATTATCATCCAGGGGTTGGGACCTACTGGGGGCAACAACTGATTGGAGGCGCCTTTGGTATTGGAATAACCCAGAATATAGAGGACGTGTATTGTTTTCTAGTTGACAACTACCATGAGGGTGATAAAATATTTCTCTTTGGTTTTAGCCGGGGAGCTTACACCGCAAGAAGTATTGCCGGGCTAATGCGTAATTGTGGCATACTTTACAAGAGGCATGCCGCCCGATTCAAAGAAGCATACGATCTCTATCGACGAAGAGACGAGGCTTCTAAACCGAATGGAGAAGAGGCAAAACAATTCAGAAAAGACTACTCAAGAGAAGAATTTACTATCAAGTTTTTGGGGGTTTGGGACACAGTCGGTAGCTTAGGTATTCCTTTTGGACCCTTATTACGGCATCTGACGAAACGTTACCATGAATTCCATGATGTCACGCTCAGTAGAATAGTTGAAAACGCTTATCACGCCATGGCCATAGACGAACGGCGCAAACATTTCGAGCCTACACTTTGGGAAAAACAGCCGGACGCAGAAAACCAGATTCTGGAACAGGTTTGGTTCGCCGGAACGCATTCCAATGTGGGCGGTGGATACGTTGATAGGGGTTTATCTGATATTGCGTTTATATGGATGAAAGAAAAGGCCGAAGCCTGCAGCCTTGCCTTTGCTCAAGAATATATTACAGATAACATCTGTGTAAAGCTTGATAAGAACATTCGGGGTGAACTTCGAAATTCAAAAACAGGCATCTTTAGATTGTTGGGAGATTACATCAGACCAATTGGAGCCCAGACTAATGGGTTTGAGCTTGTGCATGCCAGCGTGAAGCGGCGCTATGAGGATAGCAAGATTTCCCCAGCTTACAGACCGGAAAACTTGACCGGGTTGTTTTACCCTCACGAATTGGTTGTGCCAACTGGCAGATAGTCTAGTACGAGATTGTTCCCCAAGGTTAGTGGGTCTCTCAATAATTGAACGGGTTTATCAACCAAATGAAATGGAGGTAATAACAAAACCATGAGCGCAATCTTTGGAGAACTATTAAACTTCCCCCAGGAGAACGGGCCGGATGTACGGCTGCGAGTTTTTGGGGATGAGCATTACGCCCGGTACGAAAACAACGACGGTTATACTGTGGTCTACGACAAATCTATCGGGCTGTTCTGCTACGCTGACTTGGCGGGCAACCGCCTGGTTTCGACCGGAGTCCCACTCGACCAACCACCACCAGTCCACTTGGTGCGACACCTGCAAGAGTCAGCCGCGGTCAAGCGCGCAACCATTGAGGCACGGGAACTGCACCACCCGCCGGAAGCCGCCGCTATGGACGTCGTTATTCGAACGTTCGGCCCAAACCAGGGGCTTCTGGCGGGCCGGCAACTGTCTATTGGCCAGGTACGCGGCTTGACAATCCTGGTAAACTTTCAGGATGTTACCAGTACCACTACTGCTGCCGATGTGGACGAGATGTTGAACGGGACCAACTATACCCGCAACGGCAATATCTGTTCGGTTAGAGAGTATTTTCAGCGTGTCTCAAACGGCAAACTCGATTATACCAATACGGTCGTCGGTCCGTTCACCCTTAGCCAAAACCGGCAGCACTATCTTAACAATCTGCTGGTCGAGGAAGCTCTGAACCTGGCCGTCGCCTCCGGGCTGGACCTTACCCAGTTTGACTCCCAGAATGAAGGGATAATTGACGCCCTGAACATCCTCTACGCCGGACAGAGTGTCTATCAGGGAGAACTCTGGCCGCATAACTCCTTCATTAACCTTCAGTTTGGCTTGATGCGCACCAATCTCTATTTGCTAACCGGACTGGGCCGCAACCCATTTGAGTTGTCCATTGGCACCTTTTGCCACGAAAATGGTCATTTACTCTGCCGGTTTCCAGATATGTACGATTATGGCAGCCGCGAAGGTGACGACCAGGACAGCTCCGGCATTGGCCATTACTGCCTGATGGGTTCGGGCAACCATTTGGATTTTGGCCGCAGTCCCGCACCCGTCTGCGCTTATTTGCGGGATCTGGCCGGCTGGTGCGACACCGTGATCGACCTGAATACGCCAGGCACCTACGAGGCAGCGCATGGCCGCTATGACGTAGTGATGAAATACAGAGCGAGTAAGCCAAACGAGTACTTAATTGTGGAAAACCGAACCAAAATCGACTTGGATCGGGCGGCGCCGGACAGCGGATTGGCTGTTTACCATTGTGACATTTTCGGCTCCAACGAGTTTCAGCAGGGTACGGCCAGTAAGCATTATCAATGTGCCCTGCTCCAGGCTGACGGCCGGCGCGACCTGGAAAATAATCCCAATAACCAGGGGGATAGCGGCGATTTATTCGGAGCAGTGGCGGGTGTGGCCTTGTCCAGCACTTCCAATCCACATTCGCGGGAGTGGGATGGCCGGGAGTCTGGCCTCGTTATTTCAGACATTTCGGAGCCCGGCGAACAGATCACCTTCCGGGTCGGACAGACAGTGACCTCGCAAATTGTGCGGGGCGAGCAGTCACCCAACCTGGCCATTCCCGACAATCAGGCCGGCGGGGTTTCGAGTACGATCAACATTTCTGCCTCTGGCATTGTCCGCCGCATCAAGGTGAATGTTGAAATCACCCACACCTATATTGGCGACTTGCTGGTCGAGTTATTCTCCCCCACCGGACAGCGCGCTGTTCTGCACGCTCGACAGGGGGGTTCGCAGGATGACCTGATTGCCGCGTACGACTCGGAGCGGCCCGGTGAGTTGAGCTCGCTGGTCGGCCTACCGATGGAAGGCTTCTGGCTTTTGCGGGTATCAGACCGCGCTCGCATTGACGTAGGCGTCCTGCACAAATGGAGCCTCGAGATCGAGAGCACATCCATCTGAATTCCTGGCCATATTTGAAAAATTTATTTAAAGAGGCCTCGTTCTCAATTTGACAATTTAGAACATTAGTTCTATAATATTCCTCC
>CAZRYD010000265.1:0-9577 GCA_964604225.1 uncultured Caldilineaceae bacterium
GGCAGCGCCGACGAGTCCAGCCACGGTATTACTGTTGACAACACGGGCAGCGCCTACCTCACCGGCTACACCAGCTCGCCCAACTTCCCCACCACGCCCGGCGCCTGGGATACCAGCATGGCCCTGGCCGATGCCTTTGTGCTCAAACTAAACCCGGCCGGCAGCGGCCTAATCTACAGCACCTTCCTGGGCGGCAGCCAAGCCGAAGGTGGTCGGGCCATCGCCCTGGACAGTCTGGGCAGCGCCTACCTCACCGGCCGGACCGACTCGCCCGACTTTCCGACCACGCCCGACGCCTTTGATACCACTTATAACGTTTATGGCAACGACGTTTTTGTAGCCAAGCTGGCCCCCGACGGCGGCGGCTTGCTCTATGCCACTTACCTGGGCGGCAATAACGAAGAGGATGGACGGGACCTGGCCGTAGATGCTGCCGGCAACGCCTACGTCGTCGGCTTTACCGGCGCCAACAACTTCCCGACCACCCCCAACGCTTATGCCCCCACCTGCCAGGGCTGCGCCCCCTACTTTGAAGCTTTTGTGGCCAAGCTCAACCCCAACGGCACGGGCCTAGTCTACGCCACCTACCTGGGCGGCTCGAACCACGATTACGGCTATGGCCTGGCCCAGGATGGCAATGGCTACGTTTACGTCGTCGGCGAAACCCAGTCGTCCAACTTCCCGACCACGTTCGGCGCTTTTGATACCATCCTGGGCGGCTACGGCAACGGCTTTGTCAGCAAGTTGTTTGTCGGCGTCGATACCGGAGCACCTCCGCCGCCGCTGCCGGCCCACACCTGCGCCCCCGGCCTGCTCGACACCTTCACCGTGCAAAACGAGCCACGCGGCCTAGCCCTCGATCCCACCCGGCAGCGGCTCTACGTGGCCAACTTCGGCAGCGACAGCGTCTCGGTGGTCGACACTAACAACGACAACGTTTTACAGACCATCCCCGGCGTCGTCTCGGCCAACGGCCTGGCCTACGATCCTACGCATAACCTGATTTGGGTCACCAACTATCAGACCAACCAGGTGACGCCCATCCAGGCCAACGGCGACGCCACCGGCTTTAGCGTCCTGCCGCCGCTCGCCACCGGCGCCGGGCCGTGGGGCGTAGCCTATGATCCGGTGCATGACCTGGTCTATGTCGCCAACAACCTGGACAGTTCGGTCACGGTCATCAATGCGGCCAGCCGGACGGTGGCCGCCACTTTGACCGGCAGCTTCAACCAGCCCTTCCACCTGGCCGCCAACCCGGTCACCGGCAAGGTTTACGTCGGCAACTTCGGCAGCGCCAGCGTAACCGTCTTGAACGGCCCGGCGGTCAGCCGCGTGGTCAGCCTGTACGACAGCAGCCAGCCTTACGGCATCGCCGTAGACGAGCTGCGCAACATTATCTACGTGGCCACGGTCGGCCCGCACCGCATTGTCGCCATTGGCCCCAGCAGGGGCGTGCCGGATCAATTTTTGGGCTGGGCGGCCTTCAACCGGGGCTTGGGCAATCCGCGCCGGCCGGTCCCGCTGCGGGTGCTTGCGGCCAATCCCGGCCTGGGTCCCAGTGGGGATGGCGGCCACCTCTGGACGACGACCTCGACCGGCGACGGCAGCGAAACCAATCAAGCCTTGTTTATCCCCAAGGGCTGGGGCGGCTATTTCCATTTTCCGTGGGCGCAGAATGTCGGCCAGCAGCCGGGCGAGGGCCTGGCGATTGACCGGCTGACCAACCGGGTCTATGTGGCCAGCGGCGTCGGGTTGGGCACGGTGACTGTGTTGGGCGATCACACCGCCATCTGTGGCAGCGCCGCTCCGGCCAGTGCGAGTGAGGACAATAACCAGATCAAGGTGGACTTCTATTCCGCCGCCGCTCAAACCAGCTATGACGTCACCGGCGATGACCTGGTCAATATTCTCGACCTAGCCTTCCTGGCCGGCCGCTTTGGCAGCACTGACTCCACCGCCGACCTCAACGCCGATGGCACAGTGGATATCGCCGACCTGGTACTGATCGCGAATGATTATGAGCAATCCCAGCGGGTCCACCTACCGGGGTATCATTGACCCCTTACCACTCCCCGGCGTAGCGCACCTCATACGGCGCGACAAGCTGGAGCACTCTGGCCCATCTCAGTTCCACCAGTTGGCGCAGATGCAACTGATCGTGGGCCACCCACGCGGCCAGCATATCCCCCGCTGGCATCACCCCAAACGGCGTGGGACATTCAGTCTCCCAATTGGGGCTGGCTAACCCCTCCAGCCAGGCCAGCGACTTCTGCCGTTCGGCCACAAAGTTGGCCAGCGTCTCGGCCAGATCACGCTCGTTGTATTTCCGGGCGGTCACCCAGCCGGCAGGATCAATCGGCGGCCATTTTTCGGTGGGACGATGAAGCATAATATCTAGGCGCTGGCGAAAGTCTTCCCGTTCTTCGTCATACAGGTGGCAAATCACTTCGAGGATCGACCAGGCTGCGGGATTTGGCTTAAAGCGGGCTTGGTCGGGGGTTATACCTGCTACCAACCGGCTCACCATTTCGGCCCCGGCGGCAAGTTCCTGATAAAGAATTTTAGACTCCATTTTCTTCTCCGTGAATTCTTCAGCCGCCAAGAGTCTGGCAGCTCCAAAGCACCCCAAAATGGCCGGCATTTCAATACCGGCCATTTGTGCCAATAAACACCGACGATGACACCTCCCATCGACTTCCCCGTCCCGGTTCCGACCGCCCTCTCCTCCCGTAGGACCGGCGAGCAGACGATGACTTTCAGGGCACACGACGCAGTAGCTGGGCGGTAACGGATTGAGATTGCCACCGATTGTACAACCGGAGTCCCGTCATATCGCGAATACGCTGGTCTTTAGACCGTTTAACCCTTTACTACCCAATCCCTTTACTATTAACCTGAGTTCGATGTTTTGCCTACAATGGACAGGATTTACAGGATTAACAAGATTTTTGGACTTTTTTATCCTGTAAATCTTGTTAATCCTGTCAAGAAAATAAAAACTCCGAACTGAGGTTATTAACTCATTTCTCCAGCGATGTCCTGAAAAACTCCAACATCTGCCGGCTGTACTCATTTGGGATAACCCCTGGGCCACCCACATGCCAGGCATTTTCAATAAACCATATCTGCGTGTTTGCTCCGACCAAACCACGATATTTTTGGTTTACACGATGCTCGAAATCTTCTAACCCACTGGCAACCAGCATTATTTGAGGCTGATGAAGTTCGGCTAAAATGTGCCTAAAAGCAGGCGGAGCCGAACGTCCCAGGTGAAATTCCGCCATCTTCAAGATCAACCCATTTATCACCGTCGCAAAACGCTCCCCATTATTATTTGCTATAGGGAAATCTTCTATTCGTTGAGCATTGACACCATCCAGCCACAAGGCTGATATTCGGTCTGGCTCCAGATACGCCGCATTGAGGGCTATATGCCCTCCAAGCGAAAGCCCGACCACCCCGATGCGCTCCGGGTCCACCTCCGGGCGACTGGCTAAGTACTCCACTACCCTTAGCAGATCAGTACCATCCAACCATCCAAAAGAGGCCATCTCCCCTGTAGATTCTCCCATAGCACGTTGATCATAGAGCAATACGCCATAGCCAGCTTGAATGAATTGCTGGGCGTGCCAGAGGGTTCCACGCCGGTCGCCACGTCCCCCGTGTAACAATACGATTACCGCTCCAGGCGTCTCCTGCGGCAGTACATACCAGCCTGCCAAGGCAATCCCATCCTCTGTATGAATAAGAACCGTTTCGTATTGCTCTGCCCCGTACTCAAGGGGGGTCTCACAGCAGACAGGGTGTGGGTCGGGACGCGTCTCAACAATTACGAAAGCATAGGGTCCAACTACGAAAATTGCGATAGGTGTTTCTAATATTGTTACCAGCAAGACCCGTCTTTGGTACAGCCAATGCGTTACGTTCAATTGACCCAGCAATAATTCGGCAATCAAGCCAAGTGTCAATCCACTCAGCCCCCCTACAAAAATGCTTATCTCAAACCGAGAGACGTAGTAACCGATTAGCCCTCCGAAGACAGAACAGACGACTGTATTGAATAGTGGGAAGGTTAGCCTTTTTTTTGTATTCATCAAGAGTAAATTTGCTTTGTTATTCTTTTCAATACCGCCCAACGCCCTCCGTTTCACCTGCCTGCGGTTGGGCGAAGTCAGACACAATTAAAACCGACTTCACTAGCAAAGTGTGGTTGGTCGGGTAAGGGGGCGAGCGTCGCCGCTGTCCCCTCCCCTAAGAACCGGAGATGATGGTTTCCTCTCGCGCCTGGCCTTCGCTTTTTCCGGCATCCTCTCCAGTCCTCTTTTGCAGACACCCGAACGACTGGTTATATTTTTTAACGACTACTCAATCGGCCAGTTGGGAATGGTGTTATCAATCTTGGCCATCAATTCAATCGTCTTGTGCAAGGCCACGCTGTCTTGGCCCGGTTTGAGCTTGCCGCCCGCCTGGGGCTGGGCCAGCTGGGCTTCCTGGCGCAGCTCGCCGCCCACGTACCAGCGAAACTCCAAATAATCGGTCAGGATCAGGTTATCCAGGGCGCGGCGGTAGCGTTTGAGCTGCTCGCTGCGCTCCGTTTCGGCCAGCGATTTACCCACGTCTTTGGCCTCGATGTAGCCCACAATCAAGCCGTCGCGGGTCAGGATATAATCGGGCGCGCCGCAGGCAATCCGCTTGGGTTCGTTGGTGGCGGTAATCCGCAAATCGAGGGATTCAAGCAGGGCTTTGAGGGCGGGCCGGTGGGTATGCTCGGTGGCATTGCCGGCCTTGAGGGTATTTTCGATGCTCGTCAGGTAATGTTTCAGGCTGGTTGACATGCCGTTTCCCCCAGATGATATACCTCAATTATATCATTATTGTCAAGGGGAAACGGCGATCTTTCGTCCTACAATTATGTCTTTGTCTTAAATCTACTCGGGGTAAAACAGATCAATGTTCTTGGCGTTGATAAAGGTGTGGTCGGTATAAACCGCCGGGGGGACAGGTTTACCTTGCAGAATCTTGAGGGCCAGGTCAATCAACTTTTCGCCGTAGCGCTCCGGCATAAAGGTGGTCGAGCCAATAATGGGTGAATGGGGCCGGCGAATTTCCGGGCGAACCATACGGTCAGCGCCCTGGCCAATGATAATCACATCCGCCTCGCGGCCGGCTTTGCGGGCCGCCGCCAGCGCGCCGACGGCCGCATCATCATTGAATGAAATAACGGCCAGTTTATGAGCCTCAGGCTGATCCAGCAAAGCCTTGGCCATTTGCAGTTCGCTCATTTCACTGGTATTGCCGCTGTCTAAATAGGTTTTCTTGGCCGCCGGAACTTCCCCAATAACGGCTTGTAAGCCGTCAAGCTGCCCCTGAATCCGCGAGGCCGGTAACGCGCCGGCGCGTGGTTCTTCCAGCACAATCAGGCGGTCAATCTGCCCGGCCCAATTTTTTTTGATCCAATTCCCCAGGGCCACTCCGGCGATGTGCCCGGACTGATAATTATCGGCTCCAAAAAAGCTGGCCCCCACCATCGGAATATCCACGGCGATAACGGGAATATTGGCTTGCTGAAACTTGTTCATAATCAAGTTGCCCACTTTTTCGTCAATCTGATATTCGATGACCAAATCGACTCCTTTGCCAATGAGATGCCCGGCAATACGCAAGGCAACCTCTCCATTCAGTTGGTTGTCGGCCACAATCAAATCAATATTGCCGGCCTCTTTGGCCGCCCGCTCCAGGCTGCGCCGGACATCGACGGCGAAAGGAATGTCTTCGCTCAGGTTAGCAAAGCCAATGCGGTAGTGGGTGCGTTGGGTATCCAACGGCGTAAATGAGGTGGCGGTGGTTTCACCGCACACCGTCAGGGTCGTATTCGTTTGGCGCAAGTGTTCCAGTGTCTCCGGGTCAACCGGGCTATCGGTCAGGATATGGGCGATTTGCTCGACTGTGGCAAACGGGGCCAGACTGGCCTGGCCAAACTTGCTGGAGTCGATCAAAGCGACCACCCGGCTGGCCGAGCGAATCATATGGCTTTTCAGTTGGGCTTCTT
This sequence comes from uncultured Caldilineaceae bacterium, assembly GCA_964604225.1. GTDB lineage: Bacteria > Chloroflexota > Anaerolineae > 4572-78 > J111 > DSQQ01. The sequence continues at coordinate 6,050 of CAZRYD010000265.1, forward strand.
GCAGATCAAGCTCGGTCAAGCCTACCCCCAGCGTAAAGCCGGAACAGGAGACAAAAGCGGTTTTGATGTGCAAATCCTTGAGAATCTTCTCCCCCAAGTGCCCGGTCACCGAGGTTCCATCGGCCCGCAGGACGCCCCCGATCAGAATTGTCGTATTGGCCGGGTTGGCGGCTAACGTCCGGGCCACTTCAAGGCCGTTGGTGATGATGGTCACATTGCGGCGATCTTGTAAAAAAGCAGCCATGTGAAAAACGGTGGTGCTGGCATCCAGCAGAATCGAGTCCCCATCCTCGACCATATCAGCCGCCCAGCGGGCAATGCGCTGTTTGGCCGTGGCATTTACGCGAGCCTTGGCAGCCAGAGCCGGGGTTTGCACCTGGTGGTTATCGCGCATCACCGCCCCGCCGCGCACCCGCATGAGTTGCTGGGCTTCATCCAGCGCGGTCAAATCATTACGAATAGTCCCTTCGGACACAGCCAGCATTTTGGCCAGCTCGGTAACCGTAACGTTTGATTGTTCCCGCAGCAGGGCCAGGATACGTTGCCGTCTTTCAAAGGTGGTCATGGTATCGTTTGCTGAAACTTAACGAATTTTTTCGAAATCATTGTAACACGACCCTCAAAACTCGTCAATCAATCCTGTTGGGTTTTATTTGACAAGTTTCAACAGCTATGATAAATTAAACCGACAATTTTCAAAAAGTTTCAATAAATTTCACCAATATTCAATGAGGAATAAAGCTGTGACAGCATCGATTTACGCCTCAACGAATTACCACAAATTGGCGGTAGATTCAGTAGTAAGATCGGTAACCTCAGCCGATTTCCCTCATCGCCAGACCAAGCCTTTCGCTTCTACCGACGCGGCGGCTATTGTAGCCCAGTTCAACCTTCAGCCCCATTCCCCCTTTCTTTTCAAAAATTATCCCACCAACGCTTCTCATTCTGCCGGGGTCATTCGGCCTCCTCTTAGCTCGTCCCTGAGCCCAAAAATCTGCAAGGGAGGTGAACCATAAGCAAAATTACGCTGGTTTAAGAGTCGCTTTAAAGCAACATCGGTATCTTGCTATGACCCGGCCATGGGTCTCATAGCCAAATTTATTCAACTCATTTACTGTAGGAGGGGATTTCTCCATGAATCGCTCTAAACTTATCAAGGTTACGCTATTGTTCAGCCTGGTCGCACTGGTGCTGATGGTTATCGCCGCCTGTGGCGCAGCCCCAACCCCTGAAACCATCACTAAAGTTGAAACCGTCGTGGTCAAAGAGACGGTTGAGGTTGAAAAGGTGGTCACCGTTGAGGTTGAAAAACCAGCCGAAGCCGCCGCCTGTTCCACCATGAAAGACAGCTATAAAATCGGCTTTGCCAACCTGACCGAAGACATCGTCTTTACCAAGCTGGTGCGCGAGGGCATCGAAGCCGCCGCCAAAGAAGCCGGCAACATTGAGTTAGTGCTGGCCGACAATAAGCTGGACGGCGCGACCGCCCTGGCCAACGCTGACAGTTTCCTGACCCAGGGCGTTAACGGCGTCATCGAGTTCCAGACCGACGAAAAGTTCGGCAACGTCATGATGGACAAGTTCCGCGCGGCCAACGTGCCGGTTATTGCCATTGATATCCCCATGCCCGGCGCAACCTTCTTTGGAGCCGACAACTACAAAGCCGGCCGTCTGGCCGGTGAAGCCGCGGCGGCGTGGGCCAAGGAAAATTGGGAGGGTCAGGTTGATGCCATCCTCTTGTTGGAACTGCCCCAATCCGGACCTATCCCCGCTGCCCGCATGCAAGGGATGCTGGAAGGTCTGCAAGACAACCTCGAAACCAAAGTCCCCGATGATATGGTTTTCCGTCTCGACAGCAAGAACACCCAGGATGAAGCCTTCAAGGTCGTGGGCGACACTCTACCCAAAATCCCCGACGCCGAACACATCGTCGGCATGACCATCAACGACGGCACGGCCTTGGGCACTATCGCAGCCCTCGAAGCGGCCAATCGCAAAGACCAGGCGATTGTCGTCGGCCAGGGCGCCGATCCCTCCGGCCAGGAAGAGATAATGAAGGAAGGCAGCATTTACTTGGGCGCAACCGGCTACTTCCCCGAAAAGTATGGTTTCAAGATTATTCCGGCTATGCTAGATGCCCTGGAGTGCAAACCCTTGCCCCCTTCAATTTACGTAGACCACGTTTTTATTACCAAAGATAATCTGTGTGAACTCTATCCTGACGCCACCGGCTGTAAATAATAAGGTTTAATGTTCCAGACCCTAAAGGTCTTTGAGACTTTTAGGGTCTTCGCCTCTATCTTGGAGAAAGCTATGGCTCAGTCAACCCCCTCAGCCGTCTCCAGGTCTGCCTCGACGGTGTTTTCCCGGCTCCGTTTGAATACCGGCCTGAGCCTGCTGACCGTATTTGTAGTGATGTGCCTGATTTTTGCCCTGCTGACGCCTCACTTTCTGAGCGTGCAGAACTTTGTCAACATTGGGCAAACCCTGGCGGTGGTCGGCATTGTGGCTATTGGTGAAACCATTCTCTTGATTGCCGGTGGGGTGGATATTTCCGTCGGCTCGGTGGCGGCCCTGGCCGGAGTGGTGACCAGTCTGTTGTGGGACAACCAGATTTTGCCCATCTGGGCTTGCGTGGCCGTCGGTCTCTTGAGCGGCGCGGTGGTCGGTGCCTTGAACGGCTTCGTGGTGACCCGGCTAAAAATAAACCCGCTCATCACCACCCTGGGTATGTTTTCGATTATTCGCGGCCTGGCCTTTGTGCTCACCGGCGGCCAGATGAACCAGCTCAACCAGCCCCAATTCCAATTCCTGGGGCGCGGCGATATAGGCGGTGTGCCTTTTTCGCTAATTCTGATGCTGGTTTTATACGCCGTCTTCATTTTTGTGCTGGCTAAAACCCCGTTTGGCCGTGACCTGTACGCCATCGGGGGTAATCCGGCGGCGGGCCGCCTGGCCGGGATTCCGGTCAACCGCTATCAGCTCATTGTATTTACTCTGTGCGGCTTTCTGGCAGCCCTGGGTGGGATGGTCTTGGCTTCGCAACTGGCAGCGGGGACACCCCAGGCGGCGACGGGCCTGGAATTTACAGTCATCGCCGCCGTGATTTTGGGGGGAACCAGCCTAGCCGGCGGCAAGGGCACGCTGATCGGCACGCTGATTGGCGTGTTTATCTTACGGACGTTGGACAACGGTCTCATCCTGACCAACGTATCCTCTTATTATCAAGAAGTGGCGCGCGGCCTGGTGCTGCTGCTGGCGGTCGGCTTCGACCAACTGCGCCTGCGCCTGGGGAGGTCGTGATGGATAAGCAGCCCTTCCTGAGAATGGAAAACATCACCAAGAGCTTTTATGGGGTCAAAGTGCTGGACAAGGTTTCCGTTGACCTGTATGCCGGCGAGGTGCTGGCCTTGGTCGGAGAGAATGGGGCGGGCAAGTCTACCCTCATCAAAATTCTCAACGGCGACTACCAGAAAGACAGCGGCTCGATTTACCTGAACGGCCAAATGGTGCAGCTTCACGAACCCA
>CAZRYD010000266.1:0-9501 GCA_964604225.1 uncultured Caldilineaceae bacterium
GGTGACAGCCGTCTCTTAAATTTTTATCCTTTCCTTAAAAGTGTACGGTAGTGAACTCAGGGTATTGTCCCTTATAATGGTATCAATAGTACTTTAGGTGGGGAATTAGCCGACTGGCTTGATTTGGATTTCGAGGTATGGATTGCTCATCTCTCCAGTGGTCCCGATGGGACTATTTCAATAGAAGATAACGCTCAATGTTTGAAACAACAGATCAACCAAGTCTACAACGAAAGTAATCAAAAGGTGATAGTTGTAGCTCATAGTATGGGCGGGGTAGTTAGCCGTGGTTACATCGAAAGTAATTATTATCAGGGTGATGTAGAAACCTTATTCACTTTAGGCAGTCCTCATACAGGTGTCCTTACTGATTTGCTTCTGTTTGCTGTAAATGGTGGAAGTCTAGGTTTAGTCTGCAATTATCATAAGGCACTCTGTGATATGACGGTAGTTGGGATGATAGCTTTTAATTCGCAACATAATAAACCACAGGATGTAGATTACCATTGGATTGTCGGTAACGCACCTCTATCTTCACGGAATTATCTGGGTTGGGTGACGAATAATATTATCCCACTAGAGGACGACGGTTTTGTTGAAACGCTAAGTGGTTTGGGAACTTTTTTAAGTATTCGAGGTAATATTGATCGTTTCCAAACTGACGAAGTTCATGCCACAGCTTTTGGCCCTCGTTCCTACTTTATCCGTAATGATCAGTCCCATAGCAAAGCTTTTTCTGAGTGTCTTCAACCTGTTTTGATGGATAAAACAAAGGAATACTGTGGGAGTATTAGTATACAACAGGTCGTATTCCAGAATGGGTCTAATCCGACCAAGCATACTCCCTTTGAGTATGGTACGATCAAATCTGGGCAAACGATCAAGCGCAATATTGCAATTGAAGGTAATTCAACTCTATTTGTAGCACATTGGCAAGAGGGTACGGTAGCAGTAACCCTAATAGCTCCCAATAACCAAATTATTGATCCAGCCTACGCAGCCAATAATCCGAACATCGTGACTTATCAGGCCGATCCAAACACTGCAATCTACCAATTTCCAAATCCTATACCTGGAACGTGGCAATTAGTTTTGAGTGGCCAGGGCAACATCCCTTCAGAAGGTACCCCTTATACTACCTTCGCTGCTTTTGATAGCTCGATTGCCTTGGCTGGCGAAACAGACCGGAATTGGTATGTGCCTGGCGCTACAGCGACGATTAAGGCTTTAGTCACAGGTGCGCCAACCAGCGCTACCGTGAAGGCTACTATCTCGGATACCAATGGTGGAACACAAACAATTACTTTATCCCCCACCGGTGGAAGCAACTATCAAGCAAATTATTCAGTGCCAAACGCACCCGGTTATGCGGAAGTCCGCCTGACAGCGACCGGTACAACTTCAAGCGGCGCTTCTTTCGAGCGAGGTCAAATTTTGGCTTTCCAGATTTCGCCAAGCAGCGCCAGCCTGAATGGATCTTACAGCGATACACCTCAACCAAGTTTATCAAACCCCTCCCTGTACGATGCTTTGAATATCAATATAGGCATCAATGCCACCGTTAATGGCGCTTTTGGTCTGTCGGCGGATTTAGTTGATACGGCAGGCAACTTTGTGGCGCACAGCTTAACGATTAAAGATTTGACTAAGGGGGCGAATACTGTATCTCTACGATTTGAGGGCAGTGAGATTTACATTTCAGGACGGAACGGTCCATACCTTCTAACGAATGTGCTACTCACCGACAAGCGTAGCGCAAGTTTAGTGATTACTGAAGCTCAAAATGTTTATACCACAACCGCGTATGATTATCATAGCTTTAAACCCGAAAGCGGCTCCGGACCTGGAACGGATGGCAGTGTTTATCTACCAATCATCCTAAAGTGATCTTGGAGGTATTGATATCGAAGGCTGGCGAGGTGCGGCGATGCGCTGAATGGAAAGGAGAACATTATGAACAAAATTCATCACAGCAATCTGCCATCCCTGGCAGTACGAAACAAAATCATTTGGCTCATACTTCCGGGTCTGTTTGGCTTGTTCTGCCTCCTCCTGCTGGTTACCCCTGGTCAAAACCTAACACAGGCCCAGGAGACCTTGCTCTACAGCGAAAACTTCAACTCCGGCCAAGCCCCCGGCTGGGATTTGGAGTCCGGCTGGCAGGTCGTCCAGAGCGGGGGTGGGTATGTCCTCTCTGGCTCCGGGCATGTTTGGGCCAGGCCTGATGTGGGGCCGTGGGGTGACTATCGCTTTCGCTTCCGGGTCCTGGTGGGCGATAGCGGTGCGCTACACGCTAACTTCCGCATGTCCAACACGCCCTCCTTCCGGCGCTACTTTATCGGCCTGACCGGCAGCGGGCTGTATTTGTCCAAACAAGTCGGCGATACCTTCTTTGATAACCTGGCTACAGCCTCCGGCCTGGGAACCGGCTGGCGCACGGTCGAGATCGCCGGCAGCGGCCCGAGCCTGACCGTCTCCGTCGATGGGCAGCAGGTGATGAGCTACACCGATTCTGATCCCCTATTGAGCGGCACCATTGCCTTTGAGTCTTTGAACTCAGCCACTGTGCAAGTGGATGAGGTTGAAATTTGGGGGCCGACGCCCCCGCCGACGCCCACTCCCGACCCCCACTTTACCTGGGTGCGCACCGGCGGGCCGTTGGGCGGCCTGGGTTACGATATCCGCATGCGGCCTGATAACCCGGACATTATGTACGTGACCGATGCCTGGGCCGGTGTCCATAAAAGCAGCGACGGTGGCCGCACCTGGGTTCCCCTGAATGCCGGGATTGACGCCCGCACCGGCCCCTCGAACGATGCCATCCCCGTTTTCTGCCTGACCATTGATCCGAACAACGCCAACATCGTCTGGATCGGGTTGCAGAATATAACGGGCATCTATCGCTCGACGGATGGAGGCCAGACCTGGGAAAAACGGATTAACGGCATTGTCGAGGATTTTGGCTTGACCATTCGCGGCATTGCTATCCAGCCAGGCAACTCCAATATCGTTTACGCTGCCGGGGAAATCAGCAGCGAACAATGGGCCGGCGAGCCGAGGCCGGGCCGGGAGTTCGACCGGGTCCAGGGGGTGGTCTACAAATCCACCAACGCCGGAGGATCCTGGCAGGCCATTTGGCGCGGCGACAACCTGGCTCGCTACGTCCTGATTAATCCCACGAATGTCAACATCCTCTATGTCTCTACCGGCATCTTCGACCGTGAAGCGGCCAACTCCGACCCGGCCACCAACATGCCCGGCGGCGTCGGTATCCTCAAATCTACCAATGGCGGTCAAACCTGGACTCAGATCAATAGTGGACTGCAAAATCTATACATCGGCAGCTTGTTTATGCATCCGCAGAACCCGCAAATTCTGCTGGCTGGAGCCGGCAATAATGCCTATCCTGCCGGGCAGGGAATTTATCGGACGACCAATGGGGGTGGACAATGGCAACGATTTGGCGACCGGGGGATTGAATCGGTTGAGTTTGCCGTCAATAACCCCAACATTGCTTACGCTGGCGGTGCGGGAATATTCTACCGCAGCGAAAATGGCGGCCAGTCGTGGCAATCATTTAGCGCTGATGGCCGCTGGGGACCGGCTGGGATCAATCCCGGCTTTCCGATTGACTTCCAGGTAGATGCTCGTAATGCCCAACACATCTTCATCAACAACTACGGGGGAGGGAATTTTCTGTCGGAAGATGGGGGCCAAACCTGGGTTGCGGCCAGTACCGGCTATACCGGCGCTGACTTAACCGATGTGACGGTCGATCCGACGGCTCCAACAGTCATTTACGCGAATGGGCGCAGCGGGCCGTTCAAGAGCATAGATGGCGGCGCTACCTGGCTAGGTATCAATCCGATAGAACTGCGTCCCATTGCCGAGGGAGCGCGAATAACTGTTGATCCCCACAACACCCACCATATCCTGCTCTCCTCAGCCCACTGGGGTTGGACCTTTGAAAGTACGGATGGAGGGACCATCTGGGCTTTGGTGACGAATTATGAAGAAGAGCTACAGAACTTATCCTGGCCGGACACGAACCAGAAATTTCAGGGAATGCAGGTAATTACTTTTGCCCCTTCAGCACCAACCAAAGTATATGCCGGTTTTGGGGTATGGCGCTGCGCCACCAGTGCCGACCCAGCTTTATGTAACACGCCCCCCATCGTCAGCATTCTCACTTCCGCAGATGGCGGCCATACCTGGACTCGCCGTCAGGGTACGGCAGTGGATGGCCTGACGGTGACGGAGATCGTGGTCCATCCCACCAATGCCGATAAAGCCTGGGCGGCCACTGTCGGAGGTGGAGTCTTTCGGACCACCAATGGAGGGGGTAACTGGCAGCGAGTCGCCAGTGGGTTAGGTAACACGGCTAAGGTGATGACCCTCGCCCTTGACCCCGCTAACCCGAATGTACTGTACGCCGGCACAGCCGACCAGGGCGTTTTCAAAAGTATGAACGGCGGCAACTCCTGGCAGAATAGCAGCGCCGGGATGGACCCTAATGAGCCTATCGGGGCTATCGTCATAGACCCGACCCAGCCTCAAGTAGTCTATGCCGGAAGCTGGTTTAGCGGGGTGTTTATGAGCGAGGATAGCGGCCAAACCTGGCGTTTGATTAACACCGGGCTGCGGACGCGTTCGGTGCATGCTCTGACTATTTCTGCGGATGGGACTCTGCTCTATGCTGGTACGCAGGGTGAAGGCGTATTTCGATTGGGCGAGTTGCCGGATGAAGGCGCGTATTTACCAGTTATCTTACGCCAATAGAAACAAAATGATGAGCACTCGCCAGAGGTTAATTTTGATCATTTTGAGTGGGGTCCTGGCTGCCGGCGCGGTTTGGGCCGGCATATCTGATCCCCTGCTCAGGTGCGGCGCTCTTTTTGAATGTCCTCCACCTAAGGTCGTTGGTACGGTGCAAGATGATCGGGGTCAGTCTGTGTCTGGTGTCGTGGTGCGGGTCCAAGCTTCAAACCATGTCGTTACGAGCGACGCTCAGGGCAACTTCAGCCTGGGGCATGTCCCTGAAAATGGCCCGGTGATGGTAACAGCTTACGCACCGGGCTACTACATCGCCGGAACCACCGCCTGGCCGAATCAGGTGGGTTTGGTGCTCAAGTTGCAGTCACTCCCGGCAGTGGATAATTCCCATTATCAGTGGCTATCCGCTGCAAAATGCGCTGAGTGTCATGCCGCTGCTACCCCAAAAGACGTAACGCTCCCCTCTGATGAATGGCGTCTGGACGTCCACGCCCAAGCTGCTACGAACCCCCGCTTCCTGTCCATGTACAACGGTACGGACGTTTATGGTCGCCAAAGTCCTTTGACCGCTTTTGTCAATAAACGTGACTACGGGCGTATGCCGCTCCAGCCCGACTTGAGCCAACCTTATTACGGTCCCGGCTATAAGCTCGATTCTCCTGAGAGCACGGGTAATTGCGCTGCATGCCACCTACCCGCCGCCGCCGTAAACAATCCCTATGGAACTGATCCAAACGTAATCACTGATGTTGATAGAGAGGGGGTGACTTGCGATTTTTGCCACAAGATTTGGGCGGTAAAGCTCGATCCCAGCACCGGTCTCCCCTCGGCTAATATGCCAGGTGTGTTGTCGTTTGAGTTTCGACGCCCTCCTGACGATCATCAACTTTTCATTGGCCCTTTTGATGACGTCGCTCCCGGCGAAGATACCTTCTCACCTCTACAAAACCAGAGCGAATTTTGTGCTCCCTGTCATTTCGGCGTCTTCTGGGGCACGCCCGTTTACAACTCTTTTGGCGAATGGCGGACGAGTCCTTATGGTGATCCGGCGTCCGGTCTGTTCCAGACCTGTCAAGACTGCCACATGCCCCACCCGGACGCGGGTCACTTTGCTCGATTTGAGGCTGGCGGATTAGAGCGTGATCCTGAAGCGATCTTCAGCCACCGCATGCCCGGAGCATCAGACCAGAACTTGCTGCAAAACAGCGCCAAATTATCGGTGACTGCCGAGCGAAGTGAAGACCTCATCCAGGTCGAGGTCGAGATTACCAATAGCGGAACCGGACATCACCTCCCGACCGATTCACCACTACGCCAGGTCATTCTTGTGGTCAAAGCCACTGACCAGCGAGGCCAATCTCTGCCGCTCCGTGAGGGACCGACATTACCAGGTTGGGCCGGTGATTTTACCGGGCTGCCCGGAGTCTACTTTGCCAAGATTCTGGAACAGCGCTGGACAGGGACTGCCCCAACGAGTGCCTACTGGACACCTACGCAATTAGTCGAAGACACACGCCTACCTGCGCTGGCAACAAACACATCGTCCTATACTTTTGTGGCTCGCTCCGAAGGGGGGAAAATCACGATTGAGGCTCAATTGATTTTTCGACGCGCTTTTTACGAACTGATGCAACAGAAAGGCTGGGATACACCGGACATCCTAATGGAAAGTGAAACGGTGTTTGTGCCCTGAGCCAGTTGATTCCTATAACCCTCTGCCGGTGGCGCTTAACGGCTGTACTCACCTTGCCCTTTTTTGTCTGGCTGCTGGCCTACTTTAACCTTTTAGCCTCTTGAGTCGCAGATAGTGTAATCGGTGCAGACTGCGCTGAAGATCAAGCAGATTTCAGCGGCTTCACCGACCCCAGGATTTCAGCAATTCAACTTTTGCCTCAAAAAACCGGCACCTTCCCCAGATAGTTTACTTGACCCAATTGTACCCCTTGGATACAATGAATATCAGGCTTTGCTTCAAGAGACCATTGAGCCGCAGATTCACGGCAAGCATAGATGTGGATTAAATAACCGTGCCCCAATATTGGCCCGAAGAAGAGGGGGGCGTTGCCACCGAGCAAGAAACTCGGCAGAAGGTGGACAAACCCCGTATGTACAAAGTTTTACTGCACAACGACAACTACACCACCATGGAATTTGTGGTGATGGTCCTGGTTGCCGTTTTTCATAAGCCCGAAACGGAGGCGGTGCAGATCATGCTGGACGTGCACCACCGGGGCATGGGCGTGGCCGGCGTTTACCAGCGCGACATTGCCGAAACCAAAGTTCAACGGGTTTTGCAGCTAGCCCAGCAAGCCCAATTTCCCTTAATGTGTAGTATGGAGCCAGAATGAGCACACCCACCATTCCTGAAATGCTCCGCCAGAGCCTGGTAGCGGCCCTGGCAGAGGCCCGCCAGCGGCGCAACGAATATATTACCCTGGAACATCTCCTCCTGGCGCTGACTCGAGAGGCCAGAGCCAGCGAAATCCTGCGCGCCTGCGGGGCAGACTTGAAGAAGTTGCAGCAGGATTTGAACACCTATCTGGACGAGAACCTGGAAAAACTGCCCGATAAGGTAAAACTGGAACCTGAGGAAACGTTGGGCTTCCGCCGGGTACTGTCGCGGGCGGTTTGGCATGCCCAGGCGGCCGCGCAAGCACAGCTTGAAAGCGGTGATATTCTGGCCGCGCTACTGGAAGAACCCGACTCCTACGCCCGCTACCTGCTGGAGCAGCAGGGCATCACCCGGCTCGACGTATTGAATTACATCTCCCACGGTCTCAGCCGTGACCAGGATGTCGCCCCGGAGATGGTCGGCGAGGACGACGAAGCCGGAGAGCGAGTCCGAGACCCCCTGGCCGCCTTCACCACCGACCTGGTAGAGCTGGCCGCCAGCGGCAAGCTTGACCCACTGATTGGCCGCGAACTGGAAATGGAGCGGACCGTTCAGGTGCTGTGCCGCCGCCTCAAGAACAACCCACTGTTCGTCGGCGATGCGGGGGTGGGTAAAACGGCTATGGTGCACGGACTGGCCGCGCGAATTCACGCCGGCAACGTGCCGGACATGTTGAAAGATGTCCATATTTACGCCCTGGATATGGGCCTGCTGCTGGCCGGAACCAAGTTTCGGGGGCAGTTTGAGGAGCGGATCAAAGGCGTGCTGCGGGCGCTCCAGGACAAGCCCAACTCGGTCTTGTTTATTGACGAGATTCATACAGTGGTCGGAGCGGGCGCCACCAGCGGCGGCTCGGTGGACGCTTCTAGCATGTTAAAACCGGCCCTGGCCAGCGGCGAGCTGCGCTGTATCGGCTCGACCACCCACGAAGAGTACAAGGTCATGGAAAAAGACCGGGGGCTGGCCCGGCGTTTCCAGAAAATTGACATCAGCGAGCCGTCGGTGGAGGAAACGGTCCAAATCCTGGCCGGACTGAAACCCCGTTTTGAGGAGCACCACGAGGTCAGCTATACCGAGGCTGCGATCCGGGCCGCTGCCGAGTTGTCGGCCAAGCACATCAACGACCGCTTTCTGCCGGACAAGGCCATTGACGTGCTGGACGAGGTCGGGGCGCGCCAGCGTATCCAACCCGATGCTGCCAAAAAGAAGGTTCTTGGCCGCGAGGAGGTTGAGGCTGTCGTAGCGGCTATGGCCCGAGTGCCCGCCGAAAGCGTCTCCGGCGATGACCGCACCCGGCTGAAACATCTGGACATTGAACTGCGCAAGTACATCTTTGGCCAGGAAGGGGCCATCGAGGCCATCGTAGCCGCCATCCGGCTGTCGCGAGCGGGGCTGCGCCTGCCCGACAAACCCGTCGGTTCCTTTCTCTTTTTTGGACCAACCGGCGTCGGCAAAACCGAACTGGCCCGCGTGCTCAGCCGCTCGCTGGGGGTCGAGCTGCTGCGCTATGATATGAGCGAATATTCCGAAAAGCACACCGTCAGCCGCTTGATTGGCGCACCGCCGGGCTACGTGGGCTTTGACCAAGGCGGCTTGCTAACCGATGCTATCCGCCGCCATCCTTACTCGGTGGTGCTGCTCGACGAGATCGAAAAGGCCCATGCTGACCTGTTCAACATTCTGCTCCAGGTGATGGACCACGCTACCTTGACCGACAACACCGGCCGCCGGGCCGACTTCCGCAACGTCATCCTGATTATGACCACCAACGCCGGGGCCAGGGAGTTGACCGCCCAACCAATGGGTTTTGCTCCGGCCACAGCCGGCGACCCAGCCAAAAAGCCGCTGGAGCGACTGTTCAGCCCTGAGTTTCGGAATCGGCTGGATGCGATCGTGCGTTTTGACCGGCTGGCCCCGGAAACTATCAAACAAATTGTAGACAAGCAGATCAACGAACTGCGAGCCGCCCTGCGTCCCAAGCAGATCAGCCTGGAGCTAGCCGAGGCCGCCCGAAACTGGCTGGCCGAGCACGGCTACCACAAGGATTTTGGAGCCCGGCCTATGTCCCGCCTCATCGACGACAAGCTGCGTAAGCCTCTGGCCGAAGCCATGCTCTTTGGCGAGCTGGCCGATGGCGGCGGCGTGGCCCGGGTGGATGTGGCTGAAAACGAGCTTGTGCTCACTTATGGCCAGGAAAACAACGTTTAGGTAGTTCCAACATTTAAATTATCCAAAATTTTTACCGCCGTGAAGCGTGAAACGTGAGGTGCGACAGAGTAAATTCATCACGTTTCACGCTTCACGTTTTATGAGAACAGGATCGTAGTTTTCTGAGA
>CAZRYD010000267.1:0-2641 GCA_964604225.1 uncultured Caldilineaceae bacterium
TTACCCCAGGCATTGGCTTCCCTTCGACAAGCTCAGGACAGGCTGAGGGCATCCTACCCGCTGAGTCATCCGGCTGGTTGCCTGTTCAGCCCTTCGACACGCTCAGGACTGAGAGCCGTCAGCGGGTTACTCCGTTCCGTAGACTGATGGGTTGTGGCCGTAGGCTGCTGCCATCTGAAAGTCATAAATTGGATAATAACGTTTGACAGGATTACCGCTAGACGTTATTATTTATCGGTGATAAGAAGTTTTGCCGATAAAGAAACAGAAAAAATATTCAAGCGCTACTTCTCGCGTAAATTGCCGCCGGAAATCCAACACGCCGCCCGCTTGAAATTGGAAATTCTGGACGCGGCTGAAGTCTTACAAGATTTACGGATTCCCCCCTCAATTCGTCTGGAAAAATTATCAGGAGATCGAGCCAATCAATACAGTATTCGGATCAACAAACAATGGCGGATTTGTTTTGAATGGCGCGAAGGCTACGCTGAAAATGTGGAGATTGTAGATTATCATAGTTAGGGATAGGAGTATGGAAGAAAGATTAGCCCCCATCCACCCCGGTGAAATATTGTTAGAAGAATTTCTAAAACCGTTAGAAATAAGCCAATATCGTCTGGCGAAAGACATCAATGTACCGGCTCGGCGGATCAATGAAATCGTTTTGGGCAAACGGGCGATAAGCCCAGACACAGCGTTAAGATTATCGAGATATTTTGGGTTATCGGAACGGTTCTGGATCAATCTACAAACGCGCTATGATATGGAGAAGGAAAAGGATAAGTTACAGGATCGGTTGGAAAAAGAAGTGGCCGTCTATGCGGCGGCCTAATGCGGAGTAGTCTTGCCAACAGAAAGGCGGCCAACAACAACGGCGTCAAGCTAACGCCTCGGACTCTGCATTTTTTGAAGTTGAATTTGGCACTTTGAGGTCGGCTTTAGGTTAAGGTTTCGTGGGCGCAGCTTACGCTGGAGGCGTTAGGTTTTGCAACTTTGCAGGATGTATTGTCGTATACTATTCTGAATGTGACCGAATCAAAGTAAATTTGGAGGAGACGCATGAAAGCGATAGTATATACAAAATACGGATCACCGGATGTTCTTCAACTTAAAGAGGTGGCAAAGCCCACGCCCAAGGACAATGAAATTCTGATAAAAACACATGCGACAACGGTAACGTCAGGGGACGGGAGGGTGCGCAGCCTCAAGGTGCCTATCGGCTTCGGGCTCATGTCACGATTGGTCTTTGGCGTCTTGAGACCACGGCAGCCTATTCTAGGAACAGAACTCGCCGGGGAAGTTGAATCCGTCGGCAAAGACGTCAGTAAATTCAAGGTTGGTGACCAGGTTTTTGCATTTGCCGGAGCCAGGATGGGTTGTTATGCAGAGTATAAGTGTATGCCCGAAGACGGGGCGGTGGCCCTAAAACCGGCCAATCTGAGCTACGACGAAGCTGCCGCACTATCTTTTGGCGGAACAACGGCGTTGGATTTCTTCAGAAGAGGAAAACTTCAGAGCGGGGAAAAAGTGCTGGTTAATGGCGCTTCCGGAGGCGTAGGCACTGCTGCGGTGCAGCTTGCCAAGCACTTCGGGGCAGACGTGACTGGGGTGTGCAGTACCGCGAACGTGGAACTGGTGAAGTCTCTGGGGGCCAATCATGTCATCGATTACACCCAAGACGATTTCACGAAAGATGGTGAAACCTATGACATCATTGTGGACACAGTCGGCACTGCTCCGTTCTCCCGTAGCAAAGGTTCGCTAAAGGAAGGAGGACGCCTTCTTCTGGTTTTAGGTGGTCTGCCAGATATGCTTCAGATGCCATGGGTGACGATGACGAGCAGCAAGAGAGTCATCGCCGGGCCAGCAGCCGAGCGCGCAGAGGATTTGAATTTCCTCGCGAAGCTGGCTGAGGCAGGAGAATTCAAACCGGTCATTGACCGACGCTATCCGTTTGAGCACATCGCCGAGGCTCACAGCTACATCGACACCGGCCGCAAGAAGGGAAATGTCATCATCACTATGGAACATAATAACAAAACCTAACAAAGTGCCGCACCCGACCGCTATTCCGCTGCGCTCCATAGCGGCAGGTGAGCTTGGTCGTTAGGCGTCAGGAGAACACAACATAGGAGGAAATTATGGAACTGGGAGCTTTCTCTGTTAGCTTGGCTGTAAAAGATATCGAGGCGTCGAAGCTCTTTTACGAAAAGCTGGGCTTTACAGTTTTCGCAGGAGATCAATCGCAGAATTGGCTGATTATGAAGAATGGCGACCACGCTATTGGGCTGTTTCAAGGCATGTTCGATAAGAACATTCTCACCTTCAACCCAGGCTGGAGTAGCGATGCTCAGCCACTCAGCGAATTCACGGACGTTCGAGAGTTGCAGCGCCAGCTCAAAGAGCGTGGTGTAACCATGATTTCAGAAGCAGACGAAAGCTCTACTGGCCCGGCTAGCTTTATGATTGTTGATCCAGATGGAAACACGATTCTGGTAGATCAACACGTATAGGCAATGTGGCAGTTGAAGTATTTCAAAGCACGAGCGGGGGGCGTGGTTATCAAACGTTAATCAATGAAACGTTCAAGTGGCGCTCGTCCAGGCGCAGGCCCAGGTCGCGGGCGAACTGCGCGGCCGCT
>CAZRYD010000267.1:2741-9455 GCA_964604225.1 uncultured Caldilineaceae bacterium
TCGCCGGGCCGCCTCGGCGTAATCTTTGGCCTTGAGATAGCGCAGCGATAGGGCCGGGTCCCAAAATTTGAAATCGGGCATGTAGATGTCCACTACCCCATCCAGCAGGCGCAAACTCTCCTGCGAATCATAGGCCGAGGTATTGTAGACCAGCGGCAGACGCAGGCCGGCTTCGACGGCCACGACCAGCGCCTCCAGCACCTGCGGTACCACGTGCTCCGGGGTGACAAAGTTGAGGTTGTGACAGCCCCTGTCCTGCAATTCGAGCATGAAGGCGGCCAGTTCCACCGCGTTGACTTCCTGGCCCTTCTCAGCCTGGCTGATGTCGAAGTTCTGGCAAAAGACGCAGCGCAGGTTACACATGGAGAAAAAAATCGTGCCGCTGCCGTGCCAGCCCCGCAGGCAATCTTCCTCGCCAAAATGGGGAAAGTAGCTGGCTACCTGGGCGTAGCGCCCAGTTTTGCAGGCCGCCGTCTTATCCGCCAGCCGGTCCACCCCGCAATCGCGCGGGCAAACGTGGCAGTCCCGCAGCCCGGCCAGGGCCGCCAGCGCCCGGCGTGTGAGTTCGCCGGTGCGGTGTAGGGCCAGGTAAGCTGGCTCAAAATCGGTGAGGCGGTAGGTTTTTTGAACAGGAGTGACAGAAGCCATTTTAAGCACTATGTTTGTACTTTTATATCGCACCCTTCGATACGGCCTTCGGCCTACTCAGGATGCGCAAAAAGGCTTAATTTGAGACGAATTAGCGTCCTGAGTAGCGGCGGTAGCCGCGTATCGAAGGGCGCTAGATAGAAAGTGCAAAGGTAAGTATTTAAGGTTTACGCTTCGGTTTGGGGCCGGAACAGGGCCAGGCTGGCGGTATGGCCGTGCAGAAAGTTCTTGCCGCCTATCGGCCCAATTTCACCGGCGCAGAAGAAACCGGCCAGATCAATCCCCCCGATAACTTTTTGAATAATATTGACGTCGCCGTTGGGATGATCGTACAGGCGCGTGCCCCGGCCATTGCAGGAAAAGAGGAAGCCGCCACAGGGCGGGTCGAACAGCAGTTGGGGAGCCAGCATCATCTCCAAATCCTCTTCGGCGGTGGTGGCGTCACGCAGGTGGAATTGAACCGTTTCACCTTCGTCAATGTAGTCGCCGACGACCATTACCCCACTCTCCTGGTCCAAGCCCATCACGCCGCGAATCAAAAAGTCGCCTCGGCCCAAGGCTGCCCGATCCGCTCCCACGGCCCGGCCAATAAAGAGACCGTTTTGCAACAGGCTGCGGTCGGCAGTGGTCATACCCAGCACCAATTCTTGAATTCGCGCCAAGGGAGGCTCGCCTTCGAGGCTAAAAATCACGTTTTCGCGAGAACTGGTGACGGTGAAAGGTTGGCCTATGGGCCGGCAGCCCTGCGACACAATCAGGTCCACCTCAAAGGCGCCGGCCAAGGCCAGGCCGATCGCGCCGTTGTTCAAAATCCGGTCATTAAAAATGAGGGCATTCCCCCCGGCCCGCTGCGAACCGCTGGCCATGCCGCCAATAATGGGCACATCACGGTAGTAGATATTGAACGCCTCCAGCACGGCATCCATCGGCGTGGTGAAGGGGTCGGCCAGCATCATAAAAAGTTTGGTTTCCGGCGGGGCATCGACGGCCTGGCGCAGCGCACTTTCTTCGCTCAAGGTTCTGCGCCAATCCATGGATTGAAGGGTAAAAGGGGTCAGGGTCACACCGGGCAAATGCGCCGCTACCAGCGTCACTGCCGGTTCCCGCTCGATCTCCTGTTCGCGGCCGATAACGCCTTCAGCCGTGCAGCCGATCAGGAGGCCCGGATCGAGGCCGGCCCATAACCGTTCAACCAGGTCGGTCACCTCTACTCGAAAATGGGGTGAGAGAAAAACCAGGGCCAAATCAAGCGGATATCCGGCCATTTGGGCCTTTATTTGCTGGGTCAACCCCCGGCTGACTTCTTCAATCGTGCGTGCGGTGGTAATGGCAGAAGCAAAAAGCATTTGATTTTCCCTCGCTTTCTCCCCCCAACTCGATGACCCAACTGGCAAGCTTAAAGAAATAATACCACAAAAGCACCGCGGGGCGAATTTCTTAATTTTTCTGTGGTCATATTGAGGCGTGGCATGCCCGTGTGTTTAAGGCGAGTTTTACCTAAAATTAACCGGCTGTTAACATCAACTTAAACAATTTTTAACACCTCAGACCTATACTTCAGTTAGGATTAAATTTTTATGGGAGTAAAAAGTGCACTTTTTACTCCCATAAAAAAAGAAAAAAAGATCTAGGGAGGGGCACTGATGGAAATTCACCAGGATTTTGAGGTTATGCTTGACCCCTACGCCTCCTTGATGCCACGGGCGTGGGATGAACAATTGGCGCGTTGGATCTCAAGCGTGGGCAGCCCGCCGGTGTTGGCCAGCGTGGGGATCATTCTCAGCGTCGCCACCGTCGGCACTTTCTCGGCCTGGCTGTGGGCCGGATTCTATATCTTGCTGGCGGTATCACTGCCAGCGGCTTATGTGCTGTGGCTGGTTCGCAAGGGTGAGGTGACCGATTTTGACCTGCGCCGACGCGAGCAGCGATTGCGACCTTTTCTGGCTACCTTGGCCAGCACTCTGGCCACCTGGCTGGTTTTATACTGGGGCGACGCGCCTCAGTTACTGGTCATCCTGGCGGCGGCCGGCTGGCTGCAAATTGCGCTGATGCTGGGGA
This sequence comes from uncultured Caldilineaceae bacterium, assembly GCA_964604225.1. GTDB lineage: Bacteria > Chloroflexota > Anaerolineae > 4572-78 > J111 > DSQQ01. Next base: position 5,448 of record CAZRYD010000267.1, read on the forward strand.
TTACCTTGCACTGGAAAATTAGCGCTCACTGCGCTGCGGCTGCCGGCCTGATTGTCTTTGCCTGGTCGCTGCTGGGCAGCGCTGCCGCTCCTGCGGCCTTGAGCCTGCCCTTAATTGCCTGGTCGCGTATCCGCTTGCAGCGCCACGACCTGCCCCAAACGATTGCCGGAGCGCTTCTCGGCAGCAGCGTACTTGGCTTTGTCCTTTATCTGGCCGCTTAAGCTCAAGTTCATGCGTATTGCTTTTTTCAGCGAAACCTTTTTACCCAAGATTGACGGTATCGTCAACACCCTTTGCCACCTGCTCGACCATTTGGCCGCCCGCGGGCACGCCGGCCTGCTGTTTGCCCCGGAGGGCGGCCCGACTTGCTACGCCAATACGCCAGTGGTGGGGTTGAGCGGTTTTCCCTTTCCCCTTTACCCGGAACTAAAGTTGGTACCACCCCACGTCAATATCAGCGCCCGCCTGGCCGCTTTCCAACCCGATGTCATCCATGTGCTTAACCCGGTTTCACTCGGTCTGGTCGGGATGCAGCAGGCGCGTCAACTGGGTGTGCCGCTGGTCGCCTCCTATCACACCGATCTACCCGGCTTTGCCGTGCGTTGGGGGTTGGGCATGTTTCACGACATGCTGTGGAGCTACTTCCGCTGGCTGCACAATCAGGCTGACCTCAACCTGTGCCCCTCACAGGTGACGCTGGCCGAACTGGAGCGCCAGGGGTTTCAGCGTTTGAAGGTCTGGAGCCGGGGGGTGGATACGGCCCGCTTTCACCCGCGCCGGCGGCAGGCCGAATGGCGGCTGCGCCTGAGCCAGGGCCAGCCTGAAGCCCCACTTTTTCTCTATGTGGGCCGTCTCTCGCCCGAAAAGCGAGTGGATTGGCTCTACCCCATTTTGGAGGCTCTCCCATCGGCCCGGCTGGCTATTGTCGGCGATGGCCCGGCTCGGCCTGCTTTGGAGCGACGTTTCGCCGGCACGCCGGCCGTTTTCACCGGCTATCTCAGCGGCGCCGACCTGGCCCACGCCTATACCGCCGCCGATATTTTCCTCTTTCCGGCGGCCAACGAAACCCTGGGTAACGTGGTCTTGGAGGCGATGGCTTCCGGTCTGCCGGTCATTGCCCCCCGTGCCGGTGGGCTGCTGGATCATGTGGTTGACGGGGCGACCGGCCTGTTGTTTGACCCCGAAGATCAGGCTGCCCTGGTCGCTGCCGCGCAACGGCTGGCCGGGGAGCCTGACTATGCCCGCCAACTGGGCGCCGCCAGTCGCAGCCGTATTCAAAGCCAAAGCTGGACCGTTGTGCTGGATGGCTTGCTGGATGATTATGCCAGCCTGGCCGCCAGCAAACAGCCGGCATTGCCATACGCGGCTTAAGCGGCTCTATTTTCCCTTGTTCTCAATAGACCTCAAAGGTTTTTAAAAACCTTTGAGGTCTGGAGCAAATCCAACAACCGCTGCACGCCCAGCGGAATCAAATCGCCGGCCACCCCGGAGCCTGTGACATCCATACCGACCAGGAAGCAGTTCTCAATCGGCGTGGCCGGGTCGAGCCGCTGGTTGCCGGTTTGGCCGAAGGTTTGGCCGGACTCAGCGCCGGGCCAGGCCCCGCTGAAGAACATGGGCACGGTCCACTCGACCAGCGCATCAAAGTTGGGGAACAGGTCGCGCAGGTCGGCCAAAGCCAGTTCCAATTCGGCGGTGCGATCGTCGCCATAGGTGGGGAAAAAGGCGTCAAAGAGGTGAAGGCCCTGTTTGGAGAGCCGGGGGTCCAGCAGGGTCGGCGAGAAAATACCGACAACCCGGCGGCAGCAGGGAGTCATGGTGATGGGGGCATCGGTAAAGAGCGGTTCGCGGGTGGCCCCGAAGAGGGCGGCGCACTCGACGCTTTTGAGCGAGGTCAGCCGGGCCAGGTAGTCGGGCGGCAGCTTGTCTGCGCCGACCAATTGGATGAAACGGCCAGGGCCGCCGTTGTGAACAACCACCCGGCTGCGGACCAGGCGACCATCTTCGAGTTTGAGACCGACGGCTGACCCGCCCTCTCCCTGAAAGGAAGGGGTGATTAAGATTTGGGCCACAGGAGTGCGAACAAACAACTTGCCGCCGGCCTGGCGCAAAGTTTTGGTCAGCGCCTTGATAATGGCCCGGACCCCGCCGACCGGCATGGCAAAATCCCGCCCGGCTTCACGGCCATCCAGGGTGATCTGGATGTACTCGCTGGCGGGCATGGCCTGGCTGCTAAGACCGGAAGCGGTGGCAGCGATAGCCTCCACGGCAGCGAGCAAATCGGGGTCGGTGCTGAATTGGGCAATGTAGTCGGCGGCGGAGATTTCATCAAGTGAATGGGTGAATGGGCGAATAGGCGAATGAGGCTCGCCATTCGCCATTCGCTGGTTCACTGATTCGCTGATTTGCTCCCGACCTTTAAGGATGGCTTTTAGCCAGGCTCTTCGCGCTTCGGGGGTCAGCAGTTCAAACAGGCCGGCATAGCGGCGGCCATCGGGGAAGCGGAGGGTGTATTGTTCGGTCAGGCCCACGTCGGCGATGGAGGTGTAGGGCAGTTCGATGCCTAAATCGGCCAGGAAGCGGCCAATGTGACTTTTAGGGCCGAGGTTGGTCCACGCGCCGGTAGTCACCGCCGCGCCCCGGTAGTCGAGTTCGGTGTAGCGGCCGCCGGGGAAGCTTAGTTTTTCAAAGACGGCCACCGACCGGGCCGACCGGGCCAGGGCCGCGCCGGCCATCAGCCCGCCGATACCGCTGCCAATGATGGCTACATCATATTCGTCTTTTACACGGGGCCGGTAGGGTTTCAGCGGAAAGTCCGGCTCCGGCACAAAGCAATCGCTGGGGCAGGCATAGACACACAGGTTGCAATCGGTGCAGTTGGCCGGGATGACTTCAGCCCAGCCGTTGCTTTTGAGGGCATCATAAGGACAAATGAGCACACAGTAACCGCAGCCAGTACAGCGGTCTTTGAGTAACTGCATTGAGATACTCCAGTGAAGCTGAGGCGTGATACGTGATGCGTGAAATGTAAACTTTTACGCATCACATATCACGCCTCACGTTTTAATCAAACTCCGCAGCTTCTCCAAATTTCGAATATTATCCCCTGGGTCGTCGTCCACGGGCGTTTCCAGCAAGAACGGGATTTTTCTAAAGCGGGGATCATTTAAAAAATAGCCGAAGGGCTCCAGGCCGATACAACCCTCGCCGATGTGAGCGTGGCGGTCAACCCGGCTACCCAGGTCTTTTTCGGAGTCGTTGACGTGGAAAACGGTCAGCCGGTTGAGGCCGATGACCCGCTCAAATGCGGCGATCATGGCTTCGTAACTTTCGGGCGTGCGAAATTCATAGCCAGCGACCAGGGCGTGACAGGTGTCGAAGCAAACGGCCAGCCGCTCCCCTTGCCGGCAGCGTTCCAGCAAGGCCGCAATTTCTTCAAACTTTGCCCCCAGGTGCGTACCTTGCCCGGCGGTAATCTCCAGGGCAATTTTAACCGCGTAATCCGGCAGGCGCTCGTGGACGAGGTTCAGTCCCGCCACGACCCTAGCCAGACCGGCTTCAACGCCTCGCTCCATATGGCCGCCGGGGTGCAAGACTAAGTACGGAATTTCGAGCTGTTCGCAGCGCTCCAATTCGATGACGAGGGCGTCAATTGATTTATGCCAGATGGCCTCATCCGGGCTGCCCAGGTTGAGCAAATAGCTGGCGTGACAGACCACGGGCAAACCGGTTTCTTGCCGCCGCTGCACAAAACGTTCAAGCTCGTCCAGGTTCAACGGACGAGCCTGCCACTGCCGGTTGGATTTGGTAAAAATTTGAAACGCGGTGCAATTGATAGCCTCCGCCCGGTCAAACGCGGTGTCAACGCCGCCGGAGACAGAGAGATGGGCGCCAAGTAGCATGAGATGTTTCTCCTACAAACTTAAAAGTCAAACGAAGTATATGTCATTTCGACCGAAGGGAGAAATCCCCGTAGAGTTACTTTGAAGACATACAACACTGGCCACA
>CAZRYD010000268.1:0-9453 GCA_964604225.1 uncultured Caldilineaceae bacterium
AGATATACGCAGATAAACACAGATAAAAAAACTTTAAAGATTAAAGCATTATCTGTGAGCATCTGTGTTCATCTGTGGACAAAAATAGAGAGGTCCTATGAATTTCCAACTTTCGCCTGAATTGAAAACTTTGCAGTACAGAGTGAGACAATTTGTCAATAAGGAACTGCTGCCGCTGGAAGTCGAGGTGGAGCTGGCCGATGGCCGGCTGGATGCGGCGGTACGGGCCCGGCTCCAGGCTAAATCGAGAGAACTGGGCTTGAATGGGTTCGCCTTGCCCCAAACAATGGGCGGCCAGGGTTTTAGCTGGTTGGAGCAGGTGGTGGTCAGCGAGGAGATTGGCCAGGTAACCAATGGGTTGGGCTTTGTCATTCCCGACCCGGCGATTGCTTTTGCCGTGGCTACGCCACAGCAGGTGGAACAGTACGTCCGCCCGGCCTGCGAGGGCAAACGGCAGGACTGCTACGCCATCACCGAGGCCGGGGCCGGTTCCGATCCAAGCCAACTCGAAACGACGGCAGTGCGTGACGGGGACGCCTGGGTGCTGAACGGTGAGAAGTGGCATGTCACCTTTGGCGACCTGGCCGACTTTGCTATTGTCCAGGCGGCGACCGATCCGAAGGTGGGCGACGGTAACACCCTCTTTTTTGTTGATTTGGACTCGCCGGGGGTGGAGGTGATTGAACATCCGCGCTACATGCACCACCTCATTGCCGGTCATTTAAAGATTGCTTTGCGGAATGTGCATGTACCTCAGACCCATGTGCTAGGGGCGGTCGGTCAGGGGCTAAGTTTGAGCAAGGAGTGGTTCCGGCGGGAGCGGATTATGATTGCGGCTCGCTGTGTAGGCGCGGCGGAGCGGTTGATCCGTGAAGCCAGCGACTTTGCCCAACAGCGGGTGCAGTTTGGGCAGCCCATTAGCGAATATCAAGCCATCCAGTTTATGCTGGCCGACTCGCTGACCGAGGTGTGGGCAGCCCGGCTGATGACCTATGCCGTCGCCCAGGCCGCCGACGAGGCCAAAACGGATGAAGAGGTTAAGTTGGTCCACGCCAAAGCCTCGATGGCCAAACTCTACGCCTCGGAGATGGTGGGCCGGGTGGCGGACCGGGCCGTGCAGATTTTTGGGGGGCGCGGCTACATGCGCGAGAACGTGGCTGAACGTTACTATCGCGAGGTGCGGGTCGAGCGCATCTGGGAAGGCACCTCGGAAATCCAGCGGATTATTATTGCCTACAGTTTGTACAAGCGCGGGGTGGCGGCGCATTTGGAATGAGGCGTAATGCGTAAGGTTTGTTCGCGCAAATTTCTTACGCCTTACGCATTATGGATGATGTTAAAAATCAATGTGTAAGGAGAGAACCAATGACCAAAATGTACAGCACTCTACCAAGACAATATTACACCTCGGAGCAAATTTTCCGAGAAGAGACGCAGCGCATTTTTTATGAGCGTTGGTTATGTGTCGGTCGGGTGGAGCAGATCCCTAACCCCGGCGATTACTTTGTGCAGCAGGTGGGCACGGAGAGTTTGATTCTGGTGAGAACGCGGGCTGGGGAGATAGGCGCCCATTACAATGTTTGCCGTCATCGCGGGGCGCGGCTGTGCAGTCAGGGAAGTCAGGGCCATTTCCGCGAGTCGATGCAGTGCCCCTACCATGCCTGGACCTATAGTTTGGCTGGGCGGCTAATCGGTGCGCCGCATATGAATGAAGTGCCGGATTTTGATAAAGGCAATTATCCCCTCTACAGCGTCCAGGTCCAAACCTGGGAGGGCTTCATTTTTGCCAATCTGGCCACCAACCCCCCGCCATTCGACGACATTTTTACCACCCTCTCAGAGAAATTTGCCCCCTGGCATCTGTCCAAACTCCACTCGGCCCGCCGGATCGAGTACGATGTTCAGGCTAACTGGAAATTGCTGGTGGAAAACTATTCGGAATGTTATCACTGCCCCCTGGTCCATCCCGCCTTGACCAAGCTCTCGGATTATCAGAGCGGGGCGAATGAGTTTGAGTCGGGGGAGTTCTTGGGCGGTTTTATGGAGCTAAATCACAAAGGCAGCAGCCTGACCATTGACGGCGACGCGGCGGCGCTGCCCCTGGGCCATGTGTCCGGCGAAGACCTCAACCGGGTTTACTATTACTCTCTCTTCCCGCAGATGCTCTTGAGCCTGCATCCTGATTATGTTATGTATCATACCCTGTGGCCGCAAGCTCCGGACCGAACGCTGATTGTGTGCGAATGGTTATTTGACCCGCAGGCTATGGCCCAGCCGAACTTCAACCCCAATGACGCCGTCGAGTTTTGGGATATGACCAACCGCCAGGACTGGCACGTTTGCGAGATTACCCAGCAGGGTGTTAGCTCTCGCGTCTACACGCCCGGCCCGGCTTATATTGACCACGAACGGCTGATTGCGGCCTTTGACCAGGAAGTGTTGAAGGCGCTGGGACATCAATCATTAAATTGAGGAAAAATTATGCCGCGACAAACCCCTTTTTATAGCCGTACCTCGGTTCTGTGCGAAAGCCAAAGCTGGCAGGAGTGGTCCGGATTTCTATCGGCCAATACTTATGAGCTGGAACACAACCACGAGTATTACGCCATCCGCACAGCGGCGGCGCTGCTGGACATTTCGCCGCTCTACAAATACCACATCCACGGGCGCGACGCTTTCAAGTTGGTCAATCGCATGGTGACCCGCGACGTGAGTAAATGCGCGGTCGGGCAGGTCATCTACACGCCCTGGTGCGACGAGGCCGGCAAAATCATCGACGACGGTACGCTCGCGCGTCTGGAGGAGAATTTCTTCCGCCTGACCGCTGCCGAGCCAACCTACCACTGGCTGTGCGACAATGCGGTCGGCCTGGAGGTGCAGATCGAAGATGTAAGCGAGGGGCTGGGCGCGTTGGCCTTGCAAGGGCCAACCTCGCGCGACATCCTGGCCCAACTGGTTGACGTTGACCTGACTCAACTCAAATTCTTCCGGTTGACCCAGGCCAAAATTGACGGCCTGCCGGTGACCATCAGCCGCACCGGCTACACCGGCGACCTGGGCTACGAAATCTGGGTCGAGCCGCCCCAGGCCGAGCGGTTGTGGGACACGTTGATGGAGGCGGGTCAAGCCTACCGGCTGCGGGCTGTGGGCAACGTGGCCCTGGATATGGCCCGCATCGAGGCCGGGCTGCTGCTCATCAATGTGGACTTCATGTCGGCCAAGCAGACCATGTTTGAAATTCAAAAGTCTACTCCGTTTGAGTTGGGCCTGGGCTGGACGGTTCACCTGGACAAACCCTATTTTGTGGGGCAGGCGGCGCTGCGGGCCGAAAAAGCGGCCGGCCCGGCCTGGGCCACGGTCGGGCTGGAGGTCAATTTGGAGTCGCTGGAAGCAGTCTATCGCCAATTTAGCATGCCGCTCACCCTGCCCGCCCACTCCTGGAACGAGGCGGTGCCGGTCTATGCCAGCGGAAGCAGCCGCCAGATTGGCAAAGCGACCAGTGGTACGTGGTCGTCCATCCTCAAAAAATACATCGCCCTGGCCCGGCTCAAACCGCAGTACGCCCGGCCCGGCACGCGGGTGCAGATGGAAGTCACTGTGGAAGCGCATCGCCGTCAAGCCGAAGCTGTGGTGGTGGGGTTGCCGTTTTTTGAACCGGAGCGGAAGAAGAAATAATGCGTAAAACGTAAAGCGTAATGGTTGTGGGTGTGACAAGAATTTGTCAAGCAACCATTACGTTTTACGCATTACGTTTTACGAGGTAATCATGACAAACAACAAATACGACGCCATCATCATCGGTGGAGGGCACAATGGTTTGACTTGTGCCGCATATCTGGCTAAGGCGGGCTGGAAAACACTGGTTTTGGAGCAGCGCCACATCCTCGGCGGGGCGGCGGTGACTGAGGAAATTTACCCCGGCTTCAAATTTACGGTGTTCTCTTACGTGGTCAGTTTGCTGCGGCCGGAGGTTATCCGCGAGTTGAACTTGGCTAAACACGGCCTGCACCTCATGCCGCTGGAAACCGCCTTTGTGCCGCTGGAAAACGGCGATCACCTGGCCCTCTACCCCGACCCGGCCAGCAATCGCGACTCCATCCGCCGCCACTCGGCCCGCGATGCCGATGTTTACCCCGAATTCAGCCAGATGATGTACGATATGGCCTTTGCCGTCAAACCGATTCTGGGCATGGTCCCACCCGATCCGACCGCGCCCGGCCTGGATGGCCTGCGCACTTTGCTGGACATGGTCAAACACGCGGGCAGCCTGGACTCCAAACGCTTCTATTATCTCACCAAATTGATGACTATGAGCGCTTCTGACTTTTTGGATGAGTGGTTTGAAACGGATGTGCTCAAGGCGGTCACGGCCATCAACGGGATTATCGGGACCTATCTGGGGCCGCGCTCACCGGGGACGGCCTATGTGCTGCTGCACCATTACATGGGTGAACTGGATGGGGCTTTCACCGCCTGGGGTTTCCAAAAGGGTGGCACCGGCGCGGTCAGCGAGGCGATTGCCAGCGCGGCCCGCAGCTTTGGGGCGGAGATTCGCTGCAACGCGCGGGTGGCGCAGGTGATGGTAAAGAACGGGCAGGCCGTCGGCGTGGCCCTGGACAGCGGCGAGGAAATTTACAGCCCGGTGGTGGTATCGGGCTGCGACCCAAAAGTGACCTTCCTCAAGTTGCTGGGTGAGGAACATTTACCTGACAACCTGGCCCAGGCCATCCGCAACTTTAAGTTTCGCGGCTCGTCGGGCAAGGTCAACCTGGCCCTGGACGGGCTGCCCACCTTCACGGCCATGCCCGACCCGTCGCTGCTGCAAGGGATGATGGAAATTTGCCCCAGTATGGATTACGTCGAGCGGGCCTACGATGACGCCAAATATGGCTGTTTCTCACGCCGGCCTTACCTGGATGTGACCATCCCCACCGCCGTAGACCCAAGCATGGCCCCGCCGGGAAAACACGTTATGAGCATTTTTGTGCAGTACGCGCCCTATCATTTGCAGGGGAGCGGAGGGGCAGGGGAGCAGGGGAGCGGGGAACCCGGCAGTTTGTGGCCATCGCAACGAGAGGCATTTGGCGATGCGGTGGTCAACACCCTGGCCGAGTTTGCGCCCAACATCAAAGATTTGATTCTGCACCGGCAGGTGTTGTCGCCCTGGGACATGGAGCAGATGATCGGCCTGACCGAAGGCAATATCTTCCACGGCGAGCTGACCCTGGATCAACTCTTTTTCCTGCGGCCTGCGCCGGGTTGGGCCAATTATCGCACCCCGGTCAAAGGGTATTGGCAGTGCGGCTCCGGTACGCACCCCGGCGGCGGCATTACCGCCGGACCGGGCCGGCTGGCGGCGTTGGAAATACTCAAAGAATGGAAGAAGGGGTCCACAGACGCGAAGCGCGCAGATAGACACAGATGAGAAAAAAAGAAATGAGAAAAAAGAAATAAAAAGTATCTGTGTCCATTTGTGTGTATCTGTGGACCAATTTTTGGACAACTTTACGGGGAGTAGTTGATTATGACAAAGCGAAACAATAACGCCAGGCTGTTCATCGCCGCGGCCTTGGGCGGATTGGTCGGAGCAGCCATAGCCCTCTTATTTGCCCCCAAATCCGGCAGAGAGACCCGCGCTCAACTGGCCGACAAGGGACAGCAGATCAAGCAGTTGGCATCTAGCCTAAAAAGTGGCGAGATGTTGATGAGGCAAAGAGGCGATGAGGCGAAGCGACGAGAAAGGGGAAGCTTCTTCGCCTCATCGCCTCGCCTGTCCTCGCGTCATCGCCACGATTACGATGCCATCATCATCGGCGGGGGGCATAATGGGCTGGTCACAGCGGCATATCTGGCTAAAGCCGGGCGCAAGGTGCTGGTGCTGGAACGCCGGACCATCGTCGGCGGGGCGGCGGTGACGGAAGAACTGATCCCCGGCTTCAAATTCTCCTCCTGCGCCGACGGCCTACCCGGTTTGTCCCCGGCGATTGTCCGCGATTTGAACCTGTCGCGGCATGGATTGGAATATTTAACGGCCGATCCGGCCATCTTTGCCCCGCAGCCGGATGGCCGCGCTTTGACCATCTGGCGCGACAGCCAGGGCACAGTGCGAGAAATCGAGCGCTTTTCCAAACAGGATGCCGCCCGTTACCCCGATTTTATGGCCCTGATCGGCAAAGTATCCAGTCTGGTTGGCGTGTTGATGACCGTTACACCCCCCCACATGCCCCGGCCCGCAGCAGCAGACGTGCCGGAACTGCTCAAGCTGCTCGGCTCGGCCCGCCGGTTGAGCAAAAAAGATATTCACGACACCCTACGTATCCTGCCCATGTCCGTTTCCGACCTGCTGGACGAGTGGTTCGAGTCGGATGCGCTGCGCGGGCTGATTGCCGCGCGAGGCATCACCGGCATCACCTGGGGACCGCGCGCCGCCGGCACAGCTTACACCCTGCTCTATAGCTGCGCCGGGGATGGGCAGCCTTTTGGCTTCGGCGGTATCGTCAAAGGGGGAATGGGCGGCTTGACCCAGGCCATCGCCGGGGCGGCCCGGCACTACGGCGCGGAGATTCGCACCGATGCCGAAGTGGCTGAAATTATCATCGAGCATGGACAAACCAATGGGGTGCGGCTGGTGAATGGCCAGGTCATCACTGCTGCGGCCATCATCTCCAACGCCGACCCGCGCACTACTTTTATGAAGCTGGTTGATCCGGCCTACCTCGATCCGTTTTTTGTCAAACAGGTCCAAAATATCAAGTATCGCGGCTCCGGGGCACGGGTTCATCTGGCGTTGAAGGAACTGCCCCAATTTACCGCTCTTACCCCCCCCTTCTCCCCCCCCGTTAACGGGGGGGGGATGGGGGGGTATCTGCGAGGTTACATTCGTATCGCCCCCAGTCTAAACTACCTCGAAAAAGCCTTCGACGCGGCCAAGTACGGCCAGTTTTCGCGCCAGCCCTACCTGGATGTGACCATTCCTTCCCTATCCGACCCCAGCCTCGCTCCGGCGGGACAGCACGTCATGTCTGTTTATGTGCAGTATGCGCCTTATCACTTGCGGGAAGGCAGTTGGGAGGAGTGCCGCGAGGCGCTCGGAGAGGTGGTCGTCAACACCCTGGCCGACTACGCGCCCAACCTCAAAGAGACGATCTTGCACACCAAAGTATTGACTCCGCTGGATTTGGAAACCATCTATGGCTTGCCGGAAGGCAACCCCAACCACGGGGAGATGACGCTCGCCCAGTTTTTGTACATGCGGCCTGTGCCCGGCTACGCTCAGTATCGCGCCCCCATCCAAGGCTTGTATCTGTGCGGCGCGGGCACCCATCCCGGCGGCGGCGTGACCGGCCTGCCAGGCTACAACGCCACGCGGGAGATTTTGAAGGATTGGGGGAGGTAGAAGGGTGGGACAGGCTAGAAAGACTCTCCATTGAGAGCAGACTTCCCAGCCTGCTCCACTCTCTTTTATCCCTGTGCGCCTCGAACTCAAAAACGGCCTGACTCGACAAAGGTCAGGTGAAAGCCAAACAGAGTGGCAATCGGCAGCATCATCTGGCCGATGTCGAGCAGTTTTTCCTCTTCGCCTCCGTTGAAATTGAACAGCAAATAATCTTAAAAAATTTCATGTATTGGAATATATTACCCTAAATCTTTGACTATTCTTCGATATATCGCTAAAATAAATAGGTAAACTTGCGGATTTACCTTCTGATTTTAGATTAGTAATTTACCCAATGTCTGCCTTTCTACCAGCCGAAATTTGTTATTTGCTGCTCTTTCCATTTCGATTCACCCCGCCGTTGGGGCAGACCAGACCGCTGCCGGTTCCGGCTCAAAAGGATGCGCCTTACTTTTTTGACCTGGATATTGAATTTTTGGCGGCGGGCGAGCGCCAGGTTGAGCTTGAAGGCGTGGCTGTCTCGATCCGGTTTCAAACGCTCGATGAACAGGTCTGGCTGGCTGAGTGCCGCTATCAGTTGAACGATCTCTTCGATGAAGCAAACTTGCCGCTGCGGCAGGCCATTCAGGCCAGGCTTAAGGAGAGTTTGCAGCAAGAAACCGGGTATGCCGGGGCTTTTGTCGAAGAATACACCATTGTGTTATTAAGCCAGGTTGAGCCAACGCCGGACGAATTTGTGGACAGTCAGGCGTTGCTGCTGGCGCGCTGGCTGCGCTCGCTGTCCAAGCCTTTGTCCGAGATCGAGGTTAAGCAAATTTTAGGCTCGCGGGCGCGCTATTCGCAGCGTGACCTGACCGTGGTGGATTGGGGTGGGGCGCTTATCATTGCCGAAGAGGGGGATTTCCAATCCGATATTGAATTGCTGAAGATTGGCAACTATCAACTCCTGCGCTATCGCTTGCTGGATCGAGCCATTGAGCGGAACTTGCAGAGTCTGCGCCAACTCCTGACCAGTGCTCGGCTGCTGTGGCTGCCGTCCGAGTCCAGAACCGTGCAAAAAATCGTTGAGCAGCGCCTAACCTTGCTGCTTGATTTTGAAAAAATCGACCAATCGCTGCTGCTGATTGGGGACTGGTATTCGGCCCAGGTGTATCGCTTGATTGTAGAGCAGCTTTATCTCAACGATTGGAAAAGTATCGTCCGTTTGAAACTCGACAGCCAGGCAGCGATTGATGACACCGTTCGCCAAAACCTGGCCTTTTCCTGGGGACGTTTGCTTGATCTGGTGCAATTGGTTGGTTGGCTGATCTTGCTGATCGGTTATTTTATTTTGTTTTTTGTGGATTTGGGTTAATTAAAGACCTGTCAGGTCTGCCCTCTTGACAGAGTCAGGGCGAAATGTTACGATGGGCAGGCTAAAATCCTGGCCTCAGATTTGAAGAACGGTCACTGGTTCAGGCAATATATAAACAAGGAGGTTTTTTAAGATGGCTCAAAAATTCAAAGTGACGTATGCCACATTGTCGGCTGATAATGAAGAGTTGCAATCGGCCTATGATGAGGCAATTGCCAATGTAAAAGCAAAATGGCTGGGCGTGGAACTGCCCATGTTTATTGATGGGGAGAAAGTTTACGCCGACGAGAAGTTTAAAAACTATAGTCCCATCAATAGGGACGTGCTGCTGGGCATAGCTCAGCAGGGAACCAGAGAGCAGGCTAAAGCGGCTATTGCAGCGGCCAGAGCCGCTTTTGAAGGCTGGCGCAGAACACCCTGGCAGGAGCGCGTGGCCACACTGCGCCAGATAGCCGAACGGATCAGCGACAATAGCCTGGAATTGAGCGCGCTGATGATTATGGAAGTGGGCAAGAATCGTTTGGAAGCGCTGGGCGAGGTCGAAGAGTCGGCCGATTTGCTGCGCTATTATGCCGACTCGATGGAGAAAAACCGAGGTTTTGTGAATGAGTTGGGCAAGCTGAACCCAGATGATCCCAAGGAAAGAAATATGAGTGTGCTGCGACCTTATGGGGTGTGGGTAGTTATTTCGCCCTTCAATTTC
>CAZRYD010000269.1:0-9420 GCA_964604225.1 uncultured Caldilineaceae bacterium
TGACTCGATCGGTACCATGGTTTTAATAAAATCGAAGCCCGATTCCTCAGGATTATTCAGCTTAAAATCTTCAATGGTAAAGATTTGGCTCAATGGCCCATTAAGCGCCGTCACCACTTGAGAAAAGTGCTCGTCCTTGACGATGACTACCCAGCCTCCATTACCGCCGGCTGGGGTAGTGCGATATACAAAAAATTCGTCATGCCCAAATAGGTTTTCTGCTGCCGTTTTGGCCGCATTTCTTTCTTGCTGATCAAGCTGCAGAAAATTGTTAAGATTAAACTTGGCGATAAATATCCGGCTCATTTTTCTCTCCTTAGTTACAATAACTTGGTAATTTGGTTCGCTCATATTGGCGTAAGATGCGTTGCTCTTTGAAAGTGCGATGCACCTTATGCCCACTATGCCAATACGAGCGATTTGGTTTATCTCTACCATATCGTCCAGATGATGGACAAGGCAGAGCTAAATCTCTCGACACCCCGTTTGAGTTTGATTAATCCTGAACAACTCGCGGACTTCTTTTTGGGCCTTTGTCCAGTCTAGGGCCCATTCCACAGCCAGAGTCCGAAGTAAGCCCAGGGTCCTATCGTCGGGATGATAATTTTCGCGGGTGCGACCCCGCCCCCGAAAGAGGTAATCCAGGGGACAGCCAAAGGCAACCCCGGCCATTTGCGCTTTTCTAAAGCGGTGATGCTCATCATCTTCACCCCAGAGCATCACCGCACAATCAATAAACCCACCCCAATTGAACCAGGCATGTTCACTATCCATAGTATGAAACTGGGCATGCGGCTTACGCCAGTCATCATCTGGCACCTTATTAAAACGCTCCTCGTCCAGGGGCAATCGATCTCGGGCGAACCATTCCATCGCATCCAGATAAGCGGTTATATCGAAAGGTTGGCCGGGATGTGAAGGTGGGAAATGGAGTACTAACAGGTCACGCACGAGGGTGTCAATTTTTTTGAGGGCCGGTTCGACCGTACCTAACTCAACGATCAACGCCTGCTTTAGCTCATCGGCTCCAGCTTGGCTCTCTAAAATGACATACTTTCGCCAACGGCACAAAGCTTTGCTGTGTGAGGTCGGCCAGAATTCGCCCATTGCACTCATGTATTCGCCGAGTAGCTCCGGCTTATACAAATCCCAAAATTCGGTATGCGCATCGAGATCTCTGAAGAAATCCATATAACGATTTCCTCGATATTTGGGACAGCCTTCGTCTACCCAGGCTATAAAACGCTCAATTTGTTCAGCTGGCCATCTTTCTGGCGGCATGGGCCTTTGCTCATCCTGTAATCGTCTTTTGATAGCCTCAGCGTGTTCGCGGACATCCTCCCACTGCTGCAAGTTAAGCATAAAAGCCATGTGGCTACGGTCCCGCTCGGTAAATAAGGGCTTGATGTCTTCTTCAAAGCCTATATTGCCCTTCATTCGACTCAGCATAATCTAATCCCCCCTTTTTATCCAGTTTTGATAGAGCCTCACGTGACTGGTGAGGTTATCCTTAATGAAGATACCAGTTCTATCCTTTCACCTGAGATGACCAAGGCAAAATCTTGAGGTCCCGCTCTGACATCGACATTGCTAGCCTCTACTCGGATTGTCCAGACACCCGCCTCTGGATTGGTTTCAATAATCCCCTCAACATTGTTAACTGAGTCGGGCGCACCTAAACTGTTAAAATCGTTGCCGATTAAACTTTTGCCACTCGGGCTATTGGCAAGGAGATTCAAATCATTCACCAGATCCTCGCCGGGGAGGTCTGTATAGACCATGGTCAGACGTAGAGGCTCGGTAGAGGCGGGTACCCTGATCTTGATTTGGTAGGAGTCGCCCGTTTGTAAACCTTGAGTCTCATCAATAAAAAACACCTTGGTGATCGCCTCCGGCTTTTTGAGAATCTGATCCAAATCAACCCGTCCCCAACCCTGTTCATTGTCGGCCCACCACCGGATCGAGGCGTGGGGGGGCCTTGACTCGGGATGGGCAAAACGGTACGGCTTATACTGGGCCGAGTGAATGAGGACAGTCTTAAGCAGAGCCGCGGAGGGGTTCTCGATCCGTTGTGGTTCAGGCAAGCATTGGCGCAGGTATTGGCGTACCAGGGCGGCACAGCCGGCCACCAGCGCGGTTGACATCGAGGCGCCACTGTCATACATATAGCCCGGCGGCGCCTGCTTAAATTTCTTGGCCCATTTGCCAAAGTAATCGGGGGGTAGTTGGGATGAACGAGTGGAAAGGATGAAGGTGCCTGGAGCGACCACATCTGGCTTGCGCCGTCCCATCCCGCAAGGCCCCCGGCTGCTCATGGCAAAAATATCATCAATATCTACCAGCGAGTCAGATTTAAACGGCTCATTAGGCCACCGGTCAAGCGGGTCATCGTCATACTTGATAGTAGCAAATTCAGGCCGTGGGTTTTCCGTTGCCCCCACGGTCAAGCAATTTTTGGCCGTCGCTGGCGGAGTCATACTGCCCAAACTGATTACCCCATCGGCGGCTGGGGGGTGAAAAATGTCGGGTTGTTCAAGGTCTACGCCGCGATTACCAGCCGCAAAGAGAATAAGAAAATCCTTGTGATTCCAGACAAATTGGTCAATCTCCTCACAATCCTCGTTGTACTCACCGGGCCGTCCTGCTTGAGATCCCCAAGAATTTGAGTGTATTCGTGCCTCTTCGTCATAAGCCACTTGAAACAGGTCTTGTAGGTTATCGGGTACTCCATACAGACCATAAGCGGGCGCTGGTAATCCATTATCTGCCCACTCCGAAATACCAAGCTCATTGAAAATCACGGTGAGTTCAAGCGCCTGGAAGAACAGTTTAGCTTCGGGAGCCATACCCTGAATTAGAGGGGTACCTCCCAGTACTTTTGAGCGAGCGCCATTGCCCAGAATGCTGCCCACCACGTGCGTGCCATGCCCCGAATATTTGTCTACCGCTGGCTGTTCCATACCTGTGGTGATGTGAACCAGGGAGTCTTGCATAGCCTCAAGGAAAGAGGTAGCAAATTCAAGTCTTTGGATACGTCTAACTCTGCCCCTGAGATCTTCGTGAAGCTTGTGGAGGATGCCATTGTCTAAGCCGGTATCAGCCACAGCTATAATCTCACCCTGACCGGTTAATCCCAATCCAGTTGGTTGGGGTGTCACGACTTGGTCGGCAATAACTTGCCTGGCTACATTGTTAAAGGTCGTTTTTAGATTCTTTTCTTCCAAACTACGTAATCCGGGGCAAGTGGCAATCGCCTGCACTGCTTGGATGGGGTTATTATTGGACTTCACCTTTATGATTAAACGGGTTTTACCTAATTCGGTAATTTTACCAATTCCTTGCCGTCGGAGATATCGTTTAGCCTGTTGTTGCTCTGTTTCGGTGAAGAAATTGGCTACCAAAATGCCGGGCAAAGATGAATTACGTTTTGGAGGTGGCTCAACAGAGATCGCTTGCGTTGCTGTGTCTGTTAAAGTCTCTCCCTTACTTCGCCAACCTGCAAAGAACTGGGGATTGATGCGAATCTTGGGTATGTAACGAGTCACCCGGGGTTGAGTTGAAAGCCGGTGAAGCTTGGCTAAACTAATCTTATTAGGACATTTAACGACAAATGTAAATCTCCCAATAGTTTCAATTATCTGACTATCGGTAGCTTCAATCTCTTCCAGGTAGGCTGGTCGTACTGGCAGGTAAAAGCGCACGGCGCAAAAATAAGGGCCTCTTTTTTGAGGGGCATTCATTAGAACAGGCAAACCGGCTATCTCTGGTATGCCGGGAGGATTTTTAGGGGAAGGCAATTCCTCAACTGGATAATTTTTTTGAATCTCCGTAATCACTTTTGTCGAGGCTGAGATAATAACAAAACCAGGATATTTCTCGATGACTGCCGTTTCCGGGGGTAAATTTTGAGCTTCGGTTTCTAAACAAAAAACACGATATGTAGACACTATACCCCCCTCTCGTAACATTTGGATATAAAACCAAAAATTGTGACAATATCGGGCATACTCAGTATATCATCCCATAGACTCAAATCTCTTTGCCAAAGCTGAAGAGAAACTGAATCTTTGCTGAAGCTCAGGATAAAGCTTCGCCCTCAATTTATTCTCAATTGTGGTTGGGAAAGATTTTGCGAAGTACACTCGAAACCCATTATACCACGAAAATCCATTCGTAACATTTCAGTTTTTATTCGCCCTCGCAATAATTTTGAATCAACCCGGCCAACAAAAAGCGCGCCAGAAATATTTTTCTGACGCGCTTTTTTAGCGGCGGTCTGTGGTCTGTCGTCTGCGGTCACACTTTTAGAAATAACTCCCGATAATCTCCAACACCCGCTGAATATTCTCCGGATCACCTGACTGGACTTTGGTGGCGCTGGACCGGGCGATGCCGTTGAGGGCGTTGATGTCGGCGTCGCCGCCATAGGCCACGGGGATAACAATAATTGGGTTGCGATCTTCCTTGCTGACGCCGATCAACTCGGTCACACTTTGCAGCGAGGTCAGGCTGCTGGTGTCCTGACCGTCGCTTAGCACCACAATGGCCTGGATGCGGTCATCCTGGTCATCGCGTGACCGTTTGAGCAGCTCGATGGATTGCTGAATCGCATCATAAAGTGAAGTGTCGCCATTGGCCTGTAAAGCGTTGACCTGATCGAGAACTAGCTGCCGCCCGCCTTCAAAAGAAGCCAGCGCTTCGACGGATTGCCGACTGTTAGCGTCCAGATAGACCAGGGCCTTGGTGTTAAAATCCAGTACCCGCGGTTGGCTGTCAAAGGTAATCAGGCCCACCCGGTTTTGGGCCGGCATTTTTTCCAAAAAGGCATTGGCCGCAGTTTTGGCCTGAGAAATCTTGTCCCCCTCCATCGAGCCGGAGGTGTCAATCACCAGCAGCACGTCGGCTTGCTTTTTGACAAATTGCCAACTGGCCTGCACCGCCGCAATTACATCCGGGTCGGGTACTTCCAGGATGGTGCTCGGCTGGTTGGGGTCGACGCCCAATTCCAGGGCAATCGGATAGCCCAGGGGCACAGCGGGATTGGCCGGGCGAAAGCCGCTTTCCAGCACCTTTTTCTGTACGGCTTCGCTGCGGATAAAATCGGTGAAGGTTTTGGCGGCCTGGCGCTGCTCATCCGTCACCCAATCGGCCTGGGGGATGGCATAAGGGTGCTCGTGCCAGAAGGTGCCCTCTTTGGGGTACAGGGCCACCAGCTTTTCCGGCGGCTTGTACTCGGTTTTGCCCTGGTTGATGTAGATCAAATCATTTTCTTCCAGGGCCACAAAATCCAGGTAATCCGGCCCCTGGGCAATATACTCCTTGAACTCGGTGGTGCGGGAGGAGTAGTGGCGGATAAGCTGCTCGATGTTGCGGACGCCCTGCTGCACCTGGACGTCATTCACCTGGGCCAGCGCCAGGCGGCGGAAGTTTGACTGGTCGCTGTTGTAGCGGGCGCTGGCGTAAAACTCGGCAATCAGGGTCGATAGAGCGGTCGAGCTGACCAGTGGATCGGTGTGACCGTAATACACGGTGGTTCGATTGCCGGGGATGTTGTAGTCGGCCCAGCCGTTGGGCGAGTTGAGCACCGCCAGCAGCTCTTCCCAGCCGACCGGCTGGCCGCCATTTTTGGCTTGAATCGCCTTCAAACGGCTTTCCCAGATAGCCATCACCACCGGGGCCAGGGCCGTGGGCGGGCTGTCGGCCAGATCAAAAATTTGCCGGCCGGTCTGGTAGTTGACCAGGGCCAGCCAATGACTCACCGACGGGGCAAAGAGAGTCGGTTTGGAAACATTGGCATTGTTGGGGGCAATGATGGCGTTGATGATCCCCTGGGCTACCGTCCCCGATGAGCCGGATTGCCCCTTGACGCAGATAGGCTTCTCGCCGCTGGCCAGAGGCTGGCCGGTGACGGGATTGCGGCCCTCGACATAAGCCCGATTGAACTGGTTAATGGCGTCGTAAACCTCTCCATCCAGGTAGAGTTGCGACTCCGGCGCATAAATGATGGAGATTTCGACGGCATTGGCCGGGCACTGAGTAGCCGGGGTGCTGTTATCCGTCGTCACCCCATCGCTCCCGCCATCTCCAAAGGAGCAAGCCAGGGCGGCCAGCAGGGGCAGGAACAGAAACAATAGTAATTTTTTCGACATGTTTATCCTCCGAAAAAGATACCTTGAGCGAACGGTTCAATAGTTTTTACGGCAACTCTCGTCTAGCCCAGTCCAGCAGTCTCTGGGCGGCCTCGCCGCTCGCCTTAACTCCCGGTTGGGCGGCGTTGGCTCGCTCCAGAAAAACAATCGCCAAAGCGTTTTGCTGCTCCTCACTCAACAAAAAATCGCCAAAGGCAGCGGCAGCTTGTTGGGCTTCCGGCGCGGCCTGGCTGAAGACGGCCAGGGGATAATCCAAATTGACATTGGGCTGTGCCGGAGTCAGAGTAAAATCGGCCTTTTTATCCAGCCCGACCTGCCGCCACGAGGCAAGCGCCAAAATGCCGGTATCACCTAGCGAGCGGCCCTGTGTGCCGGCAAAGGCCTCGGCCGGTTTGGCCGGAATGGGCAGGCGGACGTTTTCTCTGAACGTCTCGGTTAGCCAGCTATCGGCCTGGCTTACATCGGCAGCAGACAGATCTTGTTTGTTGAGGCTCGCTGCGGTAGCCGAGATCAGCGCGGCCAGCCCTTCGGCGGAATTTTGGGGCGAGGCGAGGACCAGGGTCAAAAAATCGTCCGCGCCCACGGCTTTGGTGTGGACGCTGGTCCAACTGAGTGAACCATATTTTTGGGCAAATGCGTTCTGCTTGTCGGCAAACGCGCCCCAGGCCAGGCCGGTGCTGGCCACCGAGCGCAGATTGTTAAATTGCAGGCCACTGCTGCCGGCCATGTCTACCACAAAGCTGGCCTCGGCCAGCCAGGCCGCCGGGGGGGTGGTTTGCGGGTCGGACCGAAATTGGGCGGCCGGCAGCAGTCCCTCCGCTTCGACAATTTCAACTTGGGTATTGGGATTGCGTTGATTGAAGGTCTGGGCGGCCTGGTCAACCCACGGTTTGATCGAAGGGGCAGCCACAATGCGAATGGAGACTTTTTGGGCGAGGTTAGGCAGAGGTAGCTGGTCGGCTAGAAAGAAGCGCGCCACAATCAGGACTACGACGATGAGAACGGCCAGACCAATGATGCCAAAAAACAGGGCTTTGTTTTGCTGCATGCGCCAATCCTTTGCGGGGGTGAGGTCAGATGTTGTTTATTATATCACAAAGGAGGGAGGATGGAAGAAGGAAGTTGGCAGAATGGAAGGGTAGAAGATGGGGAGACGGAAATTGTCCAACCCTCTCAGCTTATCCTTATTTCGGCTCGGCTTGGGTCAACAAGTACTGCCGGCTAATCGTGCCGTCGCTGAAAAGATTGAGCGACGTGCTGGCCGCCTGGTCAAAACGCCAATAAGTGACCTCCATGCCGTGATAATCGTAAACCGGATTGTGCCGATAAACGGATTTGAAACTGAGCTTGGGGGGGAGACTCCAGCGGCGGGGATCGCCGTACAGTTGGCGCAGCACCACCCGCTTGATGCCGATCGCGCCGCAGCGGTCCAAAAACTCGGTCAGTTCGCTGTGGTTATGTTCATTGATAACGCAGGAAATTTTCACCGGTACCTGTGCCTGCCGCACAATTTCGGCCAAATCCGGCACACGCGGGGACCCCATCAGCTTGTGATAGAGATCGGCTTTGAACGAAGGGAACGAGATACACACCCGGTCATACTGGTTGAAAACTTCCATTTTACGCAGGGCCAGTTGACCGTTGGTGTGGAGGGAGTAGTGGACCCCCTCCCCAACCCTCCCCCTTTCAGGGGGAGGGAGATGATTTCGGAGCCACCCTAACAAACGCGCCTCGTGATGGTAGAGTTGGGGGTCGGTGGTGGTGCCGGTGAAGACAACCTCACGCACCCCGTGCTGCCGTACCAACCCAACAAACCGGTCTAAATTACGCAGGGGAAACTCATTCAAATTATTTCGATTCAGTATCGGGTTGACCTGCCGCCCGATGCAGTAGGGACAGCGCAGGTTACACGGCCCGGCGAAGAGGATGTTGGCGAAATCGTACGGTTCGGTCATAGTATTTTCTCCAAACGATGACCACCGACGGCTGACCGCTGACTGCTGCAAGTGTCTAGATTGGCGGTCGTCCGTCTGCGGTCGTCGCTTTAGACGGCCAATTTAATCTCAAAACTCCGCCGCAGTTCTCGCTGCACTTGAGCCGGCATGCGCTCGCTCAGATCAACCGGGCGTTGCAGCAGGTGCAACTTGACGGCGGGGGCGTAAAATAGGGCGATGACGCCGTTGTAAACTTTAACTCCTGCGGGCGTCAGGCTCAGGCAGTCGCCGCGATATTCCATCAAGCCCTCCGTGAGTACAAACTCGACCTCTGCTGGGAATTGTGCTTCCAGCGTGGTACCAAATTTCCGGGCAAAGTAAAGCCGGTTGATCTCGCCAAAATAGAAAGAGACCGAAATAAACTTGGCCATACTGACCGGCAGCGCCATGTTGTACAGGTCTTGAATAGGCAGACGGCCACGGTGCATCTCTTTTTGGTACGGAGCGATGCTTTTTGGCCCCGCGCCTCGATTATAGGCCAGGGTCTGGTGGCTGAGCGACTGCGCCCCCAGGCCCAGCCCCAGGTAGGGCGTCCCCTTGACCACCCGGTTGGTCAGGTAGTCGCTGGTGCCGGTATCGTTGGGGAGACGGCTGTAGGTATTTTTGCCGGGCGGAGCGATGTAGCCGACTTCATGGAGCAGTTGGTTGGCGGTGCTCGCCATCTCGGTCACTACTTCTTTGGATACCTGGGCTGCCTGCGCCTGCAAGCCGGTGCCCTTATAACGCATGCGGTAGAGGGTAATATAATCGGCTTCCAACTCCAGCCCTTTTTCCACGCTGTCGCGCCAATCGTCCACCGATTGCCCGGCAAACCCGTACATCAGGTCAATATTGAATTTTTCAAACCCCGCTGCCCGAATATTCCGCACCGCCTCTTGCAGTCCGCCGAAGCCTTTGTACTGCCGCCCCAATTTTTTGGCCAGGCTCAACTGGGTGACCTGCACCCCCATGCTGATGCGCTCGAGACCCATCTGGCGGAAGGCAGCTATTTTTTCCGGCTCATTGGCAGCAATCAACGGTGTGGTTTCGAGGCTGATCTGCATGCCCGGCTGGAATTGAAAAGCTGCCTGCGCCGCTTCGACCACGCGGGCAATGTTCTCTACTTTAGCCAGAGCCGGCGTCCCCCCGCCGATGTCAAAGCCGGTCAAAATTTTTCTTCGTGTATTCAAAAGGCTCTGATAATGAGCCAGCTCCCGCAAGAGCAGGTCGAAATAGCCATCCTCGGAGCGGGCATTATCTGCCGGGTTGATGACGGTGTACTCGCAAAAGTTGCAGCG
>CAZRYD010000270.1:0-9353 GCA_964604225.1 uncultured Caldilineaceae bacterium
GGATTTTTCGCTCCCTGCGGTCGCTCAAAATGACATACGAGCGAAAGTCCTGGTTGATTCATTATACCAGCTTTTGGATCCTAACTTGGCTGGCAAAGGTTTCGATAACTTCCAGGGATGGCAGCCCTGAGCCTACCTGAGAGACGGCATTGACCGAAAAGGCGGTGGCCAGGCGGGCGCACTCGGCCAGGGCCAGGCCCCGAACTTTTCCGGCAACGGTGCCGCTGACCATGGCATCGCCTGCGCCAACCGTGCTCTTGACGGTGACTTTGGGCGGTTGGGCCAACACCACTTCGCCTGCTTCGACAAAAATGGCGCCCTGCGCGCCCATTGAAACCACTACTGTCTGCATCCCTTGGGCCAGCCAGCTTTGGGCCGCCTGAATCACCGCGGCTTGGGTTTCCAGTGGACGTCCCACCAGCTCTTGCAGTTCATCAATGTTGGGCTTGACCAGGGTCGGCGTGGCCGGTAGGGCCAGTCGCAGCGCCTCGCCGCTGGTGTCCAGGGCCACGGCCCGGCCTTTGCTTTTGATCAATTTCACTAACTCACCGTAAATGCCGGGGGTAAGACCGGCCGGGATGCTGCCGGCCAGGACAAACCAGTGACAGTCGGCCACCAACTCCTCCACAATTTGGAAGAGGTGGGCAATATCGCCCTCTGCGGGAGTCTGACCCGGAAAGTTGAGGTCGGTGGTTTCCTGGTTCTCTTCATCGATGATTTTGATACCGGTGCGGGTACTGCCGGCAATCCGCACAAAGCGGTCCTCAATCTTTTTCTGGGCAAAGAGCCGCTCAAAAATCAGCGTATTTTCTTCGCCCAGGA
This sequence comes from uncultured Caldilineaceae bacterium, assembly GCA_964604225.1. Lineage (GTDB taxonomy): Bacteria > Chloroflexota > Anaerolineae > 4572-78 > J111 > DSQQ01. Next base: position 823 of record CAZRYD010000270.1, read on the forward strand.
AGCCGGTCACGGTCATTGGGAAGCCATAATCGGCCAGAATAGAGGCCACGTTCACGCCTTTGCCCCCAGGATCGGACTGGGTATGTTTGACCCGGTTCACTTTACCCGCTTGAAAGTTGGGAATGGCCACGGTTTGGTCAATGGCCGGGTTCAGGGTGATGGTGGCAATCTTAAGGTTTTGGCTCATGATTGGTCCTCCTTTATCGGCTGGCTAAACGGCGCACTTCGGCGGCATTGCGGCAAGCCAGGGCTTTTTTGGCCAAAACCTGAGCTTCGGCCAGGGAAATCTGGCGCAATTTGGCCTTGACCGCGGCGATGCTGGGGATGCTCATGCTCAACTCGGCCACACCCAGGCCCACCAGAATAATCGCTCCCTTCGGGTCGCCGGCCATCCCGCCGCACACGCCGACCCACTTCCCGGCGGCTTTGGCCGCCTGCACCGTTTTATCAATCATGCGCAGCACCGCCGGGTGCAGGCCATCGGCCTGCCGGGCCAGCATGGGATGAACCCGGTCCATCGCCAGGGTGTATTGGGTCAGGTCATTGGTGCCGATGGAGAAAAACGCCACCTCTTTGGCCAATTCCTCGGCCATAATCACCGCCGACGGGACCTCGATCATAATCCCAATTTCGACCGGCTCGGCCCCGATTTCCTGCCGGGCCTGTTCGGCAAAGTCTTGCGCCGCCAGCAGGTCTTCCACGGTGGACACCATCGGAAACATAATCTTCACCGGCCCATGCTGCGAAGCCCGATAGATGGCCCGCAGTTGCGGCATGAACAGCTCCGGTTTGGTCAGGCAAAGTCGGACGCCCCGCACGCCCAGGAAGGGGTTGGCTTCGGCGGGCAGGTTAAGATAGGGCACTTCTTTATCCCCGCCGATGTCCAGGGTGCGGATGATGAGCGGCAAACCACCCAAAGCTTTGACCATGGTCGTGTAGGCTTCATATTGCTCCTCCTCGCTGGGTGGGGCGGAGCGCTCCAGGAAGAGAAACTCGGTCCGCAGCAGGCCCACACCTTCGCCCCCGGCGTTCACCGCCTGCTCGGCTTCGACGGCTTTGCCAATATTGGCCACCACTTCCACCCGGTGGCCGTCGAGGGTCAGAGCCGGTTCATAGCGGGTGCGATATTCGGCGTCACGCAGTTCCTGCAGGACTACCTGGACCTGTTTGGCCGACTCGACATCGGCCTGGCTCGGTTTCAGGTAAAGGTTGCCGCTGTTGCCATCCAAAATACCCAGCGTGCCCTCCGGTTGATCCAGTACCGCCGGGCCTGTTCCCACAATGGCCGGAATGTCCAGGGAGCGGGCAATGATGGCCGTGTGTGAAGTGGGGCCGCCGCCAGCCGTGCAGAAACCCAGAATCGTGGCTGGGTTCAGGCTGGCTGTATCGGAGGGGGTCAGGTCTTCGGCAATCAAGATGACCGGCTCTTTGGGTACAAACGGTTCATCATCGACCACCCCGGCCAGCAGTTTGAGCACCCGGTTGCCCACGTCGCCCAGGTCAACGGCGCGGCCAGCAATCACCGGATCATTGACCTGAGCCATGGTCTGCACCCGCTGCTGAATGGTCTGCTGCCAGGCCCAGGCGGCGCTGTGCCCTTTTTTGATCAGACTAACCGTGTCGTTGACCAAATCGGGATCGTTGAGGAACTCGGCGTGCGCCCGAAAGATTGAAGCTTGACCCGCGCCGGAGCGCTCTTTGACTTCCTGGTAAAGTTGGTCCAGTTCGGCCTGGGCGGCCAGGATGGCTTTGTGTAACTTCAGCTCTTCCGCCACCGCGTCTCTGGCGGTTACTTCGACAACTATCTTGCGATGTTGGAAGAGGCGAATCGGGCCAATCGCCAGACCGGGTGAGGCGGCAATACCAGGGATAGTTTTGCCCACCTGGGTGGGCGTCCAACCATGCGCCAGGGTCACGGCTTGCTTTTCTTCTTCTTCGCCCAGACCACTTTCGACCGCTTCCCGCAAGGCCCACAGGGCGGCCTCCGCATCCGGCCCTTGGGCCATGAGGCGGATCACACTGCCGCCTTCCACCCCCAGTTGCAACAGCGAGACCAGGCTTTTGCCGTTGGCAACTTTACTGTTGTGCCGCACGTGCACCTCGGCCTGGAACTGTTTGGCCAGGTCCACAAAGGTGGTGGCCGGGCGGGCGTGCAGGCCATGCACCCCCTGGATGGTGACTTCGACATAATTGGGAAAGTCTGGTAGGGTCTCGCCGGGAGCGGTGGGGGCCGCGGCGGCTTCATGGGAACCGCCCAATTGGGTGATAATCTCATTGATATTGTTCGTTTCGGACAATTGGTGGATAAGCGCCTCGTCGCCCAGGACGCGGGTCAGGTTGGCCAGGACTTCGAGATGCTCGTCGGAGCGGGCGGCGATGCCCACAATCAGGTGGGCGGTTTCGCCGGGGTTCCACTCAACTCCCTGGGGGACTTGCAGCACGGCGATGCCGGTGCGCAGGATCAAATCGCGATCCTTGGGTAAACCATGCGGGATGGCTACCCCGCTGCCCAGGTAGGTGTTGGCGACCTTCTCGCGGGCCAGCATGCTGTCAATGTAGCCGGCCTGAATGTACTGGCTTTTGACCAACAGGTTGCCAACTTCACGGATAGCTTCCGCTTTGTTGGCCACGCCGGCATGAAGTTCAATGTTTTGGTTTTCTAATTGCATAATCTTTTACTCCTTTGTAGCTTAGCTTCTGTGCAAACCCGTCAACATAACCTTGACAGAAACTTGTTTATGAATCCCTTATGATGGCATGTCCTCCTTCTGCATCAGTTTAACCACGATACGAATCTGGTTGAGTGGCTAGCATCGCCGCCAGCACAGCCAAAAGCTCATCTTGCGTTTCCTCCTTCAACACGTAAGCAGCCGCCCCGGCCGCCAGGGCATCGGCGCGATAATTCTCCCAATCATGGACGGTCCACACCACAATTTGTGCGGACGACTGAACGGCTTTGAGGCGCCGCACGATCTCAAGCTGCTCCATTGCCGGAGGGCCAATATCTATGACGACGAGGCAGGGCGACTGGCTCAGGGCCATAGCAACAGCCTGTTCACTGCCGGCCGCCTCGATGACCTGATAGCGGGCAAAGGCCATCTCTAAGCGCTCGCGCAGTGCTCCTCGCACAACATCATGATCCCCAACGACCAAGATTGTTTCGTCCATAAGCCCACGTTGTGATTAACTTGAATTTTATAGTTAAAGAATTGAGTCTGAAGAAAGAACTGGGTTAGCCAAGCGAATTGCGTGGCGGAGGTGAAGGGGGTTCCTTAGGAGGAATTTGATTTCTCTGACCGCAGATTGTGCCACAAAACGCTTGATTTGTCTATAAAAAAGTACGACAATTTGCTTGCGAAAACTACGACAATCAGGAAGTCCAAGGTGATTGACGAGAGAATTCCAGGGGAGTCAAGCCGTGATTAATGGCAAACTTGACCAGGTCGGGCAAATTGTTGATCCCCAACTTTTGCATTAGCCGGTAGCGATATGTCTCAACGCTCCGACAAGAAAGAGACAGAACCTGGGCAATCTCGGCGCTCGATTGTCCCTCGACGACCCGTTGCAAGATTTCCCGTTCACGGGAACTGAGCCGGGTTAAAGGACTCTTGGCTTCGTCAAGGGCGCGTTGCTGCACATACGCATCCACCAACTTCTCTGAAACCTCTGCGCTTAGATAACGCTGCCCAGCATGGACCGCCCGCACGGCGGTGGCAACCTCAAGCCCAGCCGTCTCTTTCAAGAGATAGCCGCGCGCCCCGGCTTGCAAAGCGCGAAAGATCTGTTCATTTGAAGAATGCATCGAGAGGATGACCACCTGACTGCCGGGGCAGGCACTTTTGATTTGTTTTGTCGCCTCGATGCCATTCAGCTCGGGCATAGCGATGTCCATCACCACTACCTCTGGACACAATTGCGTTACCCGGCCCACGGCCTCGCGTCCGTTAGCGGCTACACCAATGACCTTGATATCGGCTTGGGCTTCTAACAGGAAGCGCAAACCCTCTCGCACGGTGGCATGATCGTCCACCAGGAAAACAGTGATACTCATCTTGGCACCTCCACAATAATCCGCGTACCCTGGCCAGGACTGGACTCGAGCCGAAAACACCCACCTAAGCCCTCCACGCGCTCGGCCATGATGGCTAACCCCCATTGCTGTTCTCTATCCAAAGCGGCTCGGCGGGTAGGGGTGAAGCCAATACCGTTGTCGATCACGACCAGGCGCACGGTTTCGCTATCCACTTTTAACCTCACCGTCACCTGGGTAGCCTGGGCATGCTTGGCTACATTGGTCAGCGCCTCTTGGGTCACGCGATACAGCACGTTTTCGACCTGCCGCGGCAGCCGGCTATCGGCTTCCTCACCCTCGACCGCAACGGCAATGCCGGTGCGTTTGGTGAAACGTTCGGCCGACCAATGAAGGGCGGCCAAGATTCCGTAGTCATCTAACGCTTCCGGACGCAAGTCTACCATCACCTGGCGTACCCGTTTGGTTGTTCGGGTCACCAGGGTGCGCATATCATCCAGGCGAGAAATGATTTCCTCAGGCATATTTTCGGGCAGCAGCGTCGAGATAATATCAAGGTTGATGCCCATAGCCGTCAGGCTTTGCCCCACCTGGTCGTGCAATTCTCGGGCCAAACGCCGCCGCTCGGCTTCCTCCGCTTCAACCAGCCGCATGTTGAGCGCCCGGAGCTGGTAGCTCTGCTGTTCAAGAGCGGCAAACAATTGAGCCTTGCCTGTCCCTAATTCCTCTTCTGCCCGTTTACGTTCAGCGTCTGCGGCTGCCAGTTCGGCCACCCGTCGGCGCAATTGGGCCAACTCGTCAAGCAGTTGGGCTGTAGTTTTGACCTCATCGTTCATATGCGGCTTTTTGGTTCTGCAATTCATCAAGTTATTGTAATCGTTTACAACACCATTGTAAACGATTACAAAAATTTTGTCAAGGGGGTAGCGGCTCGATTAGAGTAAATTTTAAGGTTGACTTCGTTTATCGACAAACAGCTCTCTAAAGTTCTCGTGGCAATACAAATTCAGAGGTTTCTGATGGGAATTTGAGCATTTGTAGCAAGTTTTCGGATAGATGAACGGGTGGATGTCGATGAATTTGCAGAGTTATCCAAAATATTTATAAAATCGTATAGCTATTGACAAAATTTAAGTAATCGTTTACAATATTTTAGAACGTACCGATGTCTTTTACTTTTATTAGTAGGAGTTACGCAGTTCAAGGTAGTTTAGCCCCTTGTGGGCGGCCATAAACGGGCACAAGGCCCTATACTACAACTCAACTGCGTAGCTCCTAAGATAAAATAACTCAAGCCAGGAGTAATCAGCCCATGATGAGTATCAAAGAGGTTGCCGAGGCTGCCGGGGTGTCAACAGCAACGGTTTCGCGGGTATTATCCGACAAGCCCCACGTTAGACCAGAGATCCGAGAGCGGGTTTTGGCGGTCATTGAAGCCCTGAACTATCGACCCAATCGGGTGGCCCGCAGCTTAAGGGTGCAAAAATCAAACATCATTGGTTTAATTGTAGCCGATATTCAAAATCGTTTTTTTACCTCGGTGAGCCGGGCAGTTGAAGATATGGCCTATGAGCACGGCTTGAGCATCTTTTTGTGCAACACCGATGAAAACCCGGACAAAGAAGCCATGTATCTCGACCTCATGCGGGATGAAAACGTGGCCGGGGTTATTTTGGCCCCGACGAGTCAAGTGGCCGACGCCTTTGCCGAGACGGTCAAACTCGATGTGCCCATCGTCGTCATTGATCGGCGGGTGCGCGGCGTTGAGGTGGACAGTGTGTTGATTGACAATGTTGAGGCCGCCTACAAAATAACCGAGCACCTGCTTGACCATGGCCACCGGCGTATTGGAGCCATCTTCGGCGCTGGCAGCACCACCGGCCGCGAACGGCGTGAGGGTTTTATGCAGGCTTTTAAAGACCGCGGCCTTAAACCGGCCCTTGAGCTGATCAGCTACGTTGAGGCCAGAGAGGGAGAGGGCTATAAGGCAACCCAGCGGCTGTTGAGTTTGCCTGAACTGCCGCAGGCTATCTTTACCACGAACGGTCTGCTGGCCGTGGGAGCCTTTCGGGCGATTCGGGAGAGCAAGCTGTCTGTGCCGGATCAGCTTGCCTTTGCCAGTTTTGACGAGACCACCTGGACTTCTCTGGTTGAGCCGGCCATCACGGTCATCGAGCAGCCAACTTACGAGATCGGCCAAACAGCGACCGAACTCCTGCTCAAACGGCTGGCAGAGCCAGCTCGTCCTACGCGTGAGGTCATTCTTAAAGGTAAATTGATCGTGCGACAGTCTTGCGGTCAGCACTAGATGTCGCCTTTTTAGGGAAGGTTGTCAGGAGGGGAGCAGGTGTATATTCATAACGCCCGCGATACCGACCGTGAGGCCATCCGTGCCGTCACGCTATCGGCTTATCAGGAGTATGCCGCCGCCATGCCGCCGCTGCATTTTGCCAGCTACCAGCAGAGCATCCTGGCCACGCTGGCTGAGGAAGGACCAGCCGAGTGCATCGTCGCCGAGCAGGCGGGCCACATAGTGGGCAGCGTCCTGCTCTTCCCGGCTGGCGCTACCCTCCACACTCCGGCGGGACATGTCACCCTTACCTGGCCGGAGGTGCGCCTGTTGGCCGTCGCGCCGTCAGCGCGGGGTCAAGGTGTTGGCCTGGCCCTGATGCAGGAGTGCATCCGCCGGGCTCAGCGGGCCGGGGCGGCGGTGTTGACCCTGCACACCACCGAACTGATGCAGGCGGCCATGCGCCTGTACCAACGGCTGGGTTTTGTACGGGCCCCAGAACTGGACTTCCGTCCCGCCGAAGATGTGCTGGTCAAGGGTTATCGCCTCAACCTCGCTGATACGGTAATTTAGATTGGATGAGAATAGGGAAAGAGCGTGAACATTTTGAAAGCTATCGGCCTGGCCCTCCTGACCGGGGTCGGCGGGTATGGGGTTGGGGTGGCTCTGGGGATGCTGCTGGTTTACGCTTTCTCGACCAATCAATACGATAAAGACTTGGAGGCCGGGATGACCGGTTTCTTTTGTGTCGGGCCAGCCCTCGCCATCCTGGGGATCATAGCCGGGCTGGCGCTATTTTGGCATCGCCACCGGCGCTAGGAGCCACCTCACAGCGTGATGAACCTGCTAGACTATCCGACCCTCGAAACCACCCGCCTGCTCCTGCGGCCGATGCGGGCCGAAGATGTGGACGCCCTGCTGACCATCTTCACCGATCCCAAAGTGATGGCTTCCTTTGACGGCGTCCTGTTCGACCGCCAGCAGATGACGCAGTGGGTGCAGCGCAACCTGGACCACCAGGCTCGTTATGGCTACGGCCTGTTTGCCGTCATCTTCAAAGCCAGCGGGCTGCTCATCGGCGATTGTGGGCTGGAACACCTAGAGGTGGACGGCGTCCTCGAAACCGAACTGGGCTATGATTTCCGCAGCGATTTTTGGGGGCAGGGCCTGGCCACCGAAGCTGCCGCCGCCGTGCGCGATTATGCCTTTCAGGTGCGCCGGCTTCCCCGGCTCGTCAGCCTCATCCGCCAGGGCAACCTGGCCTCGCAGCGAGTCGCCGAGAAAATCGGCCTGCGGCGCAGCGAGGCACTCAGCCGTTACGGGCATTCGTACTGGCTTTATGCCCTCAACCGGGAAGAAACATTCCCTTAAGCAACTCCAAGAAAATACCTGTGTCCGGTACGGGTAATTATCCAATCTCGTGAAACGTGAGACGTGAGGCGTGATAGAAACCCCTCACATACACCTACCCCACAGACAGAGTCGAGGAGCAAAAAAACCGAATCGGTGGTATAATCGAATCAGAGGAAGCTATTCAAGGCCATTAAATTGACAGAAGGGTCGGTTTAGTCTGGAGAATGTACAATGTCGTATATTTTCATCAGCTACAGTCGTAAAGACCAGGGCTATGCTCATAAATTAGCCGAAACATTAGAGAAAAAAGGGTTCTCGGTCTGGATTGATGATCGGAGCATGGACTATGGCGACCGGTGGCCCAAAGAAATCGAGAAGCATGTTGATGGTTGTGGTGCCTTTATTGTCATTATGACCCCGTGGTCTGATCAGTCCAAGTGGGTTCAAAATGAGTTAACTCGCGCCAACCGTAAGGATAAGCCCATTTTTCCTCTGCTGCTTGAGGGGGAAGAGCCCTGGTTAGCGGTAGAAGCAATCCAGTATGTGGATGTCAGAGGTCGAAAGCCGCCTCCGCCAAGTTTTTATGACAGGCTTGCTAAAGTTGTACCCCGTTTTGAAATTGGTTCAACACCACAAATTACGAAAGTTCCGTCTTCCCAACCGGAGGCCAAGCTAGCCCCAACCAAGTCCCCTCGAACACTATCTCGTCAGCAGTCCTTTGAGCCGGAGTTGATCCTGATTCCGGCTGGTGAGTTTCTGATGGGCAGCGATCCCCGGCAGGATAAAATATTTGTTGAAGCAAACAATACCTTCGCCAAAAATTAGGCGAAAAGAGAGCGGTTGAGTACCATGCGTTTT
>CAZRYD010000271.1:0-9225 GCA_964604225.1 uncultured Caldilineaceae bacterium
GCGATGCACGAGTCCATCGTGCCATCATAACCGATATAGCCGATGATCCCGGCATAAAGACCCCGCCGGGTCGGTTCCAACTCGTCAATGATCTCCATGGCCCGTACTTTGGGCGCGCCGGTGACCGTGCCGGCGGGGAAAGTCGCTCGCAGCAGATCAAAAGCGTCGTAGCCCGGTTTGAGTTTACCGCGTACATCGGAGACGATGTGCATGACGTGGGAGTAGCGCTCGACCACCATCAATTCCTCAACTTGTACGGAGCCGTAATCGCAAACCCGGCCCAGGTCGTTGCGACCCAGGTCAACTAGCATGATATGTTCGGCCCGCTCTTTTTCGTCTTCCAGCAGTTCTTCGGCCAGGGCCAGGTCTTCTTCGACGGTCAAACCCCGCCAGCGCGTCCCGGCAATAGGCCGCAACTCGGCCATGCCCTCTTCGTGGCGCACGTGCATCTCTGGGCTGGCCGAGATGATGTGCATAGGTGGACTGCTCACCCCGCCGGGGAAGCGCATAAACACCATGTAGGGGGAGGGGTTGTGCATGCGCAGCGCCCGATAAATGGCAAAGGGGTGAGCCGTGGTCCGGCGCGACAGGCGCTGTGAGAGCACCACCTGAAAAATGTCGCCGGCGGCAATATATTCTTTGGCTTTTTCCACGGTGATTTTGTACTCGTCCTGGGTGAAGTTGGAGGCGAGACCATTGTGGCTCACTTCGTTGGGGGGCGGAACCTCCGGCAAGGGTGCGTTCAAGCGGGCCACGACTTCGTCGATGCGGGAAATGGCTCGCTGATACGCCGTACGGACATCGCCCCGGGTCAAATCGGCGTTGGCTACCACTTGCAGGCGCTGGCGGGCGTGGTCAAAAACGACCAGGGTATGGGCAATCATAAAAGCCGCTTCGGGCACGTGCAGTTCGTCGGGGTTGTTGTCGGGCAGCCGTTCAAAGCGGCGCACCGCATCATAGCTCAAATAGCCCACCGCGCCGCCGATAAAGCGAGGTAAATCGGCCAGGCGCACCGGCTGGTAGCGGGACATCTCCTGTTTCAGCACGCCTAGCGGGTCCAGCCCATTTTCCAGGGGGACGGAGCGGCCGTACCCTTCGCTGGCAATATAAACCTCGTTGCCGAAGGTGGTCATCAAGCCGCGTGGGCGCACCCCAATGAAAGAGTAGCGGGCCACCTGTTCGCCGCCGGAGACGGACTCCAGCAAAAAGCTGGAGCCTTCATCCTGCAATTTGAGGTAGATGCTGACCGGCGTCTCCATATCCGCCGGCAAATCCCGGTGAATGGGGATGAGGTTGCCCTTATCCGCCATTGCTTCAACTTGTTCTAAAGTTGGTCTGTACATACTGCCCTCCTGCGCGTTGATTACCTCTGAAAATTTTGGTTTAGGGTGATCGCCGACGGCAGACCGCTGACCGCGATAGGTTTCAGCGGTCATCCGTCGGCGGTCAGCGGTCGGTTTAAATAAAAAACCTCCCGCCCTCGCAGAGTCCATCGGACTCGACGGGGACGAGAGGTTGATTTCCCGTGGTGCCACCCCACTTAAACTGGGCTTTGGGTAACAAAAAACCTTGCGTGAAACACACAAGGTTTGGTAATTAGCCAGTTTCACTCAGCAGATACGCGGCCAATCCTGAGATAAAGGTGGCCTGAATATCCGTCTCCCTGGTAACGGTGGAGTCTCCGGCGCTGCCTACTCATCAAGTTAAACTTGATTTTAGGAGCGCAACTCGCGGGGCCATTCGCCGCTCGCGCACGTACCGACCTCACACCAAGTGGCCGGCTCTCTGAACGCCGCTTGAGCAGTTACTTTTCCCGGTCAACGTTTCTAACGTTTTGAATTGGTGAAAATTTAGCACAGCTCTGAAGATTTGTCAAAACAGCAGGTTCTCTCGCTGAAACTACCGATTAAAAGTGAGTCTCCGGGAGTTTTAGCCAGATTCTACCCATTGCGCTTTTGACGTAGCTATAGATTGATGGTATATTACTGAGGTTACATTTGGATCAAAGATGCTCCCTGAATTACCGGTCGGGCCGGTCGGGGAGCATTGTTTTTTAGGAAGTGGGGTCAATGTATGCGTATTGGCATAGATGCGCGGTTAGTTTTTTATAACCGGGCAGGGATTGGTCAATATATTTTACAGTTAACCGAGGCGTTGGCCAGTTTTGAGCCTCACGAGGATACATTTCTGCTGCTGCAAAGCCGCAAAGATAAAGACTCGATGGTCAAGAGCAATGGGTTTTTGCGCAAATCGCTTTGGACTCCCAGTCATAATCGCTTTGAACAGATGGCCTTGAGTTTCGAGATTTCGCGTTTGGGGCTGGATTTATTACACAGCCCCGATTTTATCCCTCCTTTTCGGCGCAATTGCAAATCAGTCATTACTATTCATGACCTGGCCTTTTTGTTATACCCTCATTTTCTTACCAAAGAGAGCGCCCGTTATTATGGTCAAATTGACCAGGCCTGGCGCAAAACCGACCACATCATTGCCGTGTCGGAAGTTACCAAGCACGACAGTATCAAAATGTTGGGGGTGCCGGAAAAGAAAATTACCGTCATTCACGAGGCGGCCAACCCCATCTACCGGCCCCTACCCAAAGACGAAGCCCGCGAAGTAGCCAGAACAAAATACAAACTTGACCGGGATTTTATTCTGTTTGTGAGCACCATCGAACCCCGCAAAAATTTACCCGGTTTACTCCAGGCCTACCGCCGCTTGCGCGATGACTACAAACGCGAGGAAGTGTTGGTTTTAGCCGGTTCAAACGGCTGGTTGTGGGAAGAAGTTTATGAGACGGTAGCCAAATTAAATTTGGAAAAGTATGTCGCCTTTCTGGGCCGCGTACCGTCTGAGGATTTGGTTTATCTTTACAACGCGGCCCGGCTGCTGGTTCATCCCTCATTTTACGAAGGTTTTGGCCTGACCCCACTCGAAGCGATGACGTGTGGTGCGCCGGTCATTGTCTCCAACACCTCCTCTTTGCCCGAGGTTGTCGGCGACGCCGCTCTATTGATTAATCCCCATGACATTGATGGTTTAACGGTAGCTATCTGGCGAGTGCTGACTGAAGAAGAACTCCGGGAAGATTTGATCTGCAAGGGCCTCAAACGGGCTAAGAAATTCTCCTGGAAACAAGCCGCCGAAAAAACGCTAGAAGTCTACCACAAAGTCGGTAAGGGCTAAAGGTGAGGCGTAGAGGATGGAAGACCACAGATGGAAAACTCCTTACTATCCTCTATTCGCCATTCGCAGATTCGCTGACCCACCATGCGGATTTTACTATTAACCCCCCAGCGGCCCTACCCCCCTCACCAGGGTACAACGCTGCGGAATTTTAATCTGGTCAAAGAACTGACCAAGCGTCACACGGTCTGTGTGTTAACTTTTCTAGAGCCGGATCAAAACCCCCACGACTCCGGTCCCCTGCTTGAATTGTGCGAATGGCTTGAAACCGCGCCCGTACCCCACCGCAGTACTCGCCTGCGCCTGCAACAAATGCTGACCACCCGCCGGCCCGATATGAGCCTGCGCCTCTGGTCGCCGGAGCTGAATGCCCGGCTGGCGGCCAGACTCCGCGAGCAGCCATTTGATGTGGTGGAGATCGAAGGCATCGAGATGTCGCCTTACTTGCCCACCGTTGAAACCGCTCAGCCCCGGCCCATGATAATTTATGACGCCCACAATGCCGAATGGATTCTGCAAAAACGGGCCTGCCTGGCCGACCTTAAAAATCCGGTCCGCTGGCCCGCTGCCGCCTACAGTTGGGTGCAGTGGCATCGCTTGCGGCAGTATGAGGCCGATTTGCTCCGCCGGGTCGATCACACCGTGGCCATGTCGCACCCGGATAAAGTCGCCTTGCGGGATGTTGCCCCCGATGTGCCCATTACGGTTGTGCCCAATGGAGTCGACCTGGCGGCTTACGCTGAGGCTGGCCAAACTGTTGCCTATGATTTATTGTTTACCGGCAAAATGGATTTTCGCCCCAATATTGATGCCGTGCTTTGGTTTGGCAAGCAGGTCTGGCCGCTGATTCTGGCCCAGCGCCCCGGCACAACCTTTGCTATCGTCGGCCAGCGGCCGCACCCTCGCTTAGATGTTTTGCGTGACCTGCCCGGCGTGACCATAACCGGTTATGTGGAGGATGTGCGCCCCTATCTGAGTGGGGCCACCGTCTACGTGGCTCCGCTGCGTGTAGGAGGTGGTACTCGGTTGAAATTGCTGGAGGCGATGGTAATGGGTGTACCCATCGTGTCTACGATGGTGGGGGCAGAGGGATTTCCGGTAGTCAATGGTCAGGAGTTGATTTTGGCCGATGAGCCGGAGAGTTTTGCCCAAAAAGTGCTTGATTTGCTGGCTAACCCGGCGCGCCGGGCCAAGTTAGCGACGGCGGGTAGGGCTTTTGCTCAAGCCAACTATGGCTGGGATGCCTTGATCCCTCACCTTGAAAAAATCTACCACGACCGCCGGCCCCTGACCGCCGACTCTTGAGAGGTAACGCCTGTTCCCGTTAAAGGCTACTGCCCTTTAGTCAGCAGATCCAAAACTTGGCCGACTTTGCCTTTGGCTTGCCAATAATCAAACTTGTTTGTATCTAAATGCTCGGCGATGCCGCCCAGCCGGCGTACCTCTGCCATCATGTGACCGGTGCCACCCGGACCATCGCCCCCCTTACCATCCCACAAAGCAATAAAACGAACCCGATCAATCCCGTAAATCAAAGCCGAGTAAAGCGCCCAGCGGTTGTTGCGCTCGAATGAATTATCGCCCAGCGGCAGCGGTCCCACCCGATCAAGCTGAAATTGAAAGCTGACATCGGGATGATTGCGAATAGTGTAAAAGCGTTGCACCCAACTGTCCCCGGCAAAGCTAACCGACTGCTCAATAAATTTTGGTTCGGCAAACGGCAGCAACACCTCTACCCGCATATTACGTTTGAGACAGGCTTCGATAAACAGAATGTCCCCGCCACAGGCCGCCCCCGCGGCAATGGCTCTATCATTGCTGTCGGCGCCCAGCTTATCCAGGGTCTGTTCAATACGTTCGCTTGCTTCTCGTTCCATCGCTGCCGGGAAGCGCGGCTCTGGACGGTCTGCCCGGTCGATCATGTGGCCGGAAAACAGGAAAACGTGCTGGGTCTGCGACTCCATTTGCTCTTCCGCCGCTTGGTTTTCTTGCTCAACTTTAGACATTTCATCCTGCAAGACATTGATCCCGGCGCTCACAAACTCAGGGCGAAACCCCGCCGATTGTAAGAGCTGGAGCTGGGCCAGGGTAGAATGTAAGGCAAAGCGGTTTTGGCCGGCCAGCGTCAGCGCTTTTTGATAGGCTCGGGCTACCGTTTTGGGCTCTTCCGCGGTACAGATCGCCAGATCGCCCAGGGAAAGATAAACCCAAAAGTTACCGGAATATTTTTGGGCTTGACTTTCCAGGTTAAATTGAACGGCTCCTTTGAGGATGTCCATGTGTTGGCGCAAGGCCTCAATTTCTGGGTCCTCGTCGCCTCCGACGTGTTGGGTCAGGTTATCCAACAAAATTGATAAGGTTAAAGCGTTGACTCCAGAGTAGTAGTGATTCTGGTCCAGCCGATAGCCGGATAAATAGGTGTCAATGGCTTTTTTGAGCCAGTAGGCGGTGCTAAAGGCTTTTTTGTGGCGGGCTGGCTCATCCTCAATATTGATCCACTCCTCGGCCCACATTTCTTTGTAGATACGGCCCAGATAGGAGATGGCTTCGATATTTTGAGGTTCATCCTCAAGCAAGCGTTCCAATTTGACGATAGCTTCATCATACCGTTTGAGACGCGCCAGGTGAAACGCTTCTTCGCGACGGAACTCTATATTTTGAGGATTGAGCTTCAAACCCTCCCGATATTGCTGCAGGGCCAGTTCATGCCGGCTCAGGCTTTTCAAGGCCCGCCCCGCCTCGGCGATGGCATCTTCCTTGATAAGGGGATTGCTGACCTCTTCGGTGAGCAAGAGCACATCCCCGATGCGCTTTTGTCGCTGAGCAATCTCTACCCGCTCTTCCCACTCTTTATGCTCGCGCCAATAGCCGGTGGCCAGGGGCGTGCGCAATTGTTTGCGGTCGGGTTCCTCCAGACCGTCGAGCAAATTGAAAATGGGGCTGTGGATGCGATCCTGGCTGGAGGCCCAGGTTTCGCGGGCAATTTTGACAATGGCCTGCCTGTCTTTTTCCAGAAACTCCGGGTCGGGCCGGCCATTTTTGTCGATGCGGTAGGGTACGGTGCGCACGTTAAAAATGTCAAAGGGCAGGTAAGCCCGGCCCGATTGGATATGCACCAACCCTCGTTTGCGGATAGCGTGGCGCACGCCCAGCTCGTAAAAAACGTTGGCGTTGTCTATGCTCAAATCGGCAATGACCAAATCGGCCAGCAGTAGTTCCTGGAACATGTCGGTTAAAATGTCGCCGCTGACGCTTTCTTCATCGGCGCGAAAAGGCTCAAAGCCGGCCTCTTCGAGAGCCGGTTTGATTAAGTCATTATAAATGCTGTTAAAATCTATCCAACGGCCGTCAGGGCCCTGCTTGCGGCCAAAAGGCATAACCACAAAAGCATGCGGTAGGCCCTTTTTGGGTTTTGGTTTGGCCGAGGCAAGCGGTTCCACGACAGCTTTTTCAGTTTTGGTTTCGGCAGCGATCACCTGGGCAGCCCCGGCCTCTGCTTCTTTTTTAGGAGCCACCGCTCCGGCCAGGCTTTCGACCGCGGTTTCCACCGTGGAGATAATCTCCTCAGGCACGCCGACTTTGGGCAGCACTTTAGCCGCCAGGGCCAGGGCTTTTTGGGCCTGGGCCAGCAGCGCCGCGTCGATGACCGGGTGGGCGGGTGTATTGATGGCTTTGGCCAGCAGATCACTCTCTTTGCCTTTCAAATCGGCGACGGCCTGGCGCATTTCACTGATATATTGATTATGTTGGCTCCAGAGCACTCGTTCGGTAGCCGTCACCATTTTGAAAAATTCGTCGCCGATTTGCTCTGAGGGGGCTAAACTAAACCAATGATCGCGAATGATTTTGAGTTCAAGGATGAGTTGGCTGTAGTTGTTAATGGTTGAGTCCAGCCGGCGCAGTTCCAGCCAAGCGGTAAAAGCAGCGGCAATAGAGGTGGTCAGGGCCACCCAAACGCTAAAGTTGCCTCCCAACGCCGCCAGAAAGGTACCCAATCCGCCAAAGATGAAGATAGCGATTTGCAAGCGCGTGCGCTGGCTCTGCAGCTCGACAATTTTCTTGGAGTGAAAAGCCAGTTGGTTGTCCAGGCGATAGTTAATGTATTCGTTGGCCAGCAGGTCGGCAAAGCCGGGGTCGCTGGTCGGGTCACCGGGAGTATAGTAGGGGGGAATGACGCCGGTGTAAGGTTTCAAAACCAGGTCGCCGCCGACGCCCTCAAAGACTTGGCGCTGAATGGCGGCGATGCGCTCGGTGAGCCACTGATCGCGCCCATCTTGCATCTGCAGCAGCGTCCGGTACAGGAAAATCTCTTTTTTTATTTCCTCCGCGCCGGTGCGAAAGACCAGCCAGCGTTCGCCTTGCTGCATTTTGTTGGCAAAGGCCAGGATCACCGAGCTAATGATGGGTACTGAAATCAGACTGATCTTGAGAGCCTGGCCCAAGGTGCTTTCCTGTTGACTGTAAAGTTGAGCCAAAATAGCCAGCAAAGTTGCCAGCACCGATAACACAATCACCCACCAGCGTAAGGCCAGGTGGCGTTTGGAGGCGGCCAGGGCGCTGGCGTCGAATTCGGCGTAACGCTGCCAGGCGGTGTTCAAGGCTAGAGATGTATTGGGTTGGCTCATAGCAAATTCCTTCACCGGCTATATGGATGGTTGTTCATCAATTATCGGGTATCCATTATTAAATGTCAATAGCGAATTTAACAAAGCGGGACTCGTGACTTCGGTTATTTGAAGACGATGGGCAGATAGGTTAGGACTGGATCCACTATGGCCGTATAGCTGGCCTGAATCGGCTGCGCCAGCCCAGAGGCGTTAACCGTGACAGTATTGACAAGCACCTCTTTGCTATTGACCACGCCCACATTCACCGCGTAGGTGATCTGCACGCTGCTGTTGCTGGCCAGGGTGAACGGCCCCGTCGTAGTGGGGAAGTTGGTCAAGTTAACAATGGGCGGGCTGGCTGTGGCCGAGCCGGGCACGTAAGTAAATTTGGTGGGAAGCGCATCGCTGACCGTGATGCCGGTAATGGCATTGAAGGTGTTGTTTTCAATCAGGATGGTGTAGTTAATGGTCGCCCCGGAGGTTACCACAGAAGAAGCCTCCAGCAGTTTACTTACCGTAAACAGCGCCGGGCATGGGCCAATCACTTGGCCGGGGTTTGTGAGGGTATTGTGCCAGGCGTTACATTCGCTTTGAGTCATTTGCTTGGAGTCATCAACGTAGAGTATGGCATTCATGATACGTGTTGGGAAGCCACCTAGCTCATCAGGGTGCTCCAATCCTTGATTGTGACCAAACTCATGTGCCCACAATATGCCATTTCTTGTCGCGGAGCCTGAATACTCTAGTATCATATTTTTGGGGTTATTGATGAAGGCGCAGCCGATGATAGAAGTATTAAGTCCGCCGCAGTAATCCAGACTGGGCACAATTTTAACCTGATACGAACCAAGACCAAAAATTTGATTCAATTCCGAGCTGGTTCTAATGATGCCATCCGTCACATTGAAGGTACCGACGGAGCCGCTGCGCTGAAAGCTAACGCAGCAACTGATATCTGCCCCACTGTCGGCGGTTTGCATGACCCGGCTCGCTTCGTTCAGCAGGGCGTCAACTTGCGCGTCGCTGGGGATGCTGCCCATAGCCACGTGCCGACCGACGGTAAAGGTTTGCAGGTGACTGCTGCTGTTCGTGTCGTTGGCCTGCGCGTCGAGGGTGTTTTGCAGTTCCGCCGGAGCAACCAGACTATTCGGGTCCGGGCTGACCACCGGAGCCATACCTTCTTGTTGGACTCGCTGGTTCAACGCCAGGGCCTGTTGCAGGGCCTCATTGTCGGCTTGGGCCGACAGACTACCCTGAGTAGCTATCTCTGCCAGGCGGGTTTGCGCTTGCGGCAAGCCGGAAACACCCAAACCCAACAAGGTCTGGCGGTACAGTTCCAGACTCTGCGCCTGCCCGTTGTAGGTCCAGGATAACCTCGACCCGTTCCAGTAGCCGGGGTCTGAGGCTTGCAGTAAGAAGGTTAAAGCCGAAA
>CAZRYD010000272.1:0-9141 GCA_964604225.1 uncultured Caldilineaceae bacterium
TCCCGCACCAGGCGCTGGCCCAATAATTCACGGGCCACAGTTAGCGTGGGCCGAGCAAAAAAATCCCGTGCAATAATGGTCACAACTTCACTAACCCCAAATCGGGGCGAATTGTACCTTAAATCTCAAATTTTGACGACTCCGAGATACAAGCAAGGTGAGTCCTAATTTTTTGGAAGACCCTAAAGGTTTTGAAAACCTTTAGGGTCTGCTACCAAAAATCTGGAACAGACCCATACAAACAGGGGCAGGTCTGAAACCTGCCCCCACGATTTAATTTTGCCCTGGTCGAGTTTATGCCGGGGCCAGGGCCAGCACCCGCAGCGGACTGCCGGAGCCGTCTACAATTTTGAGTGGGGCGGCAATAATCATCGCCCCGGTGGGAGGCAGTTGATCCAAGTTGCACAGACTTGCCAAACCATATTTACCAGCCCCATGCATGATGCCATGGTTGGGGAAGGGTGGGTTGAACTTGCCGGCCTGACCCGCATCCGTACCAATCGTTTCCACACCGACGCCCAACACATTGCGCTCTTTGGCCAGGAACTCGGAGGTGGTTTGGTGGAAGCCGGGCGTGTGCGGACCTTCGGCGTCAGCATTAAGGAAAGCTGCTTTGTCGTTACCTCGACTGGCCCAGCCGGTGAACAATAACACCCAGGCGCCCGCCGGAATCTGGCCGTGCTGTGCCTCCCAGGTTTTGACGCCCTCGATGGAAAGCAGAAAATCGGGATCTTGGGCGACTTCGGCGCGCACGTCAATCACGCAGGCCGGCCCAACGAAGCTGCGGGGGTCGAGGGTGTCGGTGGTGTTGTTGGGCAAATCTTTGCCAGTGACCCAATGCACTGGGGCGTCGAAGTGGGTGCCGGTGTGTTCGCCCAGGTTGAGCGTGTTCCAGTACCAGGCCGGGCCTTTGTCGTCGTAGCGAGAAATTTCAGTCATAGTTAGTCCCGGTGAGGGGGCAAAGATAGGCGGCAGGTCAATCACCGGCGTAGTGGGGCCAAGCGGCTGAGTCAGGTCGACTACTTTAATTTTGCCCGCAGCTAAATCGGTCAATAAATTGGCAATGGCTGACATAGTTCTCTCCTTATTTTGGGGCCAGGATATAGTGTGACTATAATTTTGAGACATGAGGCTCTGCGATCCTGCTACTCTGCTACCTGCGGCCTGGCATCTGTTGTTTGGTGCGTTGCCGCTCGCGAATATAGCGTTCAAACTGGAAGGCGTTTTCCGGCAGTTTCATGTCCATGCCGTAATGGTCCGGGCCGACAGCTTCTACCTTGGCCACAATGGTTGCCATCTCGTCGCCTTCAAAGGCATCGGCGGCAGCTTCCAGAAATTGGTAGAGTTCGGTCACCAGCGATATTTTGGGGCAGCCGGCGCCTTGGGCAATGGCGGCCAGGTCGGTGATGCCGGAGGTGGTATGAGAGGCAAAGCCGCCGGTGGAGAGCAGGCTGCCGTTATCGAAAATAATGTGGGTGAGGTTGGGCGGGCGATAGCGGGCCAGTGTAGCTAGGCTGCCCAAATTCATCAACACTGAGCCGTCACCATCCAACACCACGACTTTTTCATCGGGTAGATTCATAGCCAGGCCCAGGCCAATGGATGAAGCCAGGCCCATAGCGTGCTCCAGGTAAAAAAAGTTGTCACAGTGGCCCAGGTCGTACAATTCCTGGGCGCACGCGCCCATGATGGTCACCACCAGGCGGTCATGCAGTTCAGGGTAGAGGGCTTTGATACAATCAGCGCGTTTCATGGCTAATCCTCCATCAACTCGCGGGTGAGCAGCAAGGCCACTGGCGAAAGTGAACTGAGGGCGAAGGTTTGCGCTTCGCGGATTTGTTTGGCGGCTTTGTGAGGATCGCGCACGTACTCAAAGGGCAGGCCCAGGCCACGCAGTACCGGCTCGGTTAGAATGCCGCCCTGGGTATGCCAGGGGTATGGCTCGCCAATGTGACCACGGTGGGCAATCAGCATCAATAGGGGGATACGATAGAGCAGAGCCAGGGAGACAATGCCATTGATGCTGGCCAGAAAACCGTGATTTTGCATCAACAGGGCATTGGGCTTACCGGCAAAGTAGGCTCCGGCGGCAATCCCGATAGCCTCCTCTTCTTTGGCCACTTCGACCAGGGTCATTTCCGGGTCATCTTCAGCCAACTGCAAGAGGTAAACCAGCCAGGTTTCCGGCAGAGCCGAAACATAGCGGATGCCGGCGGCTTTAATACCCTCGTACACCATTTTAGAGTTATCACGGGATACAGTCATCGGCCACCACCTTGGGTGAACTAAAAATCAGCGGGGAAGCCGTAGTATAGGCAAGGTGGGCTGTTTCGTCAAATAGTCCTAAGAATCGAAAAAGCCGGGCTGCTCATACCCGGCTCTTTCAAAAGGAGGAGAAGAGAGTGTCAATTCTTTCGATTGACAACTTCATTATACCTGCGATATCTCTATTTAACTCGACTTCTCCACGATGACAACCTTCTGCTAACCCTACGCAAACTAAACGCTTAAAATTAGGGCTTTGTTAAATTTTGGTAATTTTTTGCTGCCCCTAGCGTATCTTTGTTTACGGTTGGTTTACTTTATGGTATGATACTTGTGCGGGTCGTTATGGCTTCTAGCGGAGCAATTTTTAGGAGACTGATATGAAAGCAGTTGTCATGGCCGGCGGGTCAGGCTCAAGACTACGGCCCCTTACAATTGAACGCCCCAAACCCATGGTACCTATCGTTAACAAGCCGGTCATGAGCCATATTCTTGACCTGCTCAGGCGTTACGACATCATCGAAGTGGTGATTACGGTGCAATACCTGGCCGATATGATTCAAGATTTTTTTGGGGATGGTTCAAGCCTGGGGATGCAGATCCATTATTCTGTGGAAGAATCTCCTTTGGGTACAGCGGGCAGTGTAAAAAACGCACAAGAATTTTTGGATGACACTTTTCTGGTTATTAGCGGCGACGCTTTGACCAATTTCAACCTGATCAGATTGATTGAATACCACAAAAGTAAAGAAACCCTGGCCACTCTGGCTCTTTACAACCTGCCCAATCCGATGGATTATGGGGTGATTACCCTGGCCAGCAACGGGCAAATTGTCCGGTTTCAAGAAAAACCCAGCCGGGGAACGGTGATGTCAGACTACATTAATACCGGTATTTACGTTTTAGAACCCGACGTTTTGAACTTTTTTGAGCCAAATACAACCTTTGATTTTGCCAATGACCTGTTTCCCATGTTGCATGAGCAGGGTTATCCACTTTATGGCTTTGTGAGTGAGGGTTACTGGTGTGATATTGGCAATATTCCTGAATACATGCGCGCCAACGCAGATGCTTTGGAAGGGCGGGTGGAAGGCCTGGACCTGGGACGAGATTTAGGCAACGGCATCTGGGCCGGGCAAGATGTCGAAATTGGCCCTAATGTTCAACTGGAAGGCCCCATTTATCTGGGCCAATCCGTCCAGATAAAAAGTGGGGCAATCATTCGTGGCCCCACGGTCATCCGAGATTACACAGTGGTGGATAATGAGGCCGAGATAGACCGATCCGTGTTGTGGCGCAACTGTTACATTGGCGAACGGGCCCAGATCAGCGGGGCCGTGATTTTACGCCAGTGCAGCCTCAAAGCTAATGCTACCGTTTTTGAAGGCACCGTGATTGGTGATGGCACCATTGTGGGTGAAAGTGCGGTGATCCACCCCGGCGTAAAAATTTGGCCGGGCAAAGAGGTGGAGCCAGGAGCAACGGTCAACAGCAGCATTATTTGGGGTTCGCAGGGGCGGCGGGTTTTATTTGGGCGGCACGGCGTTACCGGCGTGGTCAACATTGATCTGACCCCGGAATTTAGCGCCAAGTTGGGTGCTGCGTTTGGGGCCACGCTGCCCAAAGGTTCTATTGTCACCATCAACCGCGACATGCATCGCAGCCCGCGCATGATTAAGCGGGCGATTATTGCCGGCCTGCCTTCCGCCGGGATCAATGTCTGGGATTTGGGGTCGCAGCCTCTGCCGGTGGCCCGCTATTATACCAAAATTTGTGGGGCGGAGGGCGGGGTGCATGTACGTCTTTCGCCTTTTGACGAGCGGGTGGTTGACATTCATTTTATGGATGGCCAGGGGCTGAATCTCAACAAAAATAAAGAGCGCGATGTTGAACGAGTTTTTTTCAGGGAAGACTTCCGGCGGGTTTACCTGGATGACATTGGCAGCATTGAGTACGCCCAACAAGTCAAAGAACGTTATATCGAAGATTTTCTAAAACACCTTAATACCAAAGCCATTCAAGACGCCGCTTTTGATCTGGTGGTCGACTTTGCCGATGGGGCGGTTGCCAGTACGTTGACGACTATCCTCGACAAATTAAATTGCAATGTGGTTTCGCTCAATGCGAATATTGAAAAAACCAACGTCTCCCTCAATCGGGCCCAATTTCAGACGGCGCTGAAACAGATGCAAATCATTACTACAGCTTTAGGGACCCAACTGGGGGTGCGCCTGAATCCCGGCGGAGAGCGCATGTTTTTGGTGGATGATCGAGGTTATCTGCTGGCTGGAACAACTGCCTGCGCGGCGATGGTTGAGTTAGCCTTGCGGGATGCCCCCGGCAGTACCGTGGCCATTCCGCTTGACCTGCCCAATCTTTTTGAAGCCATTGCAGCGCGCTATCGCGGGCGGGTGATTCGTACGGAAGCTGATCTTGATACGCTTATCAAAGCCACCTGTTCCGAAAACGTGATTATGGCCGGCGATGGCAAAGGCAATTTCATCTTTCCCGATTTTCACTGCGCCGTTGATGGCATGATGGCTTTGGCCAAGATTCTGGAATTCTTAGCCACCCAAAAGGTATCTCTGGGTGATATCGTCTCCAAGCTGCCGCCTTACCACATGGCCGAAAGAAAAGTCTCGTGTGTCTGGGAGGCCAAAGCCCGGGTGATGCGTCTGATTAACGAAAAATTTGAAAGCTACAAAAACCAGATAATTAACGGGGCTAAAATCAGCCTCGATCCAAATAAATGGGTCTTAATTGTGCCTGACCCCGATCAACCTTATTTCCGCATCACCGTTGAGGCGACCTCCCAGGGCGAGGCCGAAACTTTGGCCGATGAGTACGCTCAAGTAGTTGAAAAGCTTTCTCCGCTGGAGTAGGCCAGGCTTAAAATCGACTCCATCGATTTTAAAGATAAAAAGAGCCGTGTTCAACCACACGGCTCTTTTTATCTTTGACCAGTTAGCCAAACAGGTTAGCTAATTTCAACCTTGGCGCCTTCGGCTTCGAGCTTGGCTTTGGCATCATCGGCCATTTCCTTGGTAACGCCTTCCAGCACTTTGGCCGGAGCGCCGTCAACCAGATCTTTGGCTTCTTTGAGGCCCAAATCAGCCCGGATGGTGCGGACCGCTTTGATAACCTGAATTTTCTTGTCGCCAACCTCTTTCAAGGTCACATCAAATTCAGTCTTTTCTTCAGCTTCAGCGACTTCACCGCCACCAGCAGCCGCGCCCGGAGCAACTGCCATGACCGCGGTTGGTGCAGCCGCGCTAACGCCCCATTTTCCTTCCAAAATTTTAGTTAACTCAGCCGCTTCCAAAACGGTCAATTGGCTCAGTTCATCGGCAATTTTTTGTAGATCTGCCATTGTTTAATCTCCTTATTATTGCATAGGTTAGATTGTTGGTAATTTTTTCTTGCTATCTCGATCCCAAACCCAGTTTGGGATTGAGATGGTACAAATACTTTAGGTAAATTAAGCTTCTGCATCTTTTTCGGCGTAGGCATTGAATACGTTGACCAGTTGCCGGACACCCCCAGCGACCACCCCAACCAATTGACTCGCCGGAGCATTGATGAGACCCAAAAGCTGGGCTCGTAATACATCCAACGAAGGCAAGTTCGCCAGGTTTTTCACGCCGACTTCGTCAATAACTCTGTTACCCAGCAAACCACCTTTAATGGTCAAAAGCTCATTTTGCTTGGCAAAATCAGTGATAGCTTTAGCCACACCGCTGACATTATTACGGCAGAAGCCAATACCCACTGGGCCGGTCAACATTTCTTCGACCACCGGCAGACCCGCCTCTTTCAAGGCTCGTTCGGCCAGGGTATTCTTGACGATGGCAAAACTACCGTCAGCCTCACGAACTTTTTTCCGAAGTTGTTCCACCTGAGACACTTTTAAGCCGCGATAGCCGGTAATGATAACAGCTTCGCTGAGGTTAAGCTGGTCGAGATATCCTCCAATTAATTCTTCCTTTTTTTCGCGTGATATAGCCAATTTTGTCACCTCCCTTCTGACTAAAATTTTTGCAAACAAAAACGTCTTTGCCCCAACCGAGACAAAGACGTAAAAATGCAAGATCATTTCGGACGGACCCTATTGGGGTGCGTCCCATTTTTCTTGATTCTCCGGGTCTTTACCTCGGCAGGCAATGCCATTAAAGGCATACATTGAGCGTTCTAAAGCGCGCCTACTGTCTCTGGTAATAATAGAGAACTGAACCTATTTGATTATGAGTTGATTAATCTTGATGCCTAAACCAAGTTGGGAAACAAGATTAAGCATAGGCTATTCAGCTTTAAGCTGCATAGCTTGAGCCGCATCCACTTTGATTCCCGGTCCCATCGTCGCATTCAAGGAGATCCTTCTAATATAGACCCCCTTGGCTGCGGCCGGCTTCACTTGCATAATGGCTTCCATCAAGGCCGCAAAATTATTCGCCAACTGTTCCTTAGTGAAAGACACTTTGCCAATGGGCAGGTGAATATTGGCGGTTCGATCCAACCTGAACTCCAAGCGGCCAGCTTTCAATTCGTTGACAACACGTCCTACATCAGCATCCGGTACCACCGTGCCAGCTTTGGGGCTGGGCATTAAACCGCGTGGCCCCAGCACTTTACCCAGCCGGCCTACTTTGCCCATCATGCCTGGAGTGGCCACGGCTACGTCAAACTCAAACCAGCCACCCTGAATTTTTTGCACCAAATCGTCACTACCGGCGTAATCAGCGCCAGCATCCAGCGCGACTTTCTGGCCATCGCCTTCGGCAAAAACTAGCACCCGCACCTCTCGACCCGTCCCATGGGGTAATTGCACCGTACTACGAATTTGTTGGTCAGCCTTACGCGGGTCCAAACCCATACGCAGGTGGGCTTCAACTGTCGCATTAAACTTGGTATAGGATGTTTTCTTAACCAAATCTACGGCTTCAGCCGGGGAATAATTTTGCGCTGGATTAACTAACTTTACTACTTCTTGATATTTTTTGCCTCGTTTAGGCATGCTATCCTCCTTAGTGGTAAAAACGGGCTTGGTCAAAATTAGTCAAACCCTCCCACTGGTAGAGCAAGCTATGAGCTTGCCAGACAGGGGTTATTAATTTTCTATCACAATTCCCATGCTGCGGGCGGAACCTTCAACCTGCTTAATGGCTCCTTCAATATCCACCGCATTGAGGTCTTGCATTTTTGTTTCCGCAATTTCTCGGACTTGGGCTTGAGTCAGCTTGCCAATCTTAGTACGGTTGGGCACTCCAGAACCTTTGGGTATGCCCGCTGCCTTTTTCAAAAGGTCACTGACCGGCGGCGTTTTGGTCACAAACGAAAAGGTTTGGTCGGTGTAGATGGTAATTTCGGCCGGAATAATCGAGCCCATCATACTTTGAGTTCTGGCATTATATTCTTTGCAGAAGGCCATGATATTGATTTGATGAGGGCCCAAAGCCGTACCCACCGGGGGGGCCGGGTTAGCTTTACCCGCCGGAATTTGCAGCTTTACCACAGCTTTTATTTTTTTCGCCATATTCAATCCTTCCAGTGCTCCCTGGGGAGCATACTAAATCGGTTGCAGGACGCTAGACGCGTTCTACCTGCAAAAAGTCGAGTTCAATGGGTGTTTCGCGGCCAAAGAAGCTAACCAATACTCTTACTCTGGCCCGATCCAAATCAATTTCATCCACAGTGCCCATAAAATCTTCAAAGGGGCCTTCGACAATGCGCACTTTTTGGCCTACCTTGAAGCTGACCTTAATTTTGGGCGCTTCGGCATCCATCCGTTTCAGGATTTTATCTACTTCGTCCGGCCGAAGGGGTGTTGGTTTATTTCCAAAGCCAACAAAACCGGTCACACCCGGAGTATTCCTGACAACGTACCAGGAGTCCTCGTCCATGACCATTTCAACCAGAATGTAGCCAGGAAATACCCGTCGTTCTATGGTGCGCCGATGCCCGTCTTTAAGTTCTACTTCTTCCTCAGTCGGCACAACTACCTGAAAAATCTTGTCCTGCATCTCCATTGACTCAATACGATGCAGTAAATTTTTCTGGACTTTGTTCTCGTAACCGGAGTAACTATGGATAACAAACCATTCAGTTCCTTCGGGTCGAGCGGATTGTTTACCTTCAGTCGTTTCGAGATTCAGGGTTCCCATCGTCTCGGCAGAAGCTGCTGGGGGAGATGCCTCTTCGTGGGTAATTTCAGCCGTTGTACTCCCTGCTGTTTTCTTTTTCTTGGCCATAAACTTACTCTTCCAAACTCACTGCAACGTCAGCCAGGATTGTTTTATTCTTGCTGACTATTAAAATAGAAAGCCGCCGCTCCAGCAATCAAAAGCACCACTGCGACGCCTATCCAAAGGTAATCACCCCGAATAACCCCGCCCGTGACTATTTGAAAAATATAATCTAACACACCCAAGAAGATAGCCATCGCCACGGTAACACCCACAACAATAATGGTTAAATTCTTGGTCTCTTCGCGGGTAGGCCAAACAACTTTGCGTAATTCGGCGCGCGTTTCTTTAAGATATTTAACAATGACGTTATCTTCTTTTGGAGTTACCGCCACTGTACTAGATTTCGATTTTGCCATATTTCTGCGCGCTCCTTTTCATCGCCAGAGCAACCACTCACTGAACCAAGTTTATCATACTGGCCCAGCACCCTTACCTCTCAGGGCAGTTGTCTAGCGCTGATCTACAGACTCCAACTACTTGGTTTCACGATGAGGCCGGTGACACCGGCAACGTGGACAATATTTCTTGAACTCAAGCCGGCTCGGATCATTGCGGCGATTTTTCTCCGAGGTATAATTGCGCTCGCCGCACTCCGTGCAAGCCAGGGTCATAACCATGCGTACTGCTTTTTTAG
>CAZRYD010000273.1:0-9126 GCA_964604225.1 uncultured Caldilineaceae bacterium
TTTGGCTCTCCTTGTTCAAGGTCCCTAAACTCGCCTAATTTTTGGGACGCCCCCAATTGTCTCAACCCCCTTGAAAATTACCGACAAATGCTCCTATAATCAATTTTAGATTTTAGATTTTAGATTGAACCAGTTAATCCAAAATCTAAAATCCAAAACCGTGAAGGGGGGCCTTACCACATGAACCCGGAAATAACCTTTGGTCAGGCGGTCAAGGAGCGGCGCGAACTGCTGGGCTTGACTCAGGCCGAGTTGGGGCGGCGAGTTGGCTGCGCGGCGATTACTATCCGGCGAATCGAGGCTGACAGCCTGCGGCCCTCGGTGCAGATTGCCGAAAACCTGGCAGCGGCGCTTGGTATTACCGAGGCCGATTATCTGGCCTTTGTCCGGCTGGCTCGGGCCAACCGTGACCCCTCGCCCCTACCCACACCGCCGCCGGTCCTGGAAGAAATTGGCCTGGAAGATTTGAGCGGCCGGGCAATCCGGGGCTACCAACTGGGTGAGCGGATCGGCTCCAGCGGCTATGGCGTGGTTTACCGGGCGGCGCAGGCGACCATCAAACGTGAAGTCGCCGTCAAAATCATTCTGCCCAAATTTGCCGACCGGCCTGAGTTCATTCGCCGCTTTGAAGCCGAAGCCCAACTCGTAGCCCGGCTGGAGCATCCCCATATTGTGCCCTTGTATGACTATTGGCGTGAACCCGGCGTAGCCTACCTGGTCATGCGCTTATTGCGGGGCGGCAGCCTGGCCACCCGGCTCAAAAATGGTCCACTGGCCCCGGAAATGATGCTGCCGTTGCTGGAGCAAATCTGTAGTGGACTCCACGCGGCCCATCAAGCCGGGGTCATCCACCGGGACATCAAACCGGCCAACATCCTGCTGGATGAAGCCAGCAATGCTTATCTGGCCGACTTTGGCATTGCCAAAATCACCGCCGACGGCAATATCGCGGAGACGCTGGAAGGCATGGTCCTTGGCTCCCCGGCCTATATTTCACCGGAACAAATTCTGGTCGAGCCGGTCAAGCCGCAAAGCGATGTTTACAGCCTGGGGGTCATGCTGTATGAATTGCTGACCGGCCATAAACCCTTCGATGGACCGACCCCCTTTGCCCTCATCCAGCAGCACCTCAACGAGCCATTCCCTTCCCTGGCCCTGCACCGGCTCAATCAAGACTGTGTTGACAGTTTTGACCCAATCATCCAGCGCGCTACCGCCAAAGAGCAGTCTGCCCGCTATACCGATGTGCTGGCTTTGCTGGCTGATTTTCGTCAGGCTGCAACGACCGCCGGCCACCGGCCACCGGCCACCACTCCCACTCTGACTCCCTCCCCCTTTAAGGGGGAGGGTCGGGGTGGGGGTCTGACCAACCCCTACAAAGGTCTCCGCGCTTTCACCGAAGCCGATGCCGCCGATTTTTTTGGCCGGGAGACACTGGTGCAGGAGCTGCTGGCCCGCCTGGCTGACAGCACTGATCTCGCTCGCTTCCTGGCTGTCGTTGGGCCAAGCGGCAGCGGCAAATCCTCGGTGGTGCGGGCGGGACTTATCCCGGCCCTGCGCCAGGGTGGACTGCCCGACTCTGATAAGTGGTTCATCGTCGAAATGCTGCCGGGGTCTCATCCCTGGGAAGAGCTGGAAGCGGCCTTGCTCCGCATTGCGGTCAATCCGCCGGAGAGCCTGCTGACCCAACTACGTGAGGACGAGCGCGGCTTACTGCGGGCGGTGCGGCGCATCCTGCCTGCCGATGAAAGTGTCGAATTGGTACTGATAATTGACCAGTTTGAAGAGTTATTTACGTTGGTAGCAGATGAGGATGTTCGACAACACTTTCTCAACAGCTTGGTCACTGCCGTGCTTGACCTACGCAGCCGCTTGCGGGTGATTATTACTCTGCGGGCCGACTTCACCGGCCATCCTCTGCAATATGTGGATTTTGGTGAACTTCTGCGCCAGCGCACCGAGTTTGTCCTACCGCTAACGCCGGATGAGTTAGAACAGGCCATCAGCAACCCGGCCCGGAGGGTTGGCCTGGCCCTGGAACCGGGACTGGTCGCTGCGATCAACCGGGATGTCGGCCAGGAGCCGGGCGCATTGCCGCTGCTGCAATACGCTTTGACCGAACTGTTTGAACGTTCAACCCATAGGGCGCAAGCAGCGTTGAACGTTGAACGTTTTGCCGAAGCGCCCTTACTAACCCGCGCTGCCTATCAAGCCAGCGGCGGGGTGCTGGGCGCGCTGGCCCGCCGGGCCGATGAGATTTATACGGGGCTGGACGCGGCAGGTCAAGAAGCCACCCGCCAGCTTTTCCTGCGCCTGATTACGCTGGGCGAAGGGACAGAGGATACCCGGCGGCGGGTGCTGCGGGCGGAAGTGGAGACTTTGGCCAGCGCAGAGGGGCAGGAGGGCAAGGGAGCGGAGGAGCAAGAAGAAATCCACGCCCGTCAGACGGGCAGTCCAAAATCTAAAATCCAAAATGTAATTGACCTTTTTGGCAAACACCGCCTCCTCACCTTCGACCGCGACCCGATCAGCCGCGGCCCGACGGTCGAGGTAGCCCACGAAGCCTTGCTGCGCGAGTGGGGCCGCTTGCGGGAATGGCTCGACGCCAGCCGCAACGATATTCGGATGCAGCGCCTTTTGACGACTTCTGCCGCCGAGTGGCGCGAGGCCAACCAGGATGCCAGCTTTTTGCTGCGCGGCACACGGCTGGACCAGTTTGCCGGCTGGGCAGCCAACACCGATCTTGCCTTGACCTCAGAGGAGCGAACCTTCCTCGAAGCCAGCCTGGCCGCCCGAAAGGCACGGCAGGCCGAGGAGGAAGCGCGGCGGCGGCGCGAACTGGAAACGGCGCAGAAGTTAGCCGAGACGGAGAAACAGCGAGCCGAAGAACAGGCGCAGGCGGCCCAACGCTTGCGCCGCGGGGCGCTGTTTCTGGCCGGGGCCTTGGTAATTGCGGCAATTTTGGCAGTTGTGGCCGTTGTCTTTGGGCAGCAAGCTAGCCAAAACGAGCAGCGAGCCCTGGTCGAGCGGGCCACCGCTGAAGCCGAAGCCCATAGCCGAGCCACCACCCAGGCTATCGCTGAGACACAGCAACAAGAGGCCGAAAATCAAGCCCGCCTGGCTGCCTCCCGCGAGTTGGCAGCCGCAGCCATCAGTAATCTGGGCGTGGACCCTGAACGTAGTATTTTGCTGGCCCTGCAAGCGGTGACCACCACCTACGCCGTGGATGAGCTGGCTCTTCCAGAGGCGCAGGATGCGCTGCACCAAGCCCTGCGCACTTCGCGAGCTCGACTCACCCTGACCGGTCATACGGATGGTGTTTATTTAGGTGTCTTCAGCCCAGATGGAACGCGCCTGGCTACCTCCGACAATAGCGGCGTTTCCAAAGTTTGGGTCGCGGAAACCGGCCAAGAGTTGTTCACCGTGCCGGGCTATGACGCTGCTTTTAGCCTGGATGATAGGGGTAAACGCTTGGTCACCTTGAATGCTGGCAAGGTTACAACTATCACTACTTGGAACGTCGCCTCTGGCCAAGCGCTCATCGCTATGCCGGTTCAAGTTGATACTGAGGATAAGAGTTACTGGTTAACTCCAGATTGGACACGCCTGACAGTATGGGACTCGGATGGAACCGGCAGTGTTTGGGATGCCACCACGAGCGCGGCCCAGCCTAAACCTTCGTTCAGACTGGTAGGGCATACAGATGAGGTCAATGATATAGCTTTCAGCCAGGATGGCGCCCACTGGGCAACGGCCAGTGACGATGGAACAGCCAAAATGTGGGACGCGAGGACGGGCAAATTGTTACTCACCTTGACCGGTCACACCGATGCAGTCTGGAGCGTCGCCTTCAGTTCGGATGGGCGCTACCTAGCGACAATGGGCGATGGCATAGTCAAGATTTGGGATGCGGCCACCGGTGAGAAACGACTTAATTTACCCGCTGGTGGTTCAGGTCAGGATATTGCTTTTAGCTCGGATGGCTTGCATTTGGCTACACTTGAAGCTAATGTGGTAAAACTTTGGAATCTGGCAACGGCGTTTCAAGCAGATCTTGCAACTACACTCGGTTCAGACCCGGTCATCAAAGCGCCGCTGTTGCTGGCTGGTCATACCGTTGATATTGATAGTGTTGCCTTCAATTCGACCGGGACACGTCTCATTACCGCCAGTGATGATGGAACGGCCAGGGTATGGGACGTTAGCCCGGCTGGGGCTAAAGATTGGCTGACCCTGGTTGGACATTCAGACGAATTCAATATTTGGGATGTCGAGTTTAGTCCAGATGGGACACGCCTGGCTACCGCCAGCCCCGATATGACAGCCAAAATTTGGGACGCCGCCACCGGTCAGGAACTTTTGACTCTGGCCGGACATGCTTACGATGTTGTTGAGGTCACCTTTAGCCCCGATGGCAAGCGGCTGGCCACGGCCAGTTGGGACAAGACCGCTAAAATCTGGGATGCCCTCACCGGCCGGGAACTCTTGACCCTGACTGGCCATACTGACAAGCTCAACAGTGTGGCTTTCAGTCATGACGGAACGCACCTGGCAACGGCCAGCGATGACCATACAGCTAAGATTTGGGATGCCCTCACTGGCAAGGAACTGTTCACCCTGACCACCCATAGCGCCTTCGTGGAGAATGTTGCTTTCAGCCCTGATGGAATGCGGCTGGCCACGGGCAGCGGAGATAAAACAGCTAAGATTTGGGATGCCCTCACCGGCCGAGAACTCTTCACCCTGACCGGCTACAATGATACAGTCAATGATGTAGTATTCAGTTCTGACGGAACGCGCCTGGTTACGGCCGGGTATGAGGGCATCGTGAAGGTTTGGCAGGTGGCATCCGGCCAGGAATTATTCACCCTGACCCAAGATCCCTATTCCCTCAATGAAGTCGCCTTTAGCCCGGATGGAACCCGTCTGGCAGCAACCGGTAATGGACTTAAAGCTATCGTGTGGGATATCTCAGGCGCATCTGACGCCGCTATGACCACGAGTCAGGTATTGCTCACCCTGCCCAGCACGGGCTCTAGCGTCGCTTTCAGCCCTGATGGGCGGCTGCTGGCAACAACCGGCAGAAATGCTGGTATGGTACAGGTCTATCTCCTACCCATTGCGGAATTGGTTTCCCTGGCCCACTCCCGTCTGACCCGCACTTGGACGCCGGAGGAGTGCCGACAATATCTGCACTGGGAAACGTGTCCCGCTTGGCCGTGATGACGAATAATTTGTGGGGCGTGACCTTCTCCCCCGACAATCAATTTGCCCTCATTTTCGGGGTGGACAAAATCGCCCGGCTGTGGGACCTGGATTATCAGGGGTTGATTGACTCGGTCTGCCCCCGCGTGCTGCGCGATTTCACCGACAAGCTGCGAAACCGGTGAGATGGGGGCGCTGGCCACCAAACTCCTCAAGGATATGGGCTATACCAATATCCACAGACTCGAAGGCGGGACAGTAGCCTGGAAAGAGGCCGGCTACCCAACCGACCCAACGCAGTGAATGGGTTACGGCTGTTACCGTCCCCCATCTACCTTGAGCAGGTGACCGGTAACGTAATTAGCCAAAGGTGAACAGAGGAATAGGATGGGGCCGGCAGCTTCTTCCGGCGTTCCGGGCCGGCCCAAAGCAATGAGATGCTTCCGCGCTTCCAGGCTGCTTTGGGGAATGCCCAGAGCTACTTTTTCACCGGCCATCTCAATAGCCTCGCCCTGGGCTTTATCGGCGGTCAGGCGGGTTTCGATCCAGCCGAAAGAGACGGCGTTGGCTTGAATATTAAAGCGACCCCACTCACGGGCGATAACGCGGGTCAAGCCAACGACTCCGGCCTTGGCTGCCGCGTAATTGGCCTGGCCGATATTGCCGTAGAAGGCCGAGATCGAGCTGATATTGACAATTTTGCGCGGCTGGGCCTGGCCAGTGGCGGCTATTTCGGCCTTGGCCTGCTCGCGCATCACGCTGGCGGCAGCGCGGGCCATCCGGAAGGGAGTGGTCAGATGCACCCCCATGATAATATCCCATTGCTTATCGGTCATCGTGTGGAGCATACTGTCCCAGGTAAAGCCGGCATTGTTGACCAGGATATCCAGCCCACCGTAACTCTCGGCCGCTTTTTGGACAATCGCCGCCGGAAAATTGGGCTGGGTCACATCGCCGCAAAAGGTAATAGCTTCGCCGCCAGCAGCACGAATGGCCGCCGCTGTTTCCTCAGCCGGGGCCTCATCTAAATCGCTGACGACGAGACGGGCGCCGTGCTGGGCCAGCAGTTTGGCTGTAGCCGCGCCAATTCCACGCCCGCTGCCGGTGACAATGGCTACTTTCTCTTCCACCAATTTCATCAGCTAACCTCCTGAAAATAGTAGACGATAGACGACGCCCTTCGGCGTACCCGAAGGGGTATAGACAGTGATGCGACCCTGCTACTTTGCTACCCTGTTACCTTTTCATCGTCGGTAGCGTCCCATTACTTAAGGTAAAGAACCGACAAGGCCAGATGGTCAAATCAGCCAAGATATTACTGTAGTGTGGGGGTATTGTCAACCGTTTTTACAAACCCCACGGCTGATCTCTGCGCTAAGGCTGGTGAAAGGTCGCACAAAGACCTAATTCTTTTCTCCCTGAGCACCTCCAAAAATCCCTCTTTTTTCATTCTACAGCACCCTTCACGATGGATAGACAGCCGCGCTCCCTTCGTGTTATCCTTTGAGTTACCCAAATTCAAACAAATGGATCAAGTGGATGCAATTCAATAAAGAGTTGCACCGCTTTACCCAGGAAAGGAAAAGATCGCGATGCAAGATAAGAACCATGCGCTGATAGACCTGTTTACCCTAAAAAGGGTGCTTGTCTCGGCCATAATGTTGATGATGCTGGTGTTAGGGGGCGTAACTGCGCGGCCGGCCACAGCTCAACCAAACGCCGGCCCCTTGGAAGCCAACTTCACGGGGGAGTTCTGGATAGCCGGCGATGTGGGCAAATCGGTTCTGTTTATAGTTGAGGAGACGGGCAGCGGTCAAGAGCAGACGTTGGGGAACTTCAGCTATGCAGCTTCCTTACGCCAAAATCTAGCCCGTACTCCCCCAGGTTGTGGCCCTAACAGCTCGACCGGCGTTGATGGCTCAGCCGTCCTGAGTTTTGCCGATGGTGAGATAAACTTAAAGCGCACCTCCGGTACAGTTTGTTTTGCGTTTCCGTTCATTAATGTTGAGGAAAAATGGGTAATTACGAGCGGTACAGGGAGTTATACAGGGACCACCGGCCAAGTGTCTCGACAACTGACCGGAGACGTACGATCCGGCACTACGGCGGGGACGATCAGCGGCACTATAAAAAAACTGAACTGATTATAAACAAATGTCCGCCTCCTCACCGACTTGAGCGGCCTGTTCTGCATTGTCGTCAGCAAGGTGGAAGTTGTGTAGACGATACAATATCAACAGCCTTTTTTGAGCTATGAGAGTGAGGTGATGCTTATGATTGTCTGAACGCTGCAAACTGACGGTATCAATTGGGTCAATAAAAGGAGGGTGTGATGAGTACATTACAAGCAGTACCCAAACTTTCGCCGGATGAGCTTCATCACGAGGTCAAACTCGAGTATGCCAAAGTCGCCCGCGACCCTGACAAAGGCTACCATTTTCACACGGGACGCGCTGCGGCTACCAGGTTGGGCTATGACGAGGCTCTTTATGCCAATTTGCCGGAAGGCAACATCGCCTCTTTTGCCGGAACGGGCAACCCATTTGTCCTCGGACCTATAAATCCGGGAGAGATTGTGGTAGATGCAGGCTCGGGGTCGGGTTTTGATGCCCTGATTGCCGCCACGATGGTCGGACCAGAGGGCCGGGTGATCGGCTTCGATATGACCCCCGAAATGCTGGCCAAAGCGCGGGTCGGAGCAGAGGCGATGGGCTTGACCCACGCAGAGTTCCGAGAGGGGTTCATCGAGACCCTGCCGCTGCCCGATAATTTCGTCGATGTCCTCATTAACAATGGAGTGCTCAACCTCTCGTTGGATAAAGTGGAGACCTTGCGGGAGTGGGCGCGGGTGATCAAACCGGGGGGACGGCTACAAATAGGAGATATCCTGGTCGCCCACCCGGTGCCGCAGTCGGCTCTGAACGATATTTCTTTATGGACCGGCTGAATTGCCGGTGGTCTGCTGGAAGCAGAACTACTTAACGCCGTGAGCGTAGCCGGTTTTGAAGAGGCTGAGATTGTGCAAAAGCATAACATCTTTGCGGACGTGCCCAACCCCTCCAGCGCCATGGAGTTTGGGACCCAGGGGATTAGTCTCAGGGCGCGTAAACCGAGATGGGTGATCTAAATCTTCAGCAACGCTCATTTTGCAGCCTGGTTTGAGCGGATGATGCCGCTGGTAGAGAGCGGACACCTCGAATTCTACAACCTGTCTAAACACCATCATAATCAAAAATGAAAGAGAGTTAGTTATGGACGCTTTTTTAATCTATCTCATTGTACTGCGACTTGTCCACATTTTAGCTGGCGTGCTGTGGGCCGGCAGTGCTATCTTCTACTTCTTTTTTGTTGAACCAACAGTCAAGTCGCTGGGACCGGCCGGCTCCAAGTTCATGCAGGATTTCATCGAAAAACGGCGCTATCCTCTCTTCATGAACATCGTCAGCGCTTTGACCATTGTGGCCGGAGCTTTGCTCTTTTGGACCGTGTCGGACGGTCTACAGCCAGCCTGGCTCACATCGGGGCCTGGCTTGGGTTTCACCATTGGTTCGGTGGTGGCGATAGTGGTTTATGGCATCGGCTTTTTCATGATTAGGCCGCGCGTCGAGCGTTTGGGCAATCTGGGCAAAACAATCGGCATGGCCGGCGGTCCGCCCACCCCGGAGCAGGCCGCCGAATTGCAGAAACTAAACAAAGAGATGACGCAGATCGAGCGTATTGATGTCATCCTGTTGACGGTCTCGTTGATCACCATGGCTACGGCGCGTTACTGGTACTTTTGAAAGAGAGTTCGTAGCTCGCTTAGCTGCTATGGAGGTACTATCATGACAAACCGTAAGGCCGAATGGAGCGATACCCTATCACACCTGCTGGCCCTGGCCGCCAAGTTAGAGGGCGAAGGCCAATATAACATTGCCAAGC
>CAZRYD010000274.1:0-9121 GCA_964604225.1 uncultured Caldilineaceae bacterium
TCAGTTTAGCCGAGGTTGATGTACCGGCCGGCGTTCAACCAACTCCTGGCGAGTTTCAGTATACAGCCGAGCATTATCTAGCGCAATTGAGGCTAATTGGGCCAAACCCTTCAGCCATTCGATCTGACTCTCATCGAATTTCCGCTGTGACTCGCGGTTATGGGTCAAACTTGTTAGTCAGTTTCACCTGCTGTCGTTCGGAGCGAAGTTAGCACCAAATCACGAACCTGATCCAGCAACTCTTCCCGGCTAAAAGC
Organism: uncultured Caldilineaceae bacterium; assembly: GCA_964604225.1. GTDB lineage: Bacteria > Chloroflexota > Anaerolineae > 4572-78 > J111 > DSQQ01. The sequence continues at coordinate 258 of CAZRYD010000274.1, forward strand.
CCCTTTTTGTAAAATCTGAGTTACATAGCCATTGAGACGCGCCCGGTCTTCCTGGGTTAAATCCATGGCCGTAATTACGACAATAGGAATAGACCAAAAAGCAGCTTGCTTCCTCAGCTCTACGATAAACTCAAAACCATCCATTTCCGGCATCATTAAGTCGAGCAGAATCAACTCTGGCTGACATTCAACCACTCGCTCTAAAGCGGCCCGCCCGTTCTCGGCTTCGGCCACCACCCAATTCTCTTTTTCTAGCATCCGCCGCATCATCTCGCGTGTGGTCGGGTCATCTTCTACCAATAAAACCGAACAATGCGGCTGATTACACCGATACTTGTTAAGAACGGCAACCAGACGATCTCGTTCAATGGGTTTGGTTAAATAATCCGCCGCTCCCAGGGCATAGCCCAGGTTTTTCTCATCCACCATGGTGAGCATCACCACGGGGATGTCCGCCAGGTCGGGGGCAGCTTTCAGGGCAGTCAGCACCGCCCAGCCATCCATCCCTGGCATCATCACATCCAGAGTGATCGCTGCTGGGTGCAACTCTTTGGCTAAACGCAGTCCGGTCTCCCCGCTGGCCGCCAATTGAACCCGGAAGCCTTCTTTGCTCAGAAAACGCTGCATCAAATCACGGACAACCAGGTCATCGTCAATAACCAACACCAGGTCTGAGTCAGCCGAAACTCCAGCAACCTCAACAGACTCGATTTCGCCGGACATTATCTCATCAACTTTGGATTTAACCACCTGCACCGGCAACCATACTGTAAAAGTTGAACCTTGTCCCGGCTCACTCTCGACCTCGATTTCGCCGCCCATCATCTGACAAAACCGGCGACAGATTGCCAAGCCCAATCCCGTACCGCCATATTTCCGCGTAGTTGTCGGGTCGGCCTGGGTAAACTCTTGAAACAGTTTTTCCATCTGCTCAGAAGTCATGCCAATGCCGGTATCACTCACCCCAAACACCAGCCATTCCTCACCAGGAAGTGTCATCGAAGTTGAAAGCTTGCCTAATTGAGGATTATTGCTCCCCACCTCTTCATTTTTCCGCCGTTCCACCGTCAGAGTGATGGTACCCCGCTCGGTAAACTTACTGGCGTTACTCAACAAATTAAAGATGACCTGCCGAACTTTGGTCAGGTCGGCGTGCATTGTGCCCACATTATCGGCGCAATGAACTTCGAGAGTATTGTTATTTTTCTGGATCAAGGGTTGGATGGTTGTCACAATACCCTTGATCATCGGGGGTACTTCAAAACTTTCCAAAAAGAGATCCATCCGGCCCGCTTCAATTTTTGATAGATCCAGAATATCGCTGATCAGAGCCAAAAGATGTTTGCCGGCTGAGTTAATTTTTTGCAAATCGGGTACAAACTCAGCCTGGCCTAAATCTTCAAGCTCTTCTTGCAGCATCTCGCTATAACCGATAATAGCATTCAGCGGCGTGCGTAGCTCATGGCTCATATTCGCTAAAAATTGGCTTTTGGCCCGGCTAGCGGATTCGGCGGACTCTTTGGCATATTGCAGCTCAGCTTCGGCTTGCTTCCGCTGCGTTATATCAAGGCTGACCCCCAAGATACCCACTACCTTCCCGTCGGCGTCATGCAGCGGGGTTTTGCGGGAAAGGATGGTGCGACGGCCATGGGGGGTTTCCATGTCTTCCTCTAGCGTTAGCTCCTCATCAGCCTCTATCACCTGCAGATCGGCCAGACGCAGCCCGGCAGCAATATCCGCTGGCAGCAAATCGGCGTCACGGTAGCCCACTGGGCTATGAGGCCAGTATTGCAGCAGGTCGGCATTGGCGCTGGTATAGTAACCGGCCCGATCTTTGGTGAAGATGCCGACCGGCGCGGCATCAAAGAGCGCCTTGTAGCGCGCTTCAGAAGTCCGCAACGCATCTTCGGCCCGTTTGCGTTCAATGGCTGCCGCCACCTGGGTGGACGCCAGCAGGAGGATATTCATTTCCTCTTCGCCCAGTCTCACCGCTTCGGTATAAGTCTGCACCACGATGACCCCGATGATTTTATCGTTTGCTCTCAAGGGAACCCCCAGCCAATCAACCGCCGGTGTGCCAAGCGGCTCAACTTCGCCCTGCCCGACCAAATCCTGAAATACTTCCGGCGAGGCTAACAAGGGCTGTTCCGTCCGCAGCACATAGGCCGTTAACCCTTGACCCAATGGTTCCGGGCCAGCAGGTGGCTCATCGTACTCATCGGTAAAATAGGGATAGGTCAGGGTCTCTTCAGTCGGGTCATACAAAGCGATGTAAAAATTTCGGGCCGGCATCAAACCGCCAATAACACTGTGAATAACCGGGTAGAGTTCTTCTAGCTTTTGGGCCGAATTAGCGGCTTCGGAAATGCGGTAGATAGCTGCCCGAACTTTTTCGGCCCATTTGCGCTCGGTGATATCGGTCAGGATGGCCACAATGCCCCCATCGTGGGTTTTGTATTCATTGATTTGTAGCCAGACTCCATTAGACAGGAAACGCTCCATTGGGCCTTGCGGTTGGCGATGCTGCTCGACCCGCTGGCGTACCCACTCGTCCACCCAGCCGGCGGCTTCGGGATAATGACCGCGTTCGGCTGCCGTTCGCACCAAATCCTCAAAGTAAACCCCAGGGACGATTAAATCGGCATGTTGGTCCCACATCTCACGGTATTTGCTATTGCAAAGTACCAGGCGATCATCGGCATCGTACAGCGAAAAGCCTGCGGGCATGCTCTCAATCGCTTCGAATAAGCGCATTTGGGCCGTGGCGGCCTGGGTTTCTAAACCGGCTACTAATTCGTTGATGCGGCTGGCCATGGCGTTGAACGTATCGGCCAGTTGGCCCAGTTCGTCGTCCCGGCGCAGGTCAACCCGCGTTTCCAGATGGCCGTTTTGCAATTCCAGGGCCGTATCTTTTAACTTGATAATATTGCGGGTAATGCTGCGGTTAAGAATCAGGGCGATGACAATCGTCAAGGCTACCGCGGCCAGAACGGCGGTAGTCAATAAAGCTGTGGCTAACTGGCTGGTATTTTCAATTTGCTGACGAGCCTGGTTGACTTCGGCATTGGCCAGGGTAATCAATTCAGCCGAGATAGGCCCCAAGGCAGTCGCCTGCAAGTCAAAACCGCTGCGTAGATTCAGAATCTGATTATCCAGCGCCGGCAATTCCTGGGCTACCGTCTCATATTGGGTCAAATAGTCCAGTACTTGACGTTTTTGAGCGGCGTCGAATTGGGGCGAGAATTCTATCGCCCCACGCAGGGAACCGATCAATTTAAACACCGCCGCCATCTTGGAAGCTTGCCGCGTCAGCAGGTATTCTTTCTCTGAGGTTCGCATTTGCCAGTAGAGATCGGTCAAGCCCGGTTCAGCCGCCGCCTGGAGGGCATCTCGCAGCAAAATTGCATTCTGCTCCAAACGAGCCACTACGCCAGTGTTGCGCGCTTCCAGGTCGGTCATTAAATTGACCGCCTCGTCAAAATTGGCGGAATACAGATTTATCAGAGGGATATAATTGGCCAGATTGGTGCTGCTCTGGCGTAGGGCCAGGCTGACATTTGGGCTGGCTGTTAGGGCCTGCAATTTGGCGCTGTTGGCGACAATCTTGTTAATCTGCTGGCGGTGACTTTCGACGTAGGCCCGGCCATCACTGCTTATATTCGAGCCAGGTTGACGGAGAAAAAACTGTTTTTCAAGACGACGCGCCGCTTGTAAAGCGCTATCCATTTCCAGGGTTAATTGCTGGATTTGCATACTGGTTACAATGGCCGTTTCAGTCTGTTTACGCACGGCGGTCAAGGCCCAAAAACCGGTTAGCGCCACCAGTACAATCAAAGCCAGCAGCAGGCTAAAAGCCAGGGTAAATTTATTGGTGATACTTAATTTGCGCCAACGATGAGTCAAGGTTTGAAATGGGTGCATGGGGTTTTCCAAAATCTGCTCACTATTTTTTGAAGAGTTCGAGCCGGCTGTTTTCGGTTTTCTGGAGGATATTCATGTAGCTATCTGGGCGAGCCATAAATTCTGAGAAGGCATTTAAACCAACTTCGGCCATGGGCGGAGGCGTGGCCAGATCATAGTTAAAGGCAAAGGTGTCGGCTTGAGCCACGTCTTGCAAGACCCGCTGGATTAAGGGATCATAAATCGTTGGGTCTACTTTGAGGCTGGGTGGTAACGCCCCCTGGCCCTGGGTCCAGACGACCTGGGGCTCCGGTGTGGCCAAAAAGGCCAGAAACTGGCGGGCTGCCTGGGGATGAAGCGCCCCTTTAGCCGTCACAAAGCCATCAATAGGTCCTAAAGCAACCATAGGGACGTTCTTGTCTACCGTAGGAAAGGCAAAATAATCATAATTTTTTTCCGGCTCAAAATTAAGCTCACTCTTGTAATAACCCGTAATCCAGGTGCCCATCAAGGTCATGGCGGCTTGACCTCGCGCCACCACACTGGCTGCCTCGGCCCAATCGTAGGCATTGGCGTCGGGATAGAAATAATTGGCATCCACCAACTCTTTCCACATTTCCATCGCCCGCACCACTTCGGGATCAGTGTATGGCTTTTTGCCGACCATCAACTCGGCCCGATATTCTGGTCCAGCCGTGCGAAGGATTAAATAATCAAACCAAAATTGAGCCGGCCAACGCTCCCGCGAGCCTAAAGCAAAGGCAGGGATGCCGGCTTGTTTGAACTTTTCGGCGACATCCTTTAGTTCATCCCAGGTGGTAGGAGGCGCTGCCCCAATCGTGTCGAACAGTTTTTTATTGTAGAAGAAAGCTACATAGTGATAACCAATCGGGATAAAATATTTCTGGCCGTTGTAGGTCGCCCCGGCGGCAATGCTGGGCGGAAACACCTGATCGAAGCCATCTTCGGCCCACAAATCGTCAATCGGCTGTAGATAACCTGAGTCGACAATAAACTGTATCCGCGCTCCGGCCCAATAGGAGAAGACATCCGGCTGGTTTTCGCCGGCTAACAAGGCGGGAATCGTGACTTTATAGGCTTCGTGATCCATGGGATTGCGCAGCGATTCGATGTCTGGATACTTTTCATGGAAGAGGGCAATAACCTCATCCATCGATTTTCGGCCCAACTCATCATTGAAATAATGAAAAATACTCAGGCGAGAGTCTTCGGGTGTGTTTACGGCCGCACTGATCCCCTGGGGCACCGGCGCTTCGGCCGGTTTTACAGGTTGAAGTGTGTTGCAGCCAAGTAGCCCAAGGCTAAAAATTACCGAGATGAGGAAGACTGCGGTTAGATTTCTGGCTAAACGTAAGATTTTCATAATGCCTCTTGATTATGGGAATCTAGTTTTTGGCGACAACGGCTTCATTTTTAGTTTCAAGGGTGATCACAGGTAAGCGCAGGGTGAAGGTAGAGCCATGCCCCAGTTCACTTTCTACGCCGATGTCACCGCCCAATAGCTGGCAAAAGCGGTGACTGATGGCCAGCCCCAGGCCGGTACCGCCATATTTTCGAGTGGTCGAGGCATCAGCCTGGGTGAACGGCTGAAAGAGATGCTGTATCTGGTCGGGGGGGATGCCGATGCCAGTATCGCTGACGCGAAAGATGATTTGAGCTGGGAGGCTATAGGGCTGGGAGTCAAGCGAACTGCTGCCTGGTTCCTCTGCTCCCCGGCCATTTAATATTTCCTTGTGCACTGTCAGCGTGATGGTGCCCTGTTCCGTAAACTTAGCGGCATTGCTCAATAAATTCATTAACATTTGCCGAACTTTGGTCAGATCGGAGCGCATAATCCCCAGATCATCAGCGCAATGAACCACAAACTTGTTGCCATTTTGGTCGATGAGGGGTTGAACCGTCGTCATTACATCTTCGACCAAGCTAGAAACATCAAAAGTTTCCAGGTAGAGACTCATTTTGCCGGCTTCAATCTTGGAGAGATCCAGAATCTCTCTAATCAGGGCCAGGAGATGTTTACCGGCCGTGCTAATTTTTTGCAGGTCGGGGATAAAATCTTTTTGGCCCAATTCTTCGGCCTCTTCACGCAGCATCTCGCTATAGCCGATAATGGCGTTGAGGGGGGTGCGCAGTTCGTGGCTCATATTGGCTAAAAATTGACTCTTGGCCCGATTAGCCGCTTCGGCAGCCTCTTTGGCCTTTTGCAGCTCCGCTTCAACCCGTTTGCGCTCGGTAATGTCGGTAGCTACCCCAATGACTCCATTAACTTCGTCATTCTGGTCATACAACGGCGCATACCAACTCTCGAAAACCAGGTTCCTCACGTCCACCGTGGTGTAAAAGGCTTCACCAGCCAGGGCCCGTCGCACGTTTGTGAGAATTGCTGGCACGTCGTGATACAACTCAAAAACCGACATACCCACCACCTGACCGGGTTTGGTACCGAGCGCCTCAAGTCCCTTGCCTTCGGCCAGGGTAAAATTTCCCTCTTTATCTAAGGCATACAGCACAATCGGGGCATTAGACACCACCGTACGCAAACGTTCCTCCAGGTTTTCGTAGAGGGCGCGTAGTTGCTCGGTCATCTGGTTAAAGGCCCGGGCTAATTCTCCTAATTCATCCTCGGTCATCACTGGAGTCGTCAAAGTCAGGTCACCGGCGGCAACCTGGCTGGCGGTTTCAGCCATTTTCAAAATAGGCCGGGTAATCTGGCGAGCCAACAAGAAGACTCCCAGGGCCAATATTCCAGCCGAACCTAATCCAACCAACAAAATAGTTTGAGCCAACTGCTGGGCCGGCGCAAACGCCTCGTCTTGACGCATTTCGGCCAGTAAAGCCATCTCACGATCATCAAGCCAGCGATAAACGCCAATAACCGGTACACCTTCATAATTTAAATAAAGCCCGCTGCCATCCGTGCCGGCTACGGCGGCGTCAATTCCTTCGGTATGAATCCCCTGTGGAAATTCTATTTGCTGACTTCTGAAGCGGGCTTCTGACACAAACGTATTGCCCCTGTCCACCAGGTAAGTTTCGCCACTCTCACCCAAACCGGTGCGATTCAAAATAATGCGGTTCATCCGCTCTAAATACAAATGGGCCGCCAGCAGTCCCAAGCGTTGCCCCGGCGCCCCAAAAAATGGCACCACAATCGTCATGGTCGGCTTGCCGGTAACCGGTGAGATATACACGTTTTGCACAAAGGTGCTGGCCGGAAAGATTAACTCCTGCCCGCGGACAAAATAATATTCATCAGCTCGATTTTCACCGACATGGGTATTATCAGTGGAAATGATGATATTGCCTTTCTGGTCGAGGATGAAGATTTCCTGCAAGCCTGGTTTGTCGGCAATGATGGAATCCAGGTAATTAGCGAGGGCATAATAGGTCATCCGGTAGTCAGAGCCGGACTTGGCTTGATTAAAGAGGACTTCTCCTTGCGTCTGTACCACAGGAATTTGGGCGATAAAAAGTATATCGCGGAGTTGATCGCTCACCCAACGGTCCAACTCATCTTCTTTGAGCGTCGCCACGGCTTTCAGCCGGTCAAAGATAGATTTCTTTAACGCCTCCCTGGCTTGAATGAAAGCCACAAACCCAACCAGGCCAACGGTAGCCACCGACAGCACCAAAAAATATATTACCAGCCGCGCCATCAGGCTTTTCTTCCAGAATTTCATCGATTATCTCTTGGGTTTAGCTCTTTCCTACAGATGATTCGATAAGTTCGCGTGCTCACAGGTGTACCAAAAACAAATGCCCCCTGTATTCTTGGCAATTATAAAAGACAAAAAGACAGAGGGCCTTGAACCAAAGCTGGGTTAAATGGTTTGACAATCCGAAAGCATGAACTCGTGCTAAGAATCAACCAAGTACGCTTTATCATTGAAAAATCAAGATGCACCCAACTTTGGCGATTAATCTTGGGGGTAGGTAGAATTGGGTTAAGTTTGCGCTATGCACAACCCTTTAACTAGGCTTAGGCCATTTAATCCCCCAATATGTAAACAATTATAACAAGACTCCCGCTGAATGACAATGAGCTAAAGAGTGCAACACGCATTTAATGTTTTTCATTAATACCTCAATTCGGAGTTTTTATTTACTCGACAGGATTTACAGGATGAAAATGTTCAAAAATCTTGTTAACCCTGCCATAGGTCCTGTCTATTTTATGCAAAAACATCAAACTCAGGTTTAATATGTTGCCAGCTTCCCCTTAGCATACAATCCAACACCCTCAGCCAAACAGAGCCGAAAGTCATCACCCCAAGTGTCCATAAGTCACAAAAATTAAGACCCTGGCTTTCGCCAGGGTCTTCTTGAAAGGTGATAATCTGGTACTAACCGATAATGGTGCGGCTCTGCTCGTGCATGTAAAGAGCCAAGGTATAGAGACCACCGATACCTTTGCCGCTGGATCCACTGCCCTTCCAGCCGCCAAACACCTGAATGCCCGGCCAGGCGCCCGTTGTAGCCCCAGCAGCCCGGTTGGAATAGGTGGTGCCGGCCTGAATATTGTCGAAGAACCACTCGACTTCTTTTTCATCTTCGCCGAAGAAACCGGCCGTCAGGCCATAAGAGGTAGCATTGGCCTTTTGCATGGCCTCAACCAAGGTTTTAACCTTGGCCAGATGTAAAATCGGCAAAAATAATTCATTCCTAACCAGTTCGTGATCTTCGGGCAGACCCTCCACAATGGCCGGCTCAACAAAGTAACCTTTGGCAAACTGACCCTCAGTCAGCACCTTGCCCCCAACCAAGACCTCACCATCAGAGCGGGCCTTGTCTATAAACCGCTTGTAATCTTCGTAAGCCCCCTTGTTGATCACCGTGCCCATATAGGTATCGCGTTCTGTCGGATCGCCAATCTTGATCTTTTTGGTCAATTCGACCAGCTTGGCCTTGAACGGCTCATACACCTCTTCTTGCACGTAAACCCG
>CAZRYD010000275.1:0-9095 GCA_964604225.1 uncultured Caldilineaceae bacterium
GCGGCGGTGGAGATGGGAGGGTGCGGCTGTGGGAGACCAGCACCGGGCGACTGCTGGCAACTTTGCAGGGCCACGCCGCGTCGGTGTGGAGCGTGGCGCTCTCCGCCGAGGGCCAGTTGCTGGCCAGCAGTAGTGAGGATGGAGCGGTGCGGCTGTGGGAGACCAGCACCGGGCGACTGCTAGCAACTCTGGAGGGCCACGCCGCGCCAGTGTGGAGCGTGGCACTCTCCGCCGCTGGCCACCTGCTGGCCAGCGGTGGTGGGGATGGGGCGGTGCGGCTGTGGGAGACCAGCACCGGGCGACTGCTGGCAACCTTGCAGGGTCACACGAGTGGGGTCTGGGGCGTGGCGCTCTCCACCGACGGCCAATTGCTGGCCAGCGGCAGTGAGGATGGGGCAGTGCGGCTGTGGGAGACCAGCACCGAGCGGCTGATGGCCACCTTGCAGGGCCACACCGGCGTGGTTTGGGGTGTGGCGCTCGCGGCCGATGGCCGGCTGCTGGCCAGCGGGGGTGGGGATGGGACGGTGCGGCTGTGGGAGACCAGCACCGGGCGGCCGCTGGCGACCTTGCCGGGCCACACGAGCGTAGTCCGGGGCGTGGCGCTCTCCGGTGACGGCCAGTTGCTGGCCAGCGGCGGCTTTGGGGGGATGGTGCGGCTGTGGGATACACGTAGTGGTGCCGCCCTGCGCACCCTGCAGGCCGAGCGCCGCTTTGAGCGCCTGGACATCACCGGCCTGACCGGCATCACCGACGCGCAGCGGCAGGCACTGCTGGTGCTGGGAGCCATCGAGGACGAGGCAAGCACCAGACCCGAGCAGGTGGCCCAGCGCTAATCGCTATGTGCTGGCCCATCTTGTTGGGTCGTTAAACTCTTTACATTCATAAATCAGCTTCGACGCCTTGAAAAAAAGGGTTAGATAATTCCAACTAGAAACATTAGTTTGGCTATGGTATACTTGGCTGTATGGACACACCTATCCTGCGTACCAAACTCTGCATCCCCCCGGTTCAGCCTGGCGAGTTGATTGCCCGCTCTCGCCTGTTTGATCGCCTCAACGAAGGGGGGACCCACAAGCTGACCCTCATCTCGGCTCCGGCCGGCTCGGGTAAGAGCACCCTCGTCAGCCAATGGCACAACGAAAGGATGAGGGATGAAGGCGAAAGGATGAAGGAAGAAGAAAATCTTCTTCCTTCATCCCTCACACGAAGCGTTCATCCTTTCAGACTCGCTTGGCTTTCGCTCGACGAAGCCGACAATGACCCGGCCCGCTTCTGGAGCTATGTCATCGCGGCTCTGGAAACCGTTCAGAGCGGGCTTGGCGCCAACACCCTACCCCTGCTACATACTCCGCAACCGCCGCCGGTGGAAGTCGTGTTGACCTTCCTGTTGAACGACCTGGCGGCCTGCCCCGACGACCTGATCCTGGTGCTGGACGATTACCACCACATCGAAAATACGACCCTTCACCAGGCGTGTACCTTTCTCCTGGACAACCTGCCGCCCCGGTTGCATGTCATCCTCCTCAGCCGAACCGACCCCCCCTTGCCTTTGAGCCGCTGGCGGGTGAAACGGCAGTTGACCGAGCTGCGGGCGGAGGACCTCGGTTTTACCACCGCCGAAGCGGCTCTGTTCCTCAATCAACTGATGGGCCTGAACCTGTCGGCGGACCATATTGCCGCCCTGGAAGCCAAAACGGAAGGCTGGATCGCGGGCTTACAACTCGTCGCCATCTCCCTCCAAGGCCGAACCGACCCGAACCGCTTGATTGCGGAATTCACCGGCACGCACCGCCATATTTTAGACTATATCAGCGAAGAGATATTGCACCGGCAGCCGGACAACATCCAGGCGTTTTTATTACAGACCGCCATCCTGACGCGCCTGACCGGCCCGCTGTGTGACGCGGTCACCGGGCGAACGGACAGCCAGGCGATGCTGGCCCACTTGGCCCGGGCCAACCTGTTTGTGATCCCCCTGGATGAGCAGGGCCAGTGGTATCGCTATCATCAACTCTTTGCCGATCTATTACGCCACCATTTGCAGCAGGCTCCGCCCTCTTTGCTCCCGGCTGTGGGTATGACGGAAAAAGGAGGGATAACCGAATTGCATCGCCGGGCCGCGACCTGGTACGAGCAGGCCGGGTTTATCGAAGAGGCGATTCATCACACCATCGCCGCCCGCGATTTTGAAGGGGCCAGGCGGTTGATGCTGCATTACCTGGAAGCGATCATTAAACGGGGTCAACGGGGGGAAGTGACGCTGATACTGCGCTGGCTCAACGCCTTGCCGGAGGCGTGGGTGCGGTCTCAACCCAAGCTGAATGTGGTGCAGGCCTGGCTGTTGTTTTTGGCCGGCCATTTCGACGAGGTGCAGCGCAAACTGGGAGAACCCGAAATCTTGAGCCTCCTGAGTGAAATTCCGCTTGAGCCGGACGAGGCGGATGGCCTCATCAAAAATCGGGATTTACCGGGAATAATTTTGGGCGTACAGGCGCAATTGGCCCTGATTAAGGGCGATTCTCGCATGCTGGCGTTATCACAGCAGGCGCTCGCGCATTTGGCCGGGGCCGATGTGGCCCTGCGGGGGATTATGGCCGAGAATTTAGCGCCCATTTACTGGATTAATGGTGAACCGGAGCGGGCCAATCAACTTCTCGCCCAATTCGGCGCGCTCACTCCCAACCGTCATGCTCCGGTCACCCTGCTGGTCCTCAGTGGTACGGCCGAACTCAAATGGTTTCAGGGCCAGTACCGGCAAGCCTTTGCCCTTTATCAACGCTTTCTACAAGAGGCGGTGGCTCTTCAAGAAGTGGGTGCTCTGATCCCTATGATGGGGACCGCACATACTGTTTTGGGTTATATTCTGTACGAGTGGAATGAGCTGGCGGAGGCGGAGACTCATTTGCGGCAGGGGATCGAGCTGGGTAACCGGGGGATGGCCTGGCGAGTCCTGGTAATCGGTTATTCTGGGTTGGGCCGGGTGCTGCTGGCTCAGAGAAAGTGGGGCGAAGCGGCTGAGATTTTCCAACAGGCTGAACAACTGGCCCAGAACCTTGGTTCCGATCTGGTTCTGACGTTAGTTACGCCCCTCCAGGTCGACCTCTGGCTGGCTCAAGGGGATCTCGCTGCGGTCAGCCGGTGGCTGTTGACCAATGGCCTTAAGCCGGATGATGAATTTGAGAGCTATCAGGTTATTATTTATATCTTCCTGGGGCGCGCCCTCCTGGCCTGCGGCCAACGGGACGCGGCAGAGGCTCTGTTACTCCGGCTGCTCAGGGTGACAGAGGCCGCTCAACAACTATACTGGCTCGCCCAAGTCCTGGTGCTGCAAGCCCTGACCTTTCAAGCTCAAAACAAGCGAGAGCCGGCTCTGGCAGCGCTGAAACGAGCCTTAGCCCTGGCTGAACCGGAAGGGTATATCCGCACGTTTGTCAACGAAGGCGCGCCGATGGCGGCGCTGCTCCTCAAACTCCGTGAGGCCCGGCAGCGGGAGCACGGGAATGACTTGCCCTCGCTCACCTACCTCAACACCTTGCTGGCAGCGTTGGGCGCGGCTGAACGGGCGGCCGACCGAAAAAGTACGCGGCGTGAGGCCAGTCAGCCCAGCCTGGCTGAACCGCTGACCGAACGCGAACTCGAAGTACTGCACCTGTTAACCACCGGCCTATCCACCCACGATATTGCGACCCACTTGGTCATCACCCCGGTCACGCTCAAGACCCATCTGCGGAATATCTATGCCAAGCTGGAGGTAAACAGCCGGGCCGAGGCCATGGTGAAAGCCAAAACCTTAAACTTATTCGATTAAGGCATTTCCAAGAAAGCACCTGGAGTGTATTGGAAATTGTAACTTCGCTCCTGCGTTGTGAAGCTTTGTTTGACAAATAGCCAAAACTATGATAAAACTTGTCCAGAATTGGTACTACCAATCTACCAATTTATGAGGTAATGTGAACGAAGAAAAAAGGATTAATTTCGGTACCTTTGAAACCGAAGTATTACCCGACCGTATCATTGACCGGATTCTGGAGCTTATCAAAAACAAGCAGCTTCAACCCGGCGACAAACTGCCCCCCGAACGTGAGTTAGCCGAGATAATGCAGGTGGGACGGCAGACTTTGCGCGCCGCCTTGCGGGCCCTATCCGCCATGGATGTGATTGATATCCGGCGCAGTTCGGGAGCCTATATTACTGATCTGAAACCAAATACCTTTATCGAACGACTTGAGTTTATGTTTCGCATGAGCGAGTCTTCGATTATCGAGTTGTTCGAGGCTCGTTCAGCCCTGGAAATGACCATTATCCGTCTGGCGGCTAGCCGGATCACCTCCGAAGAGTTTGAGCAATTACAGGCTCATACCAACAAAACGGTCGAGCTACTGGATAGCGTGGCTACCTTTAGTAAGGCCGATCTCGAATTTCATCGCATGTTGTGTCAATTTTCGCGCAACTCAATTTTAGCCCAGTTTGCCGAGGTTATCCTCAAATTGGGCCTGGAAACCCGCCATAAAACCGCCGAAACCCGGGAAGCTCGCCAGCAGGCCGCCCGCGAGCATCAAGCCATTGTGGCTGCCCTGGCCACCGGAGACCCCGATTTAGCCGCAAAGGCCATGCTGGATCATATGAACACAGCCAAATCCAACCTGGAACAGCTCTTAAGCAAAACGAACACAGAAAGGTTTGGGGCATGACCCACAATTTAACCATTGACGACTATCAAATTACGCGCTTTGACTTTCCCCGTGATCGAGTCATTGGCGACTCGCAGGTACGCAGCGAGCGGGTCTCTCTAGCTGCCCTGGAATTTGTTACCCGACCAGGGCATGTGGGATTGGGTTTTTTCTTCAATAATTTCTTTCCCCTACCCGCGCTGGCCGAACTGAAACGCTGGTTTGAGCTAGAAATTGCCCCGCACGTGCTGGGGCAAAACCCCTTTAGCCTGACCAACCGGCTGGCTCGCCCCAGAGGGGGTAATATTCGCTCCCTGCCCTACCATGTGGACCAGGCGATGGATCAAGCCTTGTGGGACTTGCAGGGTAAAATTTTAGATTTACCCTTATATCGCCTACTGGGGGGCCAGGAAAAGCGGGTGCTGGCTTATGCCAGTTGTTTGGGCTTTCACTTAACCCATAGGGAAGTTGCCTCGCTGTTTCAACAGGCTGTCCAGATGGGTTTCAAAGCCTTCAAAGTGAAAGTGGGGCATCGCGATCTGGCCTGGGATTTAGCCCGGCTGACCCATGTGGTCGAAGTGGTGGGTACGGGAGCCAAGTTGATGATAGACGCCAATGAAGCCTGGTCACCCAAAGAAGCCATCTACCGGCTGCACGCCTATCGAGAAGCGGGTTTTAACATCTATTGGGTAGAAGACCCCTGCCTGCGCGACGACTTTATCGGCCTGGCTCAAGTCGCTCAGGCCGCGCCGTTTTGCCGCCTTAACACGGGCGAATATTTAAGCTTACACGAAAAACATAAACTGATTGAGCACAGAGCCGTTGACATTCTCAACGTGCATGGTCACATCAGTGATACACTCAAAGCAGCCTGGCTGGCTGCCGAATACGGTCTGCCGGTATCCCTGGGCAATACGCCTTTTGAATTGGGGGTTCATGTGGCCGCCGCCCTGCCGGAAGTGGAGGGGCTCGAATATTCATTTATGAATTATAACCATCTCCTACAAGAGCCGATTCAATTTGTTGATGGCTATGCCCTGGCCCCGGATAGACCCGGCCATGGTCTGACCTTGTCGGCTGAGGCCAGAACCACTTATGCTCAGCCTGATTTGGCCAGGCCCGAGGACAGGCTGGCTGAATTTGTCCCTCCGGCGCCGGTGAAGTTAAGTTAACTTCTAAAGCACAGTCCAAACTCAAAATAATCGGGAGAAACATCTTTTTTGAATAAATTGGTACTACCAAACGACCAAAAAAGATGCACGCATCTGTAGTATTATTCTACTGGAAAGGAGGTGAGTGCAAAAGGAGGTTTAAAGGTGGCAATGATGCAGTATAATTTTTCTTAAAAAATATCAATGATGATGGGGGAGTTACTCAAATGAATACAATTAAATATAGCCCGATGTCTTTAGTCCTAATTGCAACGCTCTTTTTGATGGTTGCTACTGCCTACACCTCACAGCAAGCACCAGAGGTGGAAGCACGAGCTCAAGAAGTTGAAGTAGCTGCAGCCGAAGGCGCTCAGAAATTTATACAGGCCACTGCGGAACCTACCGCTGAAGCCGCCGATAAATGGTGTTCAGGGGTCACCATCCGTTACTTTGTGGGCGGCGACCCTGGAGATGCTTTTGCCTCGATTGTGCATAAGGGCGCTCTGGCGGCTGAAGCAGACCTGGGACCTACGGTTGAATACATTTTTTCCGGGTGGCAGCCTCAGAAGATGCTCGACCAGCTTAGGGACGCTATTGCCGCCCAGCCCGATGGAATTGCCATGATGGGCCACGCCGGTGATGACGCCATTATGCCTCTGGCTGAAGAGGCCAATAAAGCCGGTATTTTGATGATGTACCAAAATGTGGATGTGCCTCTCGTACGGGCCAAATTTGGGGGCGGCTATGTGGGCGCTATTCTGGACCCGCAAGGACGCGCCCTGGCCCAAGAGTCCATCCGGCAATTTGGCCTGACAGCAGGCGACCACGTGGTTGTCTTTGGGCCGTGGGGGCAACCGGGTCGTTTCATCCGAGAAGAAGGGGTGGTGAAGGCTTTTGAGGAAGCCGGCCTAACGGTGGAAAGACTTGAGGTAGTGCCAGAAATGGCCAGCGATCCAAACTTATTAACACCCTCTATCTCTGCGGCTGTCCTATCGGATCCTGAGGTAAAGCTGATTACTTATCCCGGGGGCCAATTGCTAGGTGCCGCCGAAACTTACATGCAAGCTCTCGGCAAACAACCCGGTGACATAATAAATATCGGCTTCGACACCAGCCCCGCTGTGATTGACGGTTTTAAGAAGGGCTATATTCAATTAACGTCTGACCAACAGCCCTTCCAACAAGGTTACTTGCCGATTCTAAGCCTGTGCGGCAGTAAAATATATGGCTTTGCGCCATTATTTGTGGATACCGGGGCCGGGTTTGTAGATGCCACCAACTACGAGGCCGTGGCCGAGTGGGCCAACAAGGGTTATCGCTAAAACTCAGCTAACCCTGGCCAGAGGCAGGCTTATCCATTTGGATTTTCAAAACTGGTATTTGCCCTGGAAGGTTGGAGGGTTGGAGAGCGGGATTGAGCCGCCTCCAACCTCCAATATTCCAAATAGTATTACCAGCTTTGAGTGATGCGTAATGCGTGATACGTGATGATCTCAGGCGGGAAAGCCTTACGCATCACGTATCACGCCTCAGTCCTAGGATAATGGGGTAATTTAAATCTTGGAACTGCCTAAGTCTGAACTTCCTCTGCCGGGCAAGTCACTCAAAAGGAGCAAAGCCGTTGATGACTGAATTTTTAGAGCTAAGAAATATTACCAAATCCTTTGGCAAAGTTAACGCCGTTAGCAGCGTTAATTTAAAGGTTGGCCAGCCTGAAATTATTGGACTCATCGGCGATAACGGGGCCGGTAAATCAACCCTCATTAAAATAATTGCCGGCGTCCATAAGCCCGACTCCGGTGAAATTTTTATCAGGGGCCAAAAAATGGACCACTGGTCTGTCACCCAGGCCCGGGCGATGGGCATTGAAACGGTTTACCAGGATCGGGCGCTGGTGGTCCAGCAAACCATTGCGCGCAACATCTTTATGGGCCGAGAAAAAACAGGCTGGCTTGGTTTTATGAACGTTAAACAGCAGTTTGCCGAAGCCGACCACTTAATGAGAGCGATTGGCTTTACCTCTAAAGTGTTTTCCTCAGATTCAATTGTTGCCACTTTATCGGGCGGCGAAAGGCAGGGTGTGGCCATTGCCAGAGCCTTGTACTTCAAAGCAGATTTAATTATTCTCGATGAGCCGACTACCGCCCTATCACTGACAGAGTCTGAAAAGGTATTTAATTTTGTGCGCCAAATTAAAGAACAGGGTAGTGCTTGTATCTTTATCAGCCATAACATTTACCACACTTACGATATTTGTGAACGCTTTGTGGTGATTGACCGGGGCGAGATCGTCATGGAAACGGATAAAACTCAAATCTCGGCTGAACAGTTGGTTAAAGAATTACAGGTTATCGCGCGGGCCGGGCATCAGCCGGCTGCGCCTGGCCGGAGCCAGAGTATCATGCCGTAAGGCCAAGGAGAACCTCATGACTGAAAAAGTACCGACGCTAGATTTGACCACCCCTATCAATTCTCCCCACTATCGCCGGGTAGGGTTGACCGCGTTTATCGCTAAAAACAGACGAGCCTTCAGCGCGCTTTTAGTTTTTGCCGTGCTGATTCTTGGCTTTATTGTGGCCAATCCTAAAGTTTTTCTCAACCCCCTGGCTTATCGAGCCGTTTTTATCTCTTTACCCGTTTCGATTATCCTGGCCGCTTCCCTGGTGTTTGTCGTGACGGCGGGAGAAATTGACCTTTCTTTTGGTTCGATTATGGGTCTGGCTACGCTTGGCTTTGCCGCCGCTGTGGCCGCCGGTTGGAGTCCTTTTCTGGGTTTATTGGCGGCTCTGGTCATCGGCATTTTGGCCGGTATCCTCAATGGGTTGCTGGTTACTAAAGTTGGTCTCTCTTCGCTGGTGGTCACCCTGGGCATGAATTTTTTATGGCGTGGCTTTATTAACATTATGACCCAGGGCGAGGGCATCCCTTTGACTCAACTCAGAGGGGGTACATTTTTTAATCTTTTTGTGGGCGATATTGGACTTGTGCCGGTGCAAATGATTTGGGGCGTGCTTTTTGCCGTCATTGCCACCCTGTTGTTTAACTATCATAAATTTGGCAGCCATATTTGCTGCATCGGCGATAACCCGGAGAGCGCCCGCGAAATGGGCATCCACGTCAATCGGACCAAAATCTATGCGTTTGCTCTGGTCGGTCTGGCTTCAGGATTTGCCGGTGTCCTATCAACTTTAATCAATACCACCTTCTGGCCCACCACCGGCGATGGCTATTTGCTGCCGGTGCTGGCAGCCGTATTTGTGGGCGGCACGCCCAC
>CAZRYD010000276.1:0-9078 GCA_964604225.1 uncultured Caldilineaceae bacterium
ATAAATTCCAAAGATTTTACCCTAAACTATCATAACTTTCCTGACAGTGTAGTAGGGCCAGCTCTGCAAATTTGGGTTGTGTTCCACTCTCAAAAAGCAAGAATTATAAGCTATGCCTCAAGAATACAAAGCCCACTATCCATCGGAAATTGGCTTGCTGGAAATTATTGGGTCAGAAGAAGGTATCAAGGCAATCAGTTTTGTCGAAGCGAAAACGGCACATGAGCCTCCGGCTCAAACTGACTTGCCGCCCGTTGTCAAGGCTTGCCTGGCTCAGTTTGATGAATATTTTAGAGGGGAACGGCAGGAATTTTCGTTCAAGCTCGAGCCAGAAGGGACTGATTTTCAAAAAACTGTCTGGCAGCAGTTAATGACGATTCCATATGGACAGACCGTTTCATATTTGGATATTGCCCGACAGGTAGGCAATGAGAAAGCTGTCAGGGCGGTCGGTGCGGCTAACGGCCAAAACCCCATTGTCATTGTCGTGCCGTGTCATCGGGTCGTTGGCAGCAACGGTCAATTGACCGGCTACGGCGGCGGCCTATGGCGCAAAGCCTGGCTGTTAAACCACGAAAAAAAGTTTGCTAGCCCGCAGATGACTCTCTTTTGAACCCAGCGCTTATCTTCGGCCTGTCTAAATTATAACATTCTCTCCGCTTGCTGACAACCACTTTTTATGTAAAAGGTCTGCGGCTATGGGGCAAACCTTGCCCGCCGCCGATTTTTGACGCATGTGCCAAAAATTGTTAAAGTTAAAGAGAGGCAGGGTTTGCCGATAAGGAGAAAGGACATGCGTATTGGTTTTATCTCAACTCGTCTCAACGGCACCGATGGCGTTTCATTGGAGGTGGAAAAGTGGGCTACCGTTCTGCGGCGGATGGGGCACGAGCTTTTTTACTGCGCTGGCGAACTGGGCGGCTATACCACAGGCGGCTGCCTGATTCCTCACCTTCACTTTGACCACCAATCTATCACCAGCTTTAGCCAACGCGCTTTTAGCGAAAACAGCCGCGACCGCGATACCGAAAAGCTGGTTGACGAAATTTACGAAGCGGCCGATGAAATTCGAGCGCCGCTGCGCCATTTCATCCGTTCCAACCACCTTGATCTGATCGTCGTCGAAAATGCTCTGACCATCCCCATGAATCTGCCGCTGGGGATTACTTTGACCGGCCTGATTGCCGAACTGGGCATCAACACCATCGCCCACCATCATGATTTTTTCTGGGAACGCCAGCGCTATCAAAGCAACTATCTACTGGACTTGCTCGACACCACTTTTCCGGCCAAGCTGCCGACGATTCAGCACATCGCCATCAATACTATTGCCCAACGCCGCCTCAAAGATCGGCGGGGGATTGACTCAGCGGTCATTCCCAACGTCCATGATTTTGCCACGCCGCCGCCGGGTTTTGACGGTTACAACCGCGATTTGCGCGAGGCGCTGGGGCTGACTGAACAGGACCTGTTCATTCTCCAACCGACCCGAGTTATCCAGCGCAAAGGCATTGAAATGGCCCTGGAATTGGTGCATCGTTTAGAGATACCTCACAGCCATTTGTTCATCACCCACCGCACCGGTGATGAAGGGTTGGAATATTGGCTGTGGCTTAAACGTGAGGCCGGCATGATGAAAGTTGACCTGCGCCTGATTGATCATCTCATTGCTCCGGGGCGCACCAAGGACAACAGCCACAAGATTTATTCGTTGTGGGACGCCTATCTCCATGCCGACCTGGTCACTTACCCCAGCACCTATGAGGGTTTTGGCAACGCTCTATTGGAGAGTGTTTACTTCAAACGTCTGACGGTGATCAATCGCTACCCCGTTTATAATGCCGATATTGGGCCGCTGGGCTTTGAGTTTATTGAACTGGATGGTTTTGTAGACGACAATGCCATTCAAAAAACAAAGGCGCTGCTGAATGATCCGGCTCAAATCCAGGCTATGGCCGAGAAGAATTACGTTATTGCCCAGGAACATTTTTCATTAGAAGTATTGGCGAAGAAGTTACGTGAAGTTATTGCCGCATTTTGAGAGAGGACTATGCACATTGGCATCATTCACTATGCTGCGCCCCCCGTAGTTGGAGGGGTGGAGTTGACCATTTTTCACCACGCCCGCATCCTGACGGCGTTGGGGCATCAGGTGACGGTTGTAGCGGGGCAAGGTGGAGACTTTTGGCCACAGGTAACCTATCACGAAGAACCATTGATTGGCTCACGCAGCAAAGCTACTGCCGCCGCTAACCGCGCGTTAGCTCAAGGAGATAAACCAACCAATTTTGAAATGTTGGTGGCCCAAATCCAGACCGGCCTTCTAGAGCGCTTGAGCCACTGCGATGTGGTTATCGGGCACAATCTTTTTACCCTCCATAAAAATCTCATCCTGACCACCGCCGTCTACCGGCTCAGCCAAACGGGCGAAGGCCCGCCCTGGGTGGCCTGGCATCATGACTTCGCTTGGCTGCGCCCGCAATATCAACCGGAGTTGCATCCGGGCGAGCCGTGGGAATTGTTGCGTCGACCCTGGCCCGGAGTGCGCCACGTAACGGTCTCACACGCTCAGCAAGCCGATTTGGTCCGTCTGTACCACATGCCCGCCGAGACTATCACCATCATCTCACCCGGTGTTGAGCCTAACGATTTTTATCGCCTCAGTCCAACCGTTAACCAATTGATCCAAAAGTGGGGCTTAGAGACTGCTGATTGTGTTTTTTTGTTGCCGGCCCGTCTCACCCGGCGCAAAAATATCGAGTTAGGGCTGCGCTGGCTGGCGGCTGTCCGCGAGCAAACGGGTTGGGAGGCGCGGCTGGTAGTGACCGGCCCGCCAGGACCGCACAATCCTACCAACGCCGCTTATTTGGAACAATTGCTGGCGCTGCGCCAGGAGCTTGGCTTGGACAACGCTGCCCACTTTGCCTACACCGCCCACGAAGACCCCGCCCAACCACTGCTGCTGACCGATGCGGAAGTGGCCGAATTTTACCAACTGGCTGATGCACTGTTATTCCCCAGCCAGCAGGAGGGCTTTGGTATCCCCATTTTGGAAGCCGCCCTGGCTCGTTTGCCCATCTTTGCCATTGACCTGCCGCCCTTTCGCGAGAGCGCCGGTTTGTGGGCCACCCTTTTCCCCGCCGAAATGTCTCCTCATCAAGTCGCCCAAACCATTGTCGAGACTTTACAAACGGATCGTGCGTTTCAACTCCGCCACCGTGTATTGACCCATTACACCTGGCACAGCCTGGTTGAAACAAAAGTTGTGCCTTTATTGACCGAGGTTATCTCACCCCAGAAAGAGGGAAAATGACGCCAAAAAAAAACTTGGATCAGCTTGATGCAAATCAAACCGAATCTATCAGAAATCAAAACTACAGTGTGGTAGTGCCCATCTTTGATGATGAGCCAAACGAGTGGCTGGTGCGTTTGGGCCTTAACTTGGCTCACGCCAAACAAGGCCGGGTAATTCTGGTGGGGATGGTTTTAATTCCGGAGGGTGAGTCATTGAGTATTGGGGCAATGCAAGCTCAGGCCAGACGAGCCACCTTGGAGCGGTTGCGAACCTATTTTGAAGGCCGGCCTATCCAGGTGAAACCGCGTATTCGGGTAGCGCATGTACCCTGGCCTTCGCTGGCCAGAGTGGTAGCTCAAGAACGGGCCGACGTGGTACTTCTCCCTTGGTTTGAGGCAGGTCATGCTTCGCTGTTCAAGATGGAGCTTGAAAAATTGGTCAACAATCTTAAGTGTCATGGGGTGGTTGTCAGCCCCAAAGTGTCGCTTCAACCAGATCGCATTTTGCTGCCGACTCGCGGCGGCAAAGAGGCTCCTCTGGCCCTGGAGATTGCCCTGGCCCTGGCCAAAGCAGCGGGGGCGACCATTACCTTGCTCCACGTTACCAGCGACCAGCAACCTCCGACCAAACCACAGGTTTATAATGAACTGGCTCGTATGAGCCAGGGCGATCCCTGGATCAAACAGGAGTTACGCCTTGAAGGTGACCCCATCCCTGAAATTGTCACTCAGGCTCAGCAGCATGATCTGGTTATTGTTGGCGCCGGTGACTCGTCGCCGGGCAGCCCGCAGTCTGCCGTCGGGCCAATTGCCGATCAGCTCTGGCAAAAAGGGATCAAGCCGCTCATGGTGGTCAAAATGTACCAGCCGCCGCCGTTGGAAAAAATGGCTCAGTGGCGCTGGGCCGGCCCCTTGCCCACGACCACCACTTCGGTGATGGTTGACAAATGGTTTGCCGAAAACACTTTTAACAGCGAGGAATTTGAAAATGTAGCCCGCCTGGTGGCCTTCAAAGAAAAGGAAAACCTAACCATCAGCTTGGGCTTGCCAGCGCTGAATGAAGAAGCCACTGTTGGCAAAGTTATCAGCACCATCCAGGAGACGCTCATATGTGAGTTTCCACTACTGGATGAAATTGTGCTGATTGATTCCGGCTCTACCGACTCGACTGCTCAGATTGCCCGTGACCTGGGGGTAACCGTCTACCAGCACAGCGAAATCTTGCCAGAATGTGGCACGTTGCGAGGTAAGGGTGAGGCATTGTGGAAAAGCCTGCATGTGCTCAAGGGTGATCTCATTGCCTGGATTGACACCGATATTGTCAACATTCACCCTCGTTTTGTTTACGGTATTTTGGGGCCGCTGCTGCGGCGCGATACGATGGTGCAATATGTCAAAGGCTTCTATCGCCGCCCACTGTGGGTGGGCGAGACCTTGCAGGCAGGCGGCGGAGGCCGGGTAACCGAATTGGTCGCGCGGCCCTTGTTTAACTTATTTTACCCTGAACTTTCGGGGATTGTGCAACCACTTTCAGGCGAATATGCCGGACGGCGGGCAGCTTTAGAGCAACTGCCATTTTATGTAGGCTATGGGGTGGAGACCGGGCTGCTGCTATCGTTGGTGGAGCGTTTTGGTATCAGCAGCATTGCCCAGGTGGACCTCCGCCAGCGGATTCATCATAGCCAGCCGCTCGGCGCGCTGAGCCGGATGGCCTTTGCCATTATCCAGGTTTTTATTGACCACCTGGAAAGTCGCCAAAAAGTACAACTCCTGAGCGAAATCAACCGGACAATGAAAATCATTCGCTCCGATATCGGCTCTTATTACCTGGAAGAGCGTGCCATCTCTGACCAGCGCCGCCCGCCTATTATCACCCTGCCAGAATATCGCGCGACGCACGGCCTCACCCATTGGCAAGAGAAGGATGTGCAACCCACCTTCAGCTAAATCTTGTCCCTTGGGTCAGGCCATGTTACAATCACTATTCATTCTGCATACCACAAAAGAGGATATTATGGAATACTTTCTGCTTCAAGCTCACTCCGGCTGGCGCTGGATTGTGCTGATCCTGATCGTCATCACCGCTGTTAAAATGCTCATCGGCTGGCTGGGCAAGCAAAGCTGGACTAATCTGGACGCCCAACTGCTCTTATTTTCCAGGATCGCCGCTTATATTCAGGTGGTGCTGGGAGTCATTCTGTATCTTCTGCTGCAACAATGGACCAACATGCGTTTTACCGGCGAACATGTCGTGATCGCTTTGCTGGCTGTGGGCGGGCTGGAATTTGGCGCGGGGAGAGCCAGAAAAGCCAGTGGAACTAACAAGTTTAAATTTGGATTTATCGGCTTTTTGATCGCCCTGATTTTGGTTGGGGTGGTGATTATGGCTGCTACGGCGGCCGGATAAGATAGAAAAATCTGGCATCCCACCCGTCGTCTCGGTTTGGGAACTGCCTTTAGGTTCTACGTTCCACTTTCTGAGCCCAGACTAGATTGTAAATATCCTGCCAGACTTGAATTTCAACATTTTGCAAGGGAAAACGGGCCAAAATTTTCAGGAGCTGATCTTTTTTCCACGTTTTGCCCGGCAGCAAACGGGCTTCCCAGCCGATGCGCTGCGTGGTCAGCAGCCAGCCGGAATCGGGCTGTTTGACCGTTGCCGGCTGCAAAACACGAATTAGTTCGGCCAGGCCGGCCGTGGGGTTGGGCAGAAACTCCAACGCCTCCATGCAAGTGACCACGGGGAGGCTGTTGCTGGCAAAGGGCAGCGCCATCGCATCGGCCTGAATCAGGCTGACGCGGCTCTCCCGGTCGGCCAGGTCACGCCGAGCGATAGCCAGCATTTTAGAGGCGCGGTCGAGGCCGATAACGCGGCCCCGGAAAGCGGTTTGACGAAACAAACTGAACGGGACTCGACCCGTGCCGGTAGCGACGTCCAGCACCATCGTCCTGGGTTGGCGGCGGAGTCGTTGGATCAGCGGCTGGCCCACCCAGAAATCTTCCGCCTCCCACTCGAACTCTTTGATTTTGTTGTACCGTTCAGCCGTCCAATCGTAAAGCAAGGCCACCAGGGGCGCGCCCAGGTAAGCGCCTTCGGCTACGATGAGCTGCCAGTATAAAATCAAGCCGATAATGAGTAGAATAACGAGGCTGGTGATAATCCAGAAAAGCATATTTATTACGGAGTGATAAGGTGACCAGCTAGCAAAGTAGCAAGGTAACAAATCTCAGCTAACAACCTGCTACCCTGCAACCTTGCGACCTTGTGACTCTGTTACCCTGCTACCTGTCCCAGCGACCAGCCGGCGGCGAGTAAACTCAGCACCAGGTAGGGCTGCGCCTTGGGCAGAAAAACAGTGGGCTGGCTGAATTTGATTTTGATGACCTGCTGCGCTACCAGTAGTACCGCCAAAATAGCCGCTCCCGGCAGCAAACGTAAAGCCAGCAGCAGCAATATGGCCGCAATCTGCCCCAAAAAGAACAATATCTCGGCCCGGTGGTGCTGGCCGAGCATGCGCAGCCCGCCCAGATAGGTGACCCAGTAACAAATAGCCAGGGCCAGACTCAGCGGAGCCAGAGCTGACCAGAAGGCAGCGCCTATCACCCAGGGCAATAACAACTGCACCATAGATTGCAAGCGTCCGCCATCGGCAGCAGTCAGTTCGGTGGCGGTCTGCCCAGCCAGGATGATCAAGCCGAGCGCCAGCAGGGTGAGCCAGAACAGGGTTGAGTTGAAAGAGAGGCTGATGACTAAAGCCAGACCGGCGCCCAACCCAAAAGCGAGCAAGTGCTGGCCCTGTTTGGGCCAAAAATTTTCGCGCCACCAGAGGCTGTAGCGGCGCACCCGCACCACGAATCTTCCGGCGGCTGACCCTGGTTGGGCATAAGGTAAATAGAAACCTTGTCGCGCTGGAGGCGGCAATTGCCCGGCAATCATGCGCCGCCATAAGCCTTGCTGCACCGACAGCTCCCACAGCGCGCCCAGGATAGGGTCAACCAGCAGCCACAGAGTCAGAAGTTGCATGAGACTGCTTAGTTTCAACTCGACAGCGCCGCTCGCCAGCGCCCCGGCCAGCATGGCCCAGCCCGGACCCAGGCTGAGCCAGGAGCGGGTCGGAGATACGGTTAAATTAAAAATCGAGCCAAAGGGTTGTCGCATGTCAAAATATACTAAAGAATTTGAGCGGTTACGCGTAAAACGTAGTAATGAGTGACGTATCACGTTGCTGCATTATGCCAAACTTTGGTCAGTCTCACAAACTATTAAACCATGTCTGAAACGGGTAATTATGTCCTTTTATTACATCTCCCGGCCGATGAAATCCTAACCATCGGCAAACTGGGCACTTTTGACTTTCCGGCGGGCTGGTATACCTATGTCGGCAGCGCCTTTGGGGCCGGGGGACTGGTTGGGCGGCTTAAACATCACGTGCGGCCGATTGACCGGCCCCACTGGCATATTGATTATCTGCGCCAGGCGGCCCAATTGAAGGAAATCTGGTTGTCGATTGATACCGTCTCACACGAGCGCGAGTGGGCCGATTTGATGCTGGCCATTCCCGGCGCGGCTTCCCTGGTAGAGGGCTTTGGCGCATCTGACTCTGATCGCGAGACCCATCTATTTTACTTTGATGTGCGCCCCTCGCTGGAAGATTTTATCATCGGCGTCCGGGCGCGCTTTCCAGAGGCTAAAGTATTGCGGGCCTATACGAGTGATGGGGCAGATGACGACGAACAATTTGATTGAAACTTTTACCTCCGGGGACGATGTCGCTGGCGAGGCGGCGGCCGTGACCCTGGGCCGGCAGGGGCAGGCCGGCCTGGCAGCGCTGACCGGACTGCTGGCGGCCACTGAGGCTGATGCCCGTTTTTGGGCGGTGCGGGGGTTATGGACCAATGGCTCAGCCGAAGCCGTAGCTCTGTTAATGGCAGCCTTGTCTGATCCAGCCGAGATGATTCGCAGTGGCGCGGCCCTGGCCCTGGGCGAGTTAAAAGCCGTCGCAGCCATCGAAGCGCTGGCTCATCTCCTCCACACAGACGCCTCGGAGAGCGGCCAGCACGCCGCCGATGCTTTGGCTAAAATCGGCCAGCCGGCCGCTCCGGCTTTGATTAAAGCCTTGCAGGACCAGCAGCACTGGGTGCGGCTGCGCGCCGCCAAAGCGCTGATCCCGGTTGAGAGCAAACAGGCGATCCCGGCGCTGTTTCAAGCCCTGGACGACGACAGTTACGTGGTTCGTCATCACGCCGAAGAGGCCCTCGCTCGCATGGGCGTGGGTCAGATGGTTTATTTTCGACTCTGAATCTGTGGTTAAGTTCAACTTTGAGCTTCAGCTCGGGGTGACTCCGCTACGGTGGCTGTTTGCAACGCCGGCAGCTTGGCCATCACATAGGCGGCCACAAGAGCCGCTTCGTGAGGATAGCAGCCGACAAAGTAGGTGGCATAATCCTCCCCCTTGCGCTGCACGGCCACGCCGTCGCTAAAGGCTTGAATTCCCACCAGTTTACGATCCATGCGAATAAAGGTAAAGCTATCGCTGGGAAAAACCAGACGCTGGTTGGTGCAAAACAAATTGCCCTGATCTTGCCAGGTCATACCGTCCCGGAGCGCAGGCTGCCTGGGTTGGTAATGTCCGCCCTCAGCCAAAGGTTTGCCGTGTCCCCGGCGCAGCCCGTTGACCTGCAAATAACACACTTCGTTGAGCTGCTCCAGAATTACCTGGGCTAGCACCGTCCTGACCGGGCGCATAAGGTCCAGACTACCGCCGGCCAGCGCCGCCAATTGCG
>CAZRYD010000277.1:0-9077 GCA_964604225.1 uncultured Caldilineaceae bacterium
GCCTCAATCTGCAAGCCATTGACCTGCCCCAGGAAGTGGCCGAAGCCTTCAACAAGGCTAAAGCCATCGAGACCCTGGATGGGGCTATCCGCCAGGTTGACCCTACTACCCGCGAGGTGGTGCGGGGAGCCTACCAGCTCGATGAAATTCTCCATTGGGACGCTTACCTGCCCACCCCTTCCCGGCTGACCATGAAACGGCTGGAAGCAGTAGCCCATTAAAGCACAATCGTTTATAATCTTAATCCGTGATGCGTGGTGCGTGATGTGTAAAAACCTCACCTATCACGCATCACGTTTTATTCTCATCCGCTAAGGTCAGGATTTTGGCATGTCCATTTTCAACGGTAACCGTTTAACCAACAGTACCTTCAAACTCGATATCGAACGCATGCGCCAGGGCTGGTACTCCGATAAATATTTTGTCAACATTGCCCAAACGTTGCAAGTGCTGGCCGAAAACAATTATCGCTTTACCGGCTACGCCCCCACCTTGACCAAATTGGGGCTTGATCCAGCCAGTTTGGCCACCGGCGATATTGAAGTTGAGATGCAAATTTTTACCCGCCGCCAGCCCCGCGCCTTGATTGCCGGGGTGGACAAAGCCTTGAGCATGCTGCGCCACTGCACCGGCTATTTTGCCGACAACGGCAAATTTATTGAAAGCTGGGCGCATTTACAGGTGGAGGCAGTACAGGATGGCGTGATGACTTACTACAACGGCGACCCAGGTCGGGTACGGCCGGTGATGCGCATCCGGGGGCGGTATCGGGATTTTGCCTTGCTGGAGACGCCCATGCTGGGCGCGCTGGCCCGGGCCAGCCGGATTGCCACCAACGTTTACAACACCCTGGAAGCAGCGCGGGGCAAGCCGGTCCTCTTCTTCCCGGCTCGCTTCGATGTTCACGAGGTGCAAGCTGCCGATGGTTACGCTTACGATATTGCCGTGCACCGCTTCAATCACGATTACCAGCAGCAGGTTGGCTCTTTTGTCTCCACCGACGCGCAGGGCGATTGGTGGGGCGGTTTGGGCGGCGGCACCGTGGCCCACGCAGCCATCGCCTGCTTTTTAGGAGATACAGTTGAGGCCATGCTGGCTTTTGCAGCGGTGCGCCCACCAGAGATGCCGCGCATCGCCCTGGTAGATTTTAACAACGACAGCGTCGGCACCAGTTTGGCTGTCCTGAAAGCCATGTTTGAGCGCTACCAGATTGCCTGCGACGCCGGCGAGGAAGCAATCGCCCAGCAGTACAAACTGTTTGGGGTGCGGCTGGATACGTCGAGCAATATGCGTGATGTCAGCATTCCGCCGCTGGGCGACAAGAAGCTGGATAACGGGGTTAATCCCCGGCTGTGCTGGCTGGTGCGGCAGGCCCTGGACAATGCCTGGGAAAGCTGGAATTTGCCGCCGGCCTGGCACGAGCGGGCCAAAGCCTACTGCCGCAAGGTCCAAATCGCCGTTAGCGGAGGGTTCAGGCCGGAAAAAATCAAATGGTTTGAGGAGTTGGGTGTACCGGTCGATATTTACGGCGTCGGCTCCGGCTTGATGAGCAACGACGAAGCCCTGGGCACCAACACCGATTTCACTGCCGACGTGGTACGGGTCAGAATTAACGGCGCTTGGGTGGATATGGCTAAAGTAGGCCGGGCAGCCACCGACAATCTCGATTTGGAGCCGGTGGATTTACAGGGGTTGTGAGACAAACAAAAACTCCGGTTTTGTTGGCGAAACCGGAGTTTTTATGTCCGCTTAATTCTCAGCACGCGGTCGGCGGAGCCTCAGTACACCCGCAATGGGTAATACAATCAGGACAACCACGGCCAGAGCAATGGTAAAGATTGAGGTTTCGCGGGGTAAAACACCGCCTACGCTGGGCAGGCCGGTTAACTCGTTGAGGAAATCATTCGAGCCTTCCACATCTTCGAAGGTAAAGTTAGCCGGCGGTAAGGGTACACCATCCGGCGCAATGATAGCCCCAATATCAGGTGCTGCCCCATCGCCGCGATAAAAGCCCAAATAAATGCCGTTCAAAGTATTAAGAAAGCCGTTGGTCACCACCGTCACATTGGGGTTGATGGGATGAGCATCCGCCGGTAAACGCAGGTTGAGGGTGATCGGTCCGGCTCCCAGGTTGTCGAAAAAGAAGGTGCCATCCTTGTCGGAGCCTTTGAAAACTTCAAAACCCGGACCAAAAATTACTACCGGCACATCCCTGGAGGCCACGCCACGCCAGCCACCCGGCGCAGACGGGTCAGGGTGAAACTCAAAGACAATTCCCTCGATGCGCGACTGGCGAATCACCGTGACGGTGAGATCTTCATTCAATTCATCCTCTTCTTCCTCACACTCGCCTTTGAGCTTATTAAGATCAACCGTTTTTTCTTTGTCAAAGGTGGCCGTGTCACCATCGCCAGTGAAAGCATCATTTTCTAAATCAACAATCCTGTTCTCTGAGTCTACACAAACGTAATGGTTTGGATTTATCCCGCCGACAGTTTTATCCGGCTCTCCGGCCGAGGTTGGAGTGGTGAAGACAAGGGTAAGCAAGAGAGCAACAGCTACAATTTTACCCATTGATTGGCGATAAACATGTATCATAAGCTACTGCTCCTGAGGTCTACTTTCCATAATCACAAATATATTGTAACACAAGTGCGTCATAGAATCAACCTTTAATTTTGACAATGAAATGGTACACTTCGTTCATTGTATAACATAATATTTTATGTTATAATTCAAAATGAGAATTTGAGGGAGGCACAATTATGCCAGACTCTACACCCAATCCAAAAGCGCTTTTGCGCAAGAAAATTGTAGGTTTAAAGATACGGCAGGCTCGCACCGAGGCGGGGCTGACTTTGAAAGAAGTCGGGCAGGCGGTGGGGCTTGCAGCGACGCTTGTATCTGAGATTGAATTTGGCCAGCGTGACGCGACCCTGCCGCAACTAGAGGTTATGGCCTTGCTCTTTAATGTGCCGGTTGGTTACTTCTGGTCTGAAGATCCGATAGAGGAAGCAGGGCCAAACCTGCCAACGATTGAGGCTATGGCGCTCCGCCACCGTATCATTGGGGTGCTGCTGCGGCAGGCTCGCACCGAAGCGGGCCGCTCGCAAGATGATTTAGCCAATTTATTAGGCGTGCCCGCCAGCCGCATTGCCGAATTTGAACTGGGCGAAACCGAGATCCCCTTGTCAGAACTGGAAACATTGGCTAACCATCTTAATGTATCTATCGATTACTTCATCGATCAAGGTTTACCCTTTGATCAAGCAAATGGGCATCTGACTCTGGATCAACTGGCTCGTTTTTCTGAATTACCCGTAGAGATACGCGAATTCCTGGCGAATCCGGCCAATCTTCTTTATATAAACATTGCCATGCGCTTGAGCGATCTCTCTGCTGAAACACTGCGCAGTTTGGCCGAAGGATTGTTAGAGGTGACGTATTAAGGGTCGGCGTGATGGCTGAAAATCTTCCCCTGGAGAAACCTATACAAGCGGCTGAAACATCGAAACCCTCGGTGGTAGACGAGCTGTTCGATCTGGCGGCTACACGTAATCTTGATACGATGTTGCGTAAAGCCTTGGGTGTCGTTGTGCGCATCGTCGGCGCAGAAGCCGGATCGATTTTGTTCCAGACTCAATCGACCCACCGCCTCCGATCTGGGGCTTTTCGACAAGAAGGCTTGAACCGAATCGAACACTGGGAAACCGTTATCAGCAAACGCTTGCAAGATACGGTTTGGAGCATCCCGGCAAACATCACCTTACCCGTTTCAATTTCTAAGCTGACCGGCAGCCAACTGGCCTTGGTCAATATTCCGCTGCTCCAGGATACCAGGGTAGTCGGCTCTTTGAGCCTGGTCTTGTCACCCGGTCAGGAGTTGGTTGAGACTCAGCGCAATTTGCTAATCCGCATGGCCAAAGGGATTGGGCAAATGGCCTCCCTGGTGTCTGACCTGGAACTGGCTCAACAGCGTCTGAACCAGATGGGGGTTTTTTACCAGGTGGGACAGGCGCTGGTGACCACCTTTGACATCAACAAATTACTTTCTGATACTATGCAATTGGCCGCCGATGTCATCGACGCCGGGGCGGCCTCGTTGATGTTGATTGACGAAGAACGGGATGAGTTAGTTTTTGAAGTCAGCCACGGTTCACGCAGCAAAATGCTGCGCCAACAGCGCATTCCGCTGGACGAAGGGATTGCCGGCTGGGTAGCTCGTAATGGCTACCCGGTTATCGTTAACGATGCGCGGACTGATCCTCGTTTTAGCCATCGGGTTGATGTGCGGACTGGTTTTCTGACCCAATCCATTGCCGCCGTGCCGCTTAAAATTAAGGGGCGGGTTATCGGCGTGCTGGAAGTGCTCAACAAATATTCTGGAACTGGGTTTAATCAAGAAGATGTGCGGCTGATGAGTTCAATCGCCGCCCAGGCAGCGATTGCGCTGGAGAATGCCCGCCTCTACCAACAAGTCCGGCAAGAGCGAGATCACATTATCAAGGCCCAAGAAGATATTCGCCGTGAACTGGCCCGCAAGTTGCATGATGGCCCGGTACAACTACTCTCGGCCATCAGCATGAGTCTCGACCACCTGGAGCGCCTGAACGAAGTCAAACCTGAAGCAGTGCATAATGAAATCAATGCTCTGCGTAATTTGGTGCGCCAGGCTACACGCGATGCCCGCAACGTATTGTTTGAACTGCGCCCTATTATTTTGGAAACCCAGGGACTGGCGGCGGCCTTGGAAGAATATGTCAATCAACTCCGCGGCTCCGAGACTTTTGCCATCCATTTCAAAACCATCGAAGAGATCGGTTACGATCCAAAAGTTGCCGGGACTATTTTTTCTGTGGTCCAGGAAGCTATCAATAACATCAAACGTCATGCCAATGCCCGCAATGTCTGGCTGTCGTTGGAGTTTAAGAATAATCGTTTCGCCGTTGCCATTCGGGACGATGGCGAAGGTTTTGATGTTGAGAAAATAGATACAGGCTATGACCGGCGTGGTTCTTTTGGTTTGCTAAATATGCGCGAGCGGGCCCAGTTGATCGAAGCAGAACTGCATATTCAATCCCGGCTGGAACCACCCAATCGGGGCACGACCATCCAGTTGATCCTACCCCTACCTGTAGCCGGCGCCAATCCAAAATCATAAGCAGAACTATTTGTTTGGGAAGGATAAATTATCGTGGCTCAATCATCCAGCAAGAAATTACAAGAGCAGGGTGTGGCTCAATTCCGTAAAGGCAAATTTGAGGCAGCGCTGCAAAAATTCAACGAGGCCCTACAGGCTGCGGTAGATCAGCCCAAACAAAGCGCCGAAATTTATAACGATTTGGGCGTCACTTACCGCCAACTGGCCGATTATCCGGCCGCCCACCAGGCGCTGGATGAAGCGATGACCCGTTTTAGTCAATTGCAGGATAAAAAAGGACAGGCTCAAACGCTGGGCAACCGGGCTTCGATTTTGGAAGCGGAAGGGCGGCTGGAGGAGGCGGTGGAGACTTACAAACAATCAGCCTCCATGCTGGAAGAGGCCGGGGAAAGCGAAATGGCCATGTATGTCTGGCAAGCGGTCAGCCGGCTACGCACCAAGCAAGGACAATACATTGCAGCCATTGGCGCCTATGAAGAGGGTATTGAAAATATGCCTGAAGGCTCGCTGAAACGGAAAGTGCTGCAACAGATATTGAAACTCCCCGGAGGTATGCTAGGTCTTTCAGGGGCAGGTGATGAGCCAGAAAAGAAGTAGTGACACCCACAGAGGATGCTGACAAATAGACCTTAGAAAGAGGAAGCTCGGTTAAATTAAAACTGAGCTTCCTCTTTTTGAAATAGTAGCAGGTCATAAATTTTGGAATTTTTGCAGAAATCGATGCAGTTTTGCCCAAAAACCTAGCCAACGATCAATGCCCAAATAAAGCTGTTCCAGTTCAATTGCTTCTCATTTTGCCTCAAAAATTGCGTAACTTATTGGTAAAAGCAGGGTTATTACAGGCAAGATGGTTTGGAAAATGGGTTTCAGCCCACCTAACCAGCATCACCTTCAACAAACAAAAAAACTTTTAGGTAAAATCCTAAAAATTTGTCAAATTTCCTCTTCCATTTTCCAAAATAGTATGGTATAATCCGAATGCCAGTTATTTAAGGCACCTCACATCTTTTTAGCTCTTTAAGAGCGCATCGTGGGAGTTGGCATCAATTTTGGAGAGATAGGTTCTAACGTGGGGGTTAGAACTGAAAGAGGGTACAACCATGCAACTGCCAACCGTTTTCCGCTCCTCAACCAATCCTCTGCCGCCAATGTATGCTTGGCCTCGTTTGGTCAAGCGGACTTTGTTAGCGGTGTCGGTGCTGGTCGTCATTGTAGCTTACCTGCTTCTGGCCGGGGGTGTTATTGCTACTTTGGCGGTATTAGCCGAAAGAGTGAGTAATTGAGCCAGATATTTGGGCGGTAGGTTCTTATAACTCAATCCGAACGCCACAATTTTTTACTGAAAATTAAGAGGCGGCGCTAAAATGCGTCGCCTTTTTTATTTGCTGTGAAATTTAGCACAACACAAGATGTAGGGGGTTTTTTCCTTCAGCCTACTATATCTTGTAGGTGGTTATTAAACTGCTGATTTGGGGTATTTTTTCTTGGCTGCGGGGTCGAGTGCAGCCAATTTTTCTTTAGAGATTGCGCCGAGAGCTTGATAATTGCGGCGAGCCTCATTGAGACTAAGGCCGTTTGCCCCGGTTGGGTCATCGGGCATTGTTTCTTGGACGGGGTCGCTGTTCCAGCCACACACCGGGCATGTATCCCATGCGCCGAGTGTTTCAAAGGTATGATGCCCACAGACCGGGCAAGGTAACCAACCCGGCAGTTTACCCTCCACCATATCCACAGTAATCCCTACGACCTCACGGAGGTATTGAGCCAGGTAATCATTGGTGGCTCCGCGAAAAGGGCGTTTCATTTTATCAACCAAAATCGGACGATAAATCGGGTTGCCCGGCTGCAGATTTTCGGGCGGCTGGTGGGTTTCCCACTGAACCACCGCCGTGATATTTAGCTTTTCCCGCAGGCTAGGCTTAAGAGGTTCATTAAAAAACTCGGCTATCAGGTCGACGGCTTCTTCGCGGCTTAATTTTTTGAGGTGATACCAGGCTATTTTTTCCAGGGCTTCTTCGCGCTGCACGTTACACTCCTACTAAAACGAAGGATCGCATTAATAGTAACACGCTATCGTGAAGTTGGCAATGGGTTCAAAGTAACTTCATCAGCCAAACAAGACATCACCGCATTCTACTTAATGACAACCTTATCCAAATCTTCCGCCGGTTCGGGATATTTCATGTCCAGGCTTTCCAATGTTTTGACAATGGTCTCGGAGATAACCACATTTCGATACCACTTCTTGTTGGCCGGGACAATATACCAGGGTGCAGCTTTGGGGCTGCACTTTTCAAAAACGTCTTCAAAGGCTTGCATGTAATCGTCCCACCGTTCTCGCTCGCCCAAATCACCCGGATTGAATTTCCAACGCTTGTCCGGTTCATCCAGGCGCGCCTGTAGGCGCTCCTTTTGCTCCTCTTTGGAAATGTGCAGATAAAATTTAAGAATAGTGACGCCGCTGTCAGTCAATAACTGCTCAAAATTGTTGATGTGCTCGTAGCGTGTCTGCCAGACCTTTGGAGGCGCCAGGTTTTTCACCCGGACAACGAGTACATCCTCATAGTGGGAACGATTGAAGAGGCCAATCATGCCGCGCGGGGGCACAGTCTGGTGAACCCGCCACAAAAAGTCGTGAGCCAGTTCTTCGGGGGTGGGCGCTTTGAAGCTGGTGACCCTGACCCCCTGCGGATTAATACCGCTCATAATGCTCCGAATTGTCCCATCTTTACCGCCGGCATCCATGGCTTGCAGCACAATCAGCAAGGCGTGCTTACCCTCGGCATAGAGCACATTCTGCAATTCAGCCATCCGCTCAATATTTTGAGCCAGCAATTCTTTAGCATCAGCTTTTTTCAGGTTTCCGCTAGCAGCGGGATCAATTTCAGCTAATTTGATCTTTTGATTGGGTTTTACTTTTATGATTGACATTAGACTCCTCTCCCAATTATTGGACAATCACATCAAGGCCAGGTTCAAAACGCACCCAGTTGCCGTTTGGCCCCTGACATTCTTCTTTAGATGAAAAGCAAATGGATAACCAGAGCTTGTGCTGGCCTGGGGTCGTAAAAGCCAAACCGTCTTCATGCCGAAAGGGTTTGCCGGACTCAAGTTGACTGTTATCCCAACTGGTCTGGAAGTTGCCGGTATCGGGGGTTAGCCCCAAAATACCAAATGGCTTGATCCCACCTTCGACGTTATCCGCCTCGATCTTGACAAAAACTTTTTCGCCCACGGCGTAGGTATTTTTGCCATCACGAAAGGAAATCTTGGCGACCACTCCATTCTGGGCTACCGGTTCAGCCGGGGCAGCCGGAGGCGGTGGTTCGGCAGGAGGTGGGGCTTGGGCTGGCGGCTCAGCCGGGGGCGCAGCAGGTGCTTCAGTCGGTGGGGGAGGCGCCGGTGTGTCTGTAGGCACAGTCTCAGGAACAGGAGGTTCCGTCGGCGGCACAGGTACAGGAGTATCAGTGGGCGGTGGGGAAAGCGGGGTGAAGATAGGTGTCGGCAAGATAGAGAGCGGAATCTCAGTCTGAACCGTTGGAGTGAAAGTGGGTAGCGGGGTCCGAGTCGGCGGGAGATTGGACCCTGCTGAGGAAGAACGAAAGGGGAGTGAGGAACAAGCCAGAGTAATCAGAATAAAAATTATATTGAGCATACTCCACGAACGAATTAGTTGATGCAAACGCAACGCATTTACCTCGTAATAATTTATTGATACCAACCAAGCAGTTTAGCATGAAGCAAGCCGAGGGCCAAATTAAACAGGTAACAAGTTGCAAGTTGCCTTAAAACCTACAATCTGCAACTAGCAGCTTGTTTTCTTTGCCATTCAGCCTCATTTGTGCTAAACTACTTCTACTTGCCCCCGTAGCTCAGTGGATAGAGCAGTGGCCTCCGGAGCCATGTGCGGGCGTTC
>CAZRYD010000278.1:0-9031 GCA_964604225.1 uncultured Caldilineaceae bacterium
AACCTTTTTCTTGGTTTCCATCAAATCAGTGATTGCTGGTGGAAGTTGAGAAGCAACCTGTTGAAAAAGCTGTTGGAACGGTTCTTCGACGTAGGCTTTCAACTCGTTTTTGTGAGACATATAAAAATCTTTAGTTGGAGAGTCATGGAGACCAGCCAGTAGATCAAAGGTCTTCACTGTGAAATAATTGGTAGCTAGTAGAGGTTCATCGATCTCTGGACTCACATTACGCCTCCTTTGAAGCGAATAATCGGTATCAACCTTTTTTCCATAATCCACAGTATCCTCAGCCTTAGCCTCCGCCTCCGCCTCAACCCCCACCTCATACTCCTCCCGCTCCTCGCTCAAATCCTGGTAAAACGCCGTTAGATGTCGCTCATAGCGCAGTTCGGCTTCGTTGAGCAGGCCAACAAAGACTCGCTCGCGCTGCTCCGGTTTGAACAAGGCGTCGGCGATTTCGGGGTTGTGCTGTTTCCAGTGGGCGGCGCGTTTCCAGTTCTGGAATTTCTGGGCAATAAAATCAAGCGTGGTTTCGTAAGCGGCTTGCAGGTCGCTGGTCATGGGCCGGACCATGTCCAGGGGGAGGTGGTAGCTGCGGACTTCCGGCTCACCCTCCTTGCGGGCGAAGGGGAAGAAGCTGAAACGTTCATCCCAACTGACCAGGGAGGCCAGCAGGGCCAGGTCCACTCGATAGGGTAAACCTGACAGGTTTTCGCGCAGCGTACCTGTCAGGTCTTTAGAATGAACTCCCGGCCCGTGAAAACCGAGCACCAGCCAGCCGCCAAGGTTGAGATGCAGCCCCAAGCGCCCAGAGCGCCGGGCCAGGGTTAGGGCAAAGCGAGGGTCGTAAGCCCCTTGAATTCCCAGTCGTTTAGCCGTATCGCGCAGCAGGTCAAAGGCCCAGTCGGCCTCGGCCCGGTCCACAAAAATCTGGGAGAAAGGCTCGGCCAGCGGGGGCGAGGTTTGTGTTTGCTCCACTCACTGCTCCTTTCTTAAATTAACTTAACTCGTGGGACGACTCAAAAAGAAGCAGACATAACTATTATTATACCAGAGCTTGGGCCAGGATGGAATATACCCGAAGGCAAGCAATTTGATTTGGGATGACTTTTGTTCTTTGAACCGCTGAAATCGCTGAATTATTGAAACCGCTGATAAAAAGTGCCAAATTCAGCGGTTTCAGTCCTATCAGTGTTCTCAGTGATTCAAACTTGGTCCAAACGAAAATACGTTCCTGGAGAAGGGTAGGAATCTAAAGAAAACCTCTTGACAAACTTTAATAGGTATGTTACAATGTTGACAACGATAACGTCAACGTTGACGTAAATTGATTTGATACCGAGGGAGTCAAGCAGTGCCGGTTACTATGCGCGATGTCGCTCGTAAGGCGGACGTTTCTATTAAAACGGTCTCCCGTGTCGTCAATGACCAGGGCGAAATTTCCGAGGATACGCGCCAGCGGGTCCTGGCCGTGATTGCGGAGATGGGCTACCGGCCCAATATGATCGCTCGCGGCCTGGTCACGCAGCGAACCTACACCGTTGGCCTGGTCGTGCCTGATATTACCAACTCCTTTTTCCCCGAAGTGGCGCGAGGGGTGCAAGATGTGGCCCGCGTCCGCGATTATAACATCTTTCTCTGCAACAGTGACGAAAATCAACAAGAAGAAATGCGCACGCTGCACTCCCTGGCTGCTCATGGGGTTGACGGGATTATTATTTCCCCCTGTTTTAATACCAAAGATAATTTGAATACCTTTGCCGACCAGTACCGGCCGATTGTGGCCATTAATCATTTTTTGGAGCATCCTCACGTGGGCTTGGTGCTGACCCAAAACTATCAAGGGGCTAGAATTGCCGTAGACTATTTGGTGAGCCAGGGTCATCGCGAGATCGGCATGCTGGCCGGACTGGAAGCTTCGCCAACACGGGGACAGCGGGTGCATGGCTTTCGAGATGCCTTGGCTGCGCATCATCTCCCTGTACCGGATCAATGGATTCTACCGGGGTTGCCCACTTTGGACAGCGGCTATGAGACGGCCTGGCGCTTGTTGACTCAAGCCCCCCAAATAACGGCTATTTTTGCCTACAACGATCTGCTGGCACTGGGGGTGATTAAAGCTTGTAAAGAATTGGGCCGCCGCGTGCCGGCTGATTGTGCGGTTGTCGGTTTTGACGACATTCAACTGGCCTCGTTGGTTGATCCGGCCCTGACCACCATTCGGCTGGATAAGTACAGCATCGGCCGGCAGGCAATGACTCGCTTGCTGGAAATGTTAGACAGGTCGGAAGAGACCTTTAGCCCTATTCAGCTAGAGGTAGAGTTGGTGGTTCGAGAGTCGGCTTGAAAAATCGAAGGATGGCTGGTTTTTTTTGGTTTGTTACGTCAACGTTGTCGTCAGCGTTGACTAAATGAATTATACCGAAAAAAATGAAAAGTTCAAACACAAGGGAGGTGACACTAATCGGGAGGAAAAAATGTTGGCAGGTTTTATCGGTATTTGCAGACTTAAATTTTTAACAAGTGAAAGGAAAACAACAATGAACAAGAAAATTGGCTACTTGGTCGTAACATTAATCCTGGTGATTTTGTTAAGTTCGGCGTGCGGCGGTGGACAGGCCCCGGCTGCCTCACAACCAACAGCCGCAACAGCACCGACAGCCGCTGCGGCCCCGGCCACTGAAGCTGCCCCGGCGACGGTAGAGTCCGCGCCTGCGGCTAAACCGGCGGCAGCCAGCGGCGGGTATTATGAGCGGGCCTTGGCCGGCGAGTTCAAGGGCAAGGTCGTCACGATCCTGGGCGGCTTCACTGCCGGGGATGAGGTCAAATTTCTCAACTCGATTGCCGAGTTTGAAGAGAAGAGCGGCATTGATATTCAGTACCGGCCCTCTACCACTTTTGATTCGACCATTTCGGTCCAGGTGGACGCCAACGACAAGCCCGACATTGCCGACTTTGCCCAGCCAGGGCTGCTGACCCGCTTTGCCCAGCAAGGCCATATTATTGATGTCCGCAGCTTTTTGAGTGAGGAATACCTGAAAGGTCAATATGACCAAAGCTGGCTCGATATGGTCGCCGTGGACACGCCTAAAGGTCCGATCATGACCGGGGTCTGGCAGCGTTTCAACGGCAAGAGTTTGGTTTGGTACCCCAAGGATGATTTTGACGCCGCCGGTTACAAAGTCCCCACCACCTGGGATGAGCTGATTGCCCTCAGCGATCAAATTGTCGAAGATGGCGATACCCCTTGGTGTATTGGGATTGCCAGTGGAGCCGCGACCGGCTGGCCTGCGACCGACTGGGTGGAAGACATCTTATTGCGGACCACCTCGCTGGAAAATTACGACAAGTGGACGCGGGGCGAGCTGTCCTTCAGTTCGCCGGAAGTGAAGCGGGCCTTTGAACTGATGAGCCAGATTATGCTGAACGATGACTATGTTCTGGGCGGAAAGACCAGCGTCGCCACCACCGACTTTGGCGATTCGCCGGCCCCAATGTTCCAGGACCCGCCCAAATGCTGGCTGCACCGACAGGGCAACTTCATTATCAACTTCTTCCCGGATGGTGTAGAAGCTGGCAAAGATTATGACTTCTTCTACTTCCCCCCCATTGACGAAGCCTCCGGCCGGCCCTTCCTGGTAGGCGGGGATATTATGGCCATGCTTCAGGATCGGGACGAGGTGCGCGCGGTCATGGAATTCTTTACCCAGGGCGAATCGTTGAAGGAGTGGCTGGCGGCGGGTGGAGCGTTGTCGCCGCACAAGGATGTCCAGTTGGAATGGTATGGGACCAGCACCGAGCGGGGCATTGCCGAGATTGTGGCTAAATCAACCAGCTTCCGCTATGACGGGTCGGACCTGATGCCGGGCGAGGTGGGGGCCGGTTCCTTCTGGAAAGGCACCGCCGATTACCTGGCCGGGACGGTTGATCTGGATACGGCGCTCAAAGAAATTGACGCTTCCTGGCCAAAACGGTAAGATTGTCACCAAGGGATAGCTGCCCATAGCGGCTATCCCGCCGCTCAAAAAAGGAGTAGGAATTAAATTGATCCATTTTAATCCTGAAACCCGTACCTTTAACTTACTTCTCAAATCCAGTTTTTACGCTTTCCAGGTGAACCAGGAAGATTGCCTGGTTCACCTGGTCTGGGGGCCGCGTCCCCAGGAGGCTGCTGAAGCCTTATTCATCAGCGGGCGGACAGGCGTTGAAACCTCAAATGCTTCTACGTTTGAGCAGCAGGCCCGCCGGGACGAACTCATCACCTTTGGCGACGTGACCTATCACGAGGTTTCGTTGAAAGTTAATTTTCCGGGACTCCCTTCGGACCTCCAGCCGGGCGAGGCGGCCCATTTCCCGATTCGGGATGTGCGCCTGTGCTATGCCGGGCATGAGATTGTCACCACTGCTCAGCCCGGCCTGGCCCCCGCCCACGGCCAGCCGCCGGCCAATCCCGGCCCCCGCGAAACCCTCCGCGTCTTTTTGCAGGACCCAGCCCAGCCTTTCCGCGTCACCCTTTGTTATCGGCTCAACCCGGAGCACGACGTGATCGAACGCTGGTGCGAGCTAGAGAATTTGGGCCAGGAGGCCATCGTTGTGGAGATTTGTGGATTTGCCACCCTCCATCTGCCCAACGGCACGACCGAGTTGACCAGTGTCGCCGGGACCTGGGCCAGGGAATTTACCCCTCAGCGGGAACGGCTGCCTCTCGGCACGCGCACCCTCGAAAACCGCACCCTGCAAACCGGCCACGCGGCCAATCCCTTCTTTCTGCTCAACCGGCCCGGCCAGGCCTGGGAGGAAAGCGGGACCGTCTACTTTGGCGCGCTGGCTTACAGCGGTAACTGGCGCATCGCCATTGAACAACTGTCCACTTTGGATGTGCGAGTCCATGCCGGTTACCATCCCTTTGATTTTGAGCTAAACCTGGCTCCGCAAGAACGTCACATCACCCCGGCTCTCGTCTGCGGCGTCAGCTCGGATGGCTGGGGTGGGGCGAGCCGGCGCAT
The DNA here is from genome assembly GCA_964604225.1 of uncultured Caldilineaceae bacterium. Taxonomy (GTDB): domain Bacteria; phylum Chloroflexota; class Anaerolineae; order 4572-78; family J111; genus DSQQ01. Next base: position 5,007 of record CAZRYD010000278.1, read on the forward strand.
CCATGCCTTTACCCGTGAGCGCGTGCTGCCCCACCCGGAGCGTGACTCCCCATTTCGCCCGGTGCTGTACAACAGTTGGGAAGCCACTTATTTCGACTTGAGCGTGGCCGGACAAATCGAACTGGCCCACAAAGCGGCCGCCATTGGCGTCGAGTTGTTCTGCCTGGACGATGGTTGGTTTGGAGCTAGGCGGAACGATTACGCGGGTTTGGGTGATTGGGTAGTTAGCCCGGATGTCTTCCCAGAAGGATTGACCCCCTTGATTGCGGAAGTGCACCGTCTGGGCATGAAATTTGGTCTGTGGGTTGAGCCGGAGATGATCAACGCCGACTCCGACCTCTATCGCCAACACCCGGAGTGGGTGCTCCATTTTCCAGGTCGGCCGCGCACCGAAGCCCGCTATCAACTCATCCTCGACTTTGGCCGTGAGGAAGTGGTGGAGTATATCTTCCAGGCGCTCGACCGCCTGCTGGCCCAATACCCAATTGAATTTATCAAATGGGATATGAACCGCAACGCCAGCGAACCCGGTTCGGTGGCCGGTAAAGCTATCTGGCGTAAACACGTCGAGGGCGTCTATGGTATAATGGACCGGCTGCGTCAAAAGTATCCTGGCCTGGATATTCAAAGCTGTTCCGGCGGCGGCGGCCGGATTGACCTGGGTATCCTGGGCCGCACCGATCAGGTCTGGACCAGCGACAATACCGACGCCCTGGATCGGATTCGTATTCAGGAGGGCTACAGCCTGGCTTATCCTGCTCGCTGTATGGAAGCCTGGGTCACCCACGCCCACAACCACCAGACCGGTCGCATCAACCCCTTGAGTATCCGTTTTGACGTGGCTATGCGCGGGGCCTTGGGCATCGGGGCCAGCCTGAATGAACTGGACGAGACCGAGTTGGCCGAGTACGCCGGTTACATCACTTTTTACAAACAAATTCGCCATATTATTCAAGATGGCGACTTGTATCGGCTGCAACGCCTGGAAGAATACGGCGCGTCGGTCATTCAATACGTTTTACCCGGTGGCCGGGAAGCGGTCTATTCCGTGGCCGTGCGTGAGCACCAATTGGGCTGGTTTAGACCCCCCGCGCCGCTTAAAGGGCTGAATCCTGTCGCTGCTTATGTTGTGCTTGACCGGCACGCTGCTGCGGTTCATCGCGCCAGCGGTTATGAGTTAATGACTCAAGGCATTCCCGGCGATACCGGCCAGGGCGTCGGTTACAGCCGAACCTTGTATGTGAAACAGATTTGAACGTAACCTCACCACCCAACCCCCTCTCCCAACGGGAGAGGGGGAGTCGCGTTAGCGACGGGGGTGAGGGCGAGCAGTTACGTTTCCTGATGAAAGGAATAAATATGAACACCTTCAACCCAACCGACCATCCTCATCGCCGCTACAACCCTCTGACCGGCGAGTGGGTGCTGGTTTCGCCGCACCGCACCAAGCGCCCCTGGCAGGGGCAGGTGGAACGACCGCCCCAGGAAACTCGCCCCCCCTATGACCCCACCTGCTACCTGTGTCCAGGCAACAGCCGGGCCGGCGGCGTGCAAAATCCGGTCTATGAGAGCACTTTTGTCTTTACCAATGATTTTTCGGCCCTGCTGCCTGATACCCCCCCGGCGGCTATCGCCTCGCATCCCCTGCTGCGCACCGAGAGCGAGGCAGGCGTCTGCCGAGTCATCTGCTTCTCCCCCCGCCACGACCTGACTTTGCCGGAAATGGCAGTTGCAGATATCCGCCACGTTATAGACGTGTGGGCGGATCAGGTCACGGAACTGGGTCAGCAGTATCGTTGGGTGCAGGTGTTTGAAAACAAAGGGGCGATTATGGGCTGTTCCAATCCCCATCCGCACGGCCAAATCTGGGCCGGCAGCGCCCTACCCAACGAGCCGGCCAAAGAGGACCGCCGGCAGCGCGCCTATTTTGAGCAACGTGGTTTACCGTTGTTAGTTGACTACGCCGATATAGAAACAATCCTGCACGAGCGGGTGGTGGTTGAAAACAAGGATTGGGTAGCGTTCGTGCCTTATTGGGCGGTCTGGCCCTTTGAGCTTTTGTTATTACCCCGCCGCCATATTTTACGCCTGCCCGACCTGACCGACCCAGAACGCGACGCCCTGGCCGACATCCTCAAACGCCTGCTGACCAAATACGACAACCTCTTTGAGATCTCATTTCCCTACTCGATGGGCTGGCATGGGGCGCCCACTGATGATGGCGATTATCGCCACTGGCAGCTCCATGCCCATTTCTATCCACCCTTGTTACGCTCGGCGACGGTCAAAAAGTTCATGGTCGGTTACGAAATGCTCGGCGAGGCCCAGCGCGATCTGACCCCGGAGCAGGCCGCAGAACGGCTGCGGACGTTGTCGGAGGTTCACTACAAAAACGTCAAAGATTAAAGTTCAGCCTGCCCCCTCGATACTTTGCTCAAAAATCAAAAACCTATCACGAATAGCCCAAATTTAACGAATAGCACGAATAATTTTATAAAAATATATCGGGAAATTCGTGTCATTCGCTTATTCGTGTTATTCGTGATTAAATATGAAACCTGTAGTTCAAATCTGAAAGGATTATGCCAATGCCCAAGATTGTCTTCATCGGCGCGGGTAGCACTGTTTTTGCCAAAAATTTACTGGGGGATATTCTCGGCTACCCCGAACTGGCCGAGTCAACTATCTGCCTATTTGATATTGACGAAAAACGGCTCCGAGAATCGGAGGCGGTGGCCCGGCGCGTCAGCCATATTTTGGGCGTCAACCCCACCGTTGAAACCGCCACGAATCGTCGGGCCGCCCTGGACGGCGCTGATTACGCCATTGCTATGTTTCAGGTGGGCGGCTACAAGCCCAGCACCGTCATTGATTTTGAAATCCCCAAAAAATACGGCCTGCGCCAAACTATTGGCGACACGTTAGGTATCGGCGGGATTATGCGCGGCCTGCGCACCATCCCCGTGCTGCTGGACATGTGCCGGGATATGGAGCAACTCTGCCCGGATGTTACCTTTTTGAACTACGTCAATCCGATGGCCATGAACTGCTGGGCCATCCACCGGACCAGCAACATCAAAACCGTAGGGCTGTGCCACAGCGTACCCCATACCGCCGCAGACTTGGCCCACGATATCGGCGTGCCGATAGAGCAAATCAATTACATAGTGGCCGGGATTAACCACGTGGCCTTTTACCTGAAATTTGAACGTAACGGGGAAGATTTGTACCCGCTCATCCGCCGGGTGCTTGACGAAGGCCGTGTGCCCGAGTGGAACCGGGTGCGCTATGAGGCGTTCAAACGTCTTGGCTATTTTGTGACCGAGTCCAGCGAGCATTTCAGCGAGTATGTGCCCTGGTTTATCAAGTGCGACCGGCCCGACCTGATCGAGCAATTCAATATTCCCCTGGATGAGTACCTGGGCCGCTGTGAGGCTCAAATCAAAGCCTGGGAATTTGCCCAGAGAGCCCAAGAAGAGCCGGAGCGTTACTCGGTGGAGGCGCTGCGGCGAGAACTGGCGGGTATTAAAATGATGACGCCGTCACGGGAGTGGACGATTCGGGCTTTGGAGACAATGAACGAGGTCAAACCCAGCGTCGAGTACGGCTCCGGTATCATCCACAGCCTAGAGACGGGCGCGCCGAGGGTGGTCTACGGCAACGTATCCAATCAAGGCTTAATTGACAACCTGCCGCCAGGCTGCTGCGTCGAAGTGCCCTGCCTGGTAGACAAAAACGGCCTCCAGCCGACTCGCATCGGCAGCCTGCCGCCGCACCTGGCCGCGTTGATGCAAACCAACATTAATGTGCAGGCGCTCACCGTCGAAGCCGCCCTGACCCGCAAACGCGAGCACATCTACCACGCCGCCATGCTCGATCCCCACACCGCCGCCGAGCTGGATTTGGAGCAGATTTGGAATTTGGTGGATGATTTGATCGAGGCGCACGGGGGTATGCTGCCGGAGTATAATTAACCTCAGTTCGGAGTTTTTTATTTCTCGACAGGATTAACAAGATTTACAGGA
>CAZRYD010000279.1:0-7262 GCA_964604225.1 uncultured Caldilineaceae bacterium
CTGCCGCCGATGCGCCAATTACTGCCTTGGCTGCACCGGGCGATGTGGTCATCAATGAAGTGGCTTGGAGTGGTACATCTGCCAGTCCTAATGATGAATGGATCGAACTTTATAACCCCAGTTCTAACCCTATAAATCTTGACCACTGGACACTAATAGGCAATTCTGACGGACAACCTCTTGTTATCACTTTAACTGGCGTGATTTCAGCAGGAGGTTACTTTATGCTTGAGAGACAAGATAACAACAGTGTCTCGGATATTGGGGCAGATCAGGTTTATCCATTCGGCAATGGACTTGACAACAATGGAGAAAGATTATTTCTAAGAGAATCAGGGGGTAACATCATTGATACAGCCAACAGTGATGGCGGCTCTTGGCCGGATGGAACAAATAACTTGGCGGGTTACAGAAGCATGGAGCGTAATAGTCCTCTCTTGGCCGATATTGATGTGAATTGGGATAGCAATGATACTATTCATCGCAATGGGCGAGATGCAAATAATAATGATTCTATCAATGGCACACCCAAGCAAGCCAATTCCACCACCTATCCGCCGCCACTGCCTACTCCGCCGCCACCTATCCTCATCGGCGAATTTCTGTACGATGGCTTAACCCCCTCCACCGAGGGCGACGAATTTGTCGAGTTGTGCAACCCCAATATGACCTCCGTTAACCTGGCTGGTTACAAAGTCGGCGATGAAGAAATGCAGGGTGGTGGAGAAAGTATGTACAAGCTTCCGTTGACAGCTACCCTGGCAACAAACGCTTGCTTGGTTATTGCCAAAAATGCAACCCAGTTTCAGGCTCGCTTTGGCTTCCTGCCTGATTTTGCGGTAGCCGATTTGAGCAAATACACTGCCTGGGGGAGTGGAAGCTGGTCGCTGGCAAATGATGGGGATGAAGTCGTGCTTCTTGGTCCCAATGACGAAATTCTGGATAGTGTGGCCTACCGCAACGGCGACTATACCAGCCTGGGTCTTGAATCTGACGCCTCCGCCCCGGAACCTTACAGTCTCCAACGCGTCTGGCCTACCGATACCGATTCTATGCCCCACGACTTCGTTCGGGCCGAGCCCAACCCTGGCCTGCCGACCATGCCCCCAACCCCACCGGCTGCGCCTCCACCAGCGGCAGCCTTGCCGGATGGCATGTATGCCTATTGGGGTGATTTGCACGCCCACACCACCTACTCCGATGGCTCCGGGCCGCCCTACTACGCCCTGGCGGTGGCTCGGGCCGCGGGACTGCACTTTCAAGCTCTTACGGACCATGATTGGTGGCTGACCCCTCTTGAATGGGCCAAAATTCTAACTCAAACGGTCAATGCTACAGTTCCTGGCCAATTTGTCGCCTTGCGAGGGGTGGAATGGACGCACGCAGAGGCAGGACACATCAACGTTTTCAACACTGATGTGCTGCTCAACAGTCGCACCGACCCTACCTTCAACACACTGGCCGCTTTTTACAATTGGCTGGCTACCAACCCGAGTGCCATTGCCCAATTCAACCACCCCGACCCCAGCTATGACGGTAACTTTTATAACTTTACCTACCATCCCGCCGCTGCTCAGGTAATGTTTATGCAAGAAATCGGGAACAAGGCTCAGGGTTACGTTACCTACGAACCCTCTTTTGTGCAGAGCAATACGGTTGGCTGGAAAGTGGCTCCAACAAACAACAGTGACACCCACGCTGCCGATTGGGGTAGCCACTCCGCCGCCCGCACCGGCTTGGTCGCCCCTGCCTTAACTGAGAGCGATCTTTTAGCGGCTATGCGCGCCCGGCGGGTCTTTGCTACCGAGGACAGCAACCTGGCCGTGGCTTTGCAGGTCAATGGGGTCTGGATGGGCAGCAGTTTGGCCACTACCGGGCCGCTCCCCCTGACTGTGAATATGGTGGACCCCGACCCGGAGCCGCTGACCCTCTTGCTGTACGATGGCAATCTGCCGTTGGCTACAGTATCCCTGGCGACCTCCACCGGCCAGTGGACCACCACCGTGACCGCCTTACCCGGCCATTTCTTTTGGGTCAAAGTTGTCCAGGCTGACGGCAATACTGCCTATACTGCCCCTGTTTGGATCGAGGGCCAGGCCCCCCCGGACCCGCTTGTCATCAATGAAATTTTGCCTGCACCTTACGATTGGGATTGGGACGGCAATGGTCAGGCTGATTATCAGGACGAGTGGATTGAGTTATATAATCCTACCGATCGCCCCATTGGCCTGGGGGGCTGGCAGTTGGTGGATAGCTCCGGGGCGGCTTATAACATTCCTTTGGGACAAGTTATTCCGGCCAAGGGCTTTGCTGTTTTCTACCACGCCAGTACCGTTTTTGCGCTCAACAATGATACCGAGACAGTTAGTCTCATTCACCCTAATGGCGCGATTGTTGACTCGTTTAGTTACGAGCACTCGCCGGGCTATGATGAAAGCTACTGTCGTCTACCCGATGCGGGCGCTGCCTGGAGCGACGATTGCGGTCCATCGCCCCAGGCCGCCAACTGGGAGAAAGCCCCAGCCGGCCCGCTGACGGTCAAAATATTTGAGGCTAAACGCCTGACCTATAACGCCTGGGTGCGGGTCAAAGGCCACGTGACCGCCCCGCCAGGCGTCCTGGGCGTCCGCAATATGTATATTCAGGATAACACCAGCGGTATTTTAATTTACCTGCCCAAAGATCACCGTTATGTTTTCGAGCCGGGTGATCGGGTGGAGGTGGTAGGCAATCTGCGAACTTTTCACGATGAGTTTGAGATCGTGGTCAAAAATCGCGGTGATGTGAAGTTATTGGAGCACGGTTCGCCGCTGCCGCCTCTGCCCATTGCTACAACCTCATTGCTAGAGCCTTATGAGGGCATGCTGGTCATGCTGCAAGGCCAGGCGGTCGACTTTAAAGGACGGACAACCTTCTGGTTGGATGATGGCACCGGCTGGGCCAAAGCTTATATCCGCACCACAACCGGCATCAAGAAACCTTTTATCAGCAGAGGTGATCCTGTTACGGTAGTCGGGATTGTCAGCCAATATTCTGATGAAGCTGAACCATCCCGTAATGATTATCGGCTGCTACCCCGGTATCAAACCGACTTGATCGTGGTCACGGCAGCGCCGGCCCCGGCCAACTGGCCGAATCTCTTGCCGCAAACCGGATATTAATGATCTTAAAAATGTGAGCTTGACCGCTGATACTCTCGGTTTTCAAACCGGATTCAAACCTAATGATGATATATTCAAATTATCAGGCGCAGGAAAAAAATGGTAACTGTGTGCATCAACAAAGGGATGGCATAAAGCCAACTTTTTTCTGAGTCTAAATGTTCTTTATCGTATTTCTATATACTTCTGAGCAGATTTAACCTGAAGCAGACCTGGCTCAGAAGTCGCCAGATCTTTCCTCCCCTACACGCAAAAGAGGCTGTAGCGTCAACAAGACGGCTCGGCCTCTTTTGCATTAATTCACTCGATCACCCTTATGAATTTTGATTTTCAAATCCGGCAATTGGCTGTAGCAGCGGGACTTGCCCCCGCCCAGGGCGACTGCAAGGGTCGCCGCTACGATTACCAATTTTGGTTGTCAAAACTCATTAGGCGGAGCAAGTATGTGGGCTAAATGGCCGCGGCGAACGAGGCGCTTGCGTAAAATCGAAGCAGTCGAGCATGGTGCTGGCTTGAGCATCGCGCCTGGTAAGAGGGGTCAGATCAAAGATTGTCTCCATAAAGTGGAGGATACTGACGAATGAATGTAACTCGTGTGAGATATAAGCGCGCCGAGCATAGGGGCTGATGACCAGGCAGGGTACGCGAAAGCCGTACCGGAGCGGCGTTCCGTCCGACCACATTTCTACGGTGGGCGGCTCAACGTGGTCGAACAGCCCGCCCCAATCGTCCCACACCAGGAACAGGGCGGTCGAATTCCATTGCGGCCCTTGCAGCACGGCGTTAACCACCTCGACCGCATAATTCTCGGCCGTGCACAAACTGGCCGGCGGATGGCCGCTCTTGTCATATCCCGCCTTCAAAAAGGCCGAATTTAACCAGGCCACATGGGGTAAATTGCCCTCGCGGGTATCGCGGAAAAAACCGGCCTCGTCGTTCAGCCTGATTTCCGGCCGCCCCACCAGACCTTTGATGCTGGTGAATAGACCGGCGTAATCGCGCCAGGTCAGTCCCCGCTCGTCGAGTCGATTGGGCAAAGTTGGCAGATCCAGGCAAAAATCTGGACACATATCTGTGGGCCAGGGAGTATTGACAATCGGCGTTTGGGCGGCCATCAACATCAAGTAATTGGGGTGAGAGGGTCCGCGTACATCACTGAAAAAACGATCGCACAGGGTAAATTCGCGGGCCATCTGCCAGTAGTTGGCGGCCATAGCCTCGGTGTAGGAGCAGCGGGCGGCTTCAGTGGTCGCCCCACCCGGCGTCAGGGCGTCGAGATGCTGGTGGGGCGGGTCGGCGGGCAGGGCGTCGGGACAAATTGCCCCGGCAAACTCGCTGTCAGCGCCGGGAAAACCGGCGAACAGACTGTCGAAGGTGTGGTTCTCCTGGACAAAAATGACCACATTTTTGATAGGCGTAGCCGGGGTAGGCGTTGGGGACGGGCTGGGGATGGCCGTCGGACTCGGTGTGGCGCTGGCCGTGACCGTAGCTGTTGGAGTGGGGGTCAGGCTGGCGGTGGGAGATAACGTTGCCGTTGCAGTCGCGCTCGGTGGGGGGGATGACCTGGCCGAAGGAGTCAGGCTAGAGGTGGGGGTCAGGCTGGGGGATGGCGTCAAGGTGGCAAGTAAGGCCGCCGGGTCGGCAGCGCAGCCGGCCAGCAGCCCGGCGCCGGTGGTCAACAGCGCTCGCAAAAAATGGCGGCGGGTGAACACGTTTGTCATTGGACTTAGGCAAGCCGGTACAACTCAGGCCGCCGATCTTTGAACACAGGAATTTTGGCCCGAACCTCGCCAACCATGTCGGTCTCGATGGTCGCGGTCAGCAGCAATTCCGACTCTCCTCCCTCGACTACGGCGTTGCCCCAGGGGTCAATAATAGCCGAGTGACCGAAGAAAGTATAAGTACCGTCGCTGCCCACGGTATTGACCCCGACCATATACATCTGGTTTTCGATGGCCCGGGCGCGTAATAAGGTTTGCCAGTGGGCCAGGCGGGGGTGAGGCCATTCGGCGGGCAGGTAGACCATGTTGACCCCGCTCAGGGCATAGGTGCGGAACATCTCGGCAAAGCGCAGATCGTAGCAAATGGCCAGGCCGCTTTGGCCCCAGGCGGTTTCAACCGTGGTCAGGTGCTGGCCGGGGGCCAGGTGTTGATCCTCGTTCATCACCCCAAAAAGGTGAACTTTACGATAGAGGCCGGCTGGCTGGCCGGTGGGGTCGAACAAAATCGAGGTATTGCTAGGCCGGCCCGCTTCGTTCTGGGTCAGCATCGAGCCGTTAAGCCAGATCTGGTGTTTCTGGGCCAGGGCGGCCACTTCGGCCACAACTTCCGCTTGTTGGCCGGACAATTTTTCAATATTCGGCCAGTCGCAGCCGGTGGTCCACATTTCTGGAAAAATAATCAAATCCGAACCGCGCCGGGCTGCTTCGGCGGTCCATGCGGCTGCCTTCCTTAAATTTGCTGTTGTGTCACCCAGAGCAATCTGCATTTGGGCCAGAGAGATGGTGAGTTTCATCAAAGACTCCTTTTCAAAACAATAACAAGTCGGGCAATTCTGCCAAGGCTGCCTGCGTTGAGGTTCATAACCAATTGACTATGTCATCTTCATACCCTTCTTCGCGATCAAACACATTAAAATTCACTTCTAGCGTTAAACTATCATCTACTCGGATAATCATCGTTTGAGGTATCCCTCATCGTTTTACTTATCTGCAGGTTTGTTGTTGGGCGGCCTTTGGCTGTTGGCGTAATTGCCTCGGCCGTTGCCTCAGTTGAGCTATTATCCTTACGGACGACTAAGTCTGATACTTCCAGGCTGCGAGCCGTAATCGCTTCAAAAATCGTCGAGTAAAACAAAGGCCAACCCTGATCGACATACATTTCTCCGTTCCCGCCAAAGGCCAAGCTGGTACACCTGGGTGGAAATAGACCACCAATTTCCGCCCGCAGACGGCGGACGGCAGACAATGGCGCCACTATCCAGAATTTGAGTAAAAATTGAGTCTAAGTTGAGCAAGGTAAGTTAAAATTGAGACTAACAAGCTTAAATTATAATAAACTGGTCACAAGAATTTGCAAATACGTGCCTCAAAGTGGAACCTGTTCGCTCATTCCTGCGTCTACATGGTAATTTGATACTAACGCGGGAGATTTGTACTAAACTGACTGTGGTTTTTCGGTCAAAATCATGTTATAATATTTTAATGAAAAGTTCGCTTAAAAACTCGCTTCAATCCTGATTTGGTTCACCTCTCCAACTGGCCCCTTGCCTCCGAGCTTCCGTTCTTCCCCATCGACGTCTAAAAGAAGCCCCCAAGTCCCAAGTAAGCGTTAGCTCCAAACGCAGGCCAATAGCCTGAGGAGGACGCTATGCCAAGACGTCTGGCCTTACTGATTGGCAATACAAAATTTGAAAACTCAAAAAGCTTTCCGCCCTTGCGGACACCGGTTCATGATGTCCAGGATTTCGCGGCTGCCCTGCAAAAATATGGCGACTTCGAAATCTTCGATACCCTGATTAATGCGACGAATGAAACTATCAATCAACAGATCGAGAATCTGTTCAGCCAGGTTGAGCGAGATGATCTGACCCTGTTTTACTATTCCGGTCACGGCTACCGGGGGCCGGATGGCCGGCATTACCTGGTTGCGCTGAACACCCAGCCCAATCTCTTGCGCTCAACCGGCGTTTCCGAGGCGTTTATTCAGGATATTATGAGTAATAGCCGCTCCCGGCAGCGTATCGTGATTCTGGATTGTTGCTTCAGCGGCGCATTTGCTGAAGGACGGAAAAGTGGGGTTGGCGAGCCACTGCAGTTTGATGAATTAAGAGGCGAGGCCACGGCCATTTTGGCCTCGTCGGGCACCATTCAATATTCGTTTGAAGAGAGGGGCCGCAATTCACTCTTTACCCAATTTCTGTTGGGGGGCATCGAGATGGGCGAGGCTGCTCAGGATGAGGATGGTAACATTTCAATTGGCGGACTGTTTAATTATGCGGAACAGCGAGTTAGAGCAATGCGTCCAGAACAGAAACCAGTCAAAAATGCGGGCGCTAACGAGGACCAGATTCTGATTGCCAGGAGTCCTGATGGCGCGGCC
>CAZRYD010000279.1:7362-8985 GCA_964604225.1 uncultured Caldilineaceae bacterium
AAGAGAAGCCGGCGTTCTTCTTTAAGCCTATCTTCTACGCCCTGGTTGGACTCGTCGTGCTGGTGGTGATTGCTGCCGCTTTTTGGCTAGGGCCGCCGAACCCTCTGAACAACCTCACCCCTACGCCCGCAATAAGGAGTGGGCCCAGTATTGGCGGTGGAACTCCATTTCCTCCCCCAACCATCACCGTCGAGAAGCTGGAGGAGGATCTTAACAGAGAAGCCGATGATCCCCTCCAGCCACGCCGGGGAGATTATATCACCGTACCTTCCCGCGTACATACCGTTGGGCGGACTGAATTTGTGTCCAGCTACCAGAGACATTTGTGGCTCTTTGTCTGCAAGCGGGTTCAGGGCGATATTTTCTGCCAGGCTCAAGAATTAAGACTAACTGCTTCAGGTCGCTGGGATGATTTTGTCGACATTGGCGAACCCAAAGCAGAGGATGATTGTGGCGTGTTTGAAGTCAGTTTTGTGGTGCTGAATGAACAGGCCCACGAACAGATAAAGCAAACTGCCAACGAACCAGTGGCCGAGACCGATCTCCCCGGTGACGAAGAACGAGTGCGGTTCGTAGCCAAGCGCGAGTTGGATAGCCTCGGCCGCTCGATAGCCTGCGAGGCCATCGTCCGTGCAGCTTCGGTATCGGACCCTGTTGTCAATTGAGAGGAGGTAATTTATGAAATCAGTAGCCTCTCGCTACATAATTCTGGTAATTGCCATTCTGGTGGGTTTGACGCTCATTGCCGCCGGTCCAAACGCGCCCGCGGCGGCCAGAGACTCATTCAGGTTTAATCTTAGTTCGGACTACGGCGACTCAGACACCTCGGCTGATTTTACCGTCTTGCAAGCTGGCTGTATTCTGGCCCAGATTCCCTCGTGGACCGCTTCCGGCAATACCCAGAAAGCTGAAGAACTATCTCTGGTTCTTTATGGACCCGACCCATCTGGCTATTACGCTCGCAGTGATGGCAGTGCTTCCGGTATCGTCCCGTTGTGGACCAGCTATGCGGTGAAATCTTCAGAGGTTGGGTCGAGAAACAATTGGAGGGTTTCGGTGTTTAACTTTTCTAAGATTGGGACGGCTCAAGGGATAGTCTCCTTCGAATATCCGCCTACCCAGATGCCCTGCGAATTCAGGGCGGCCATACCCCGCGACCGCACCTCGGGCAAAATCGTCTTGAGCTGGCGCTACACCGGCGCGCCCTTCCGTGATAATTTTCGGGTTGAGCGTTCAACCAACGGTAGACAGTGGAACGTGGTCAGGGATTGCACCAAGGGATTCTCAAGCCAATCCGATGATTATGCCTGCGCCGACAACGGTTTGACCAGTGGCGCCACTTACTACTATCGCGCCTGCACCACGCCGAGCACAGACTGTACTGACCTTGACGCCACCACCACGCCGCCGCTCTCGATCCGGGCGCCGTGAACTGCGGACAACATAAAAAAGCCGGGGACTCATCTCCCCGGCTTTTTTGTTTGGATAATGATGATCTGGGTTGAGCTGGGGTTATTCAACCTGGTGGACAAAGCCCAGTTCAGCGGCCAGTTGATAGTACCGCCTCGCTTCGGCCAGGTCGCCAAGGGCCTCATAGGCGTGGCCCATATTCAAGTAGAGCGA
>CAZRYD010000280.1:0-8978 GCA_964604225.1 uncultured Caldilineaceae bacterium
TGTCGTGCGTAGGATGTGAGGCGTAAAGTATAAAACGTAAGGCGTAATGCGTAAAGCGTGATGTGTGACGCGTAGGGTAGCAGGGTAGCAGAGTAGCAAAGTCGCAGAGTAACAGAGTCGCAGGGTAGCAGTTTTTGTTATCTGGCTACTGACCTCTGGCTACTGATTACTGACTACTGGCTACTGCCTACTATTTTTTAAGGAGGTTTTTGATGAGACTCAAAGATAAACGAATTGCTTTTTTCCTCGAAGAAGGCTTTGAGGATTTGGAGTTTTGGGTGACGGTGATGCGGCTGCGTGAGGAAGGCGCGGTCGTGACGATTGTCGGCACCAAAGCCGACAAGACCGTCCACGGCAAAAACGCGCTGACCGCCACCAGCGAAGTGGCGGCCGAGACGGTCAGCGCCAATGATTTCGAGGCCGTGGTTGTACCCGGCGGCTGGGCCCCCGACAAGCTGCGCCGCTACCCGGCGGTGACCGGCCTGGTCCGCGAAGCTTACGAGCAGGATAAAATTGTCGGCCTGATTTGCCACGCCGGGCTGGTCGGCATCTCCGCCGGGATTGTCAAAGGCCATCGCGCCACCGGCAGCCTGGGTATCAAGGATGACCTGGTCAACGCCGGAGCTACCTGGGTAGATGAGCCAGCCTTCCGTGACGGCAACATCGTCTGGGGTCGGGTGGTGGAGGATATTCCCGCCTTCTGCCGGGAGTTGGTCAAGGCGATTGCCGGGGGTTGAGGCGAGGTTTCATGTCATTCTGAACGAAGCGTAGCGGAGTGAAGAATCCCTTCGGAGCAATACTATTGTTGGAGCAGCTTGGCAGGGATTCTTCGGCTTCGCCTCAGAATGACATGGCAGCAGCGTTTTTGTATCTGTCCATCAATTGCCTGAATTGTTCCTGCGCTGCTTCTGATTGGGCGTAAACCCGCCAAAAGACATGCCCGGCCTGGTTGGCAAAGTTGAGCGAGGCTGTTTGGCCATCGCGCTTGTGGTTAGACTTGATTAGCAGCAGAATGCGTTGCACGGCGGCCAGGCGAATGTGCAAATTGTAAGTCGGGTCAATCGAGTTGAGCCAATCGCCGGTGCGATAGAGCGTTGCGGCGGAAAATTTTAGCTCGCAGACGGCATCTCGATTGCGGATCAATGACATCACCTCACCCCAGCCGCGCACATATTCCAGCACAGAGTCCAAATCGGCCAGCGGAATTTCCACGGCTTCGTCGGACATAGCGATCATAATATCTATCTCCGGCGCGTTGACTTTGGCCTGCAAGTCCATGGCCGAGAGGCGGGGACTCTCTTGAATAGCTGCTTTGATTGTGGCTAGATTAATCTTACTGTTTGGCTTCACTGCGAATTTGTTAAAACCAGCCGCTCCTCCACAGGCTAAATTTATACAAAAATGGCCGCTAATCACCGAAACAGCAATCTGCCGTCAGCAGTCGGCGGTCCATTATTGCTTCTCCTCCAACCACACTTCCAGCGTCCGCCCGACCCGGGCCAGGCTGGCAGGGGCCACTTTGTCGGCGGTATCGGCGGTGGTGTGCCAGAAAGGGTAGTCAAAATCAATCATGTCCACGGCCGGAATGTTGCGCTCTAAAAAGGGGATATGATCGTCGATGATGGTGTGTTTAAGTTGGGGGATGATGTTAGCCTCATAGCCCAATTCTGCGGCCACAGCCCAGATTTCCTGGCGCAGGGCCGGGGTGGAGTTTTGCTCCAGGTAGATATTTTGGTCGGCGTCGCCGATCATATCCACCACCACCACGGCTTGAGGCAGCGTGGTCAGATTTTCGGCCATGTGGCGCGCGCCCACCGAAAAGGGCCAGCCATCAAGTCGCCCCCGATCCTCGGCGTCGAAAAAAGCCAGCCAGACCTCGTTTTTGAGTTTGTCCGCCTCCAGGGTGCGGGCCAGTTCCAAGAGAACAGCCACGCCGCTAGCGCCATCGTTAGCGCCCTCAATCCAATCGCTCCGTTTGGCCGGGTCCGGGTCCTGGTCGGCGGCGGGGCGGGTATCATAATGCGCCCCCAGCACAATGACCGGCCCGTTACCCAAGCGACCGACGACGTTGCGGCCTTTGACCCCCTGGAAGAGAAATTCCTGGGTTTCGACGGTCCAGCCCAGCCTTTTTAATTCGTCTATAATATAATCCCCCGTGGCCCAGCCGGCCTCGGTCCCGGTGGGGCGGGGACCAATTGCCGTCTGGGCCAGGACGTATTGGTAGGCGCTGTTACCATCAAAGGCTAAGGCTAAGGCCGGTGCAGCGGTTGAAGTGGCGGTAACGGGAGGCGCAGTTGGGGTGGGCAGCGGCGAAGCCACCTCCGGCGTCGGCAGGGGGGAATTGACGGGAGCAGCCGTCGGCGGCGGGGAGATAGGCACTAGCGTCGGTGCGGGTGCTACGGGTGGAATTGGAGTTGCCGGGATGGCGTTGGGAGAAGTAAAGAACGAAGCAGTGCCAATAATAAGCAGCGTGATTCCAGCCAAAATTAAGGCAGTCGGCAGCCAGCGGGGTAAGCGATTTGCGGGCACAGAAGAGGCTCCAGATAGTCAACAGACGATGTCTTAAATTAGCGTAGTCTAGCCCCTTGTGGGCGGGCAGAGCCGAAGGCCCCCTAGCGGCAAGGCCCTATGCTACGGCCTTAACTTAATGACATTGAGTCAACAGATCAGTAAAGGGGAAGGCACAGGGTCCTATTCGCCCTGGTCTTCTTTCGACTTGTTGGATGGCTGATGCCCACCCTGTTTATCTTTGGGTTTTGAGTCGCCATGAACTGCCTGGACTTCAGCCGCTTTGACTTCAAGATAGGTGTCACTGCCTTCCATTTCCAGGATGACCGCTTCTTTGATGATATTCAAGCCGCGTACCGTGGCCAGTGCGCCTTGCGCCGTTTTAACCTGGCTGCCAACCCTGGGCAGATCTTTTTTCATTTCGGCATACATCTCATCTTCGTAAGCCAGGCAGCACAGCAAGCGCCCGCACATACCGGATATTTCCGCCGGGGCCAGGGGCAGTCCCTGGAGTTTGGCCATGCGGATTGAAACGGGGTGGAAATCGGTCAACCAGCTAGAGCAACACAAGCGCCGGCCACAGCGACCATAACCATCCAAAATTTTGGTCTCGTCGCGAGCGCCCACCTGCTTCATCTCGATGCGCGTCTTCAACGCGCGGGCCAGCTCTTTGACCAGGTCTCTAAAATCGACCCGCTGTTCAGATACAAAAGAGAACAACAGCCGAGAGCCATCAAAGCTGTATTCCGCTTGCAGCACTTTGATGGGAATTTGCATGTCGGCGACCAATTGAGTGCATTTTTCTAGAGCAGCCGACTCCTGGGCCTTGGAATGTTCAGCTTGCAGCAGATCTAGCGGCGTGGCCGGGCGAATCACCCGTTTGAGCTTGCTTTTGATCTCGCTTTTGGGCACTTCTTGAGTAGCCATGGCCACCAGGCCTAACTCAATCCCTCGCGAGGTTTCAACAATAACTCGATCATCAACTTGAAACTGCTCAAAGGGCAAAGGGTCAAAATAATATATTTTGGTTACTGGTTTAAATCTAACGCCAACAACAAGGGGCATAAAATCCTCTATTCTAAAGTAACAGGCTGACAAAGTTGCAGGGTAGCAAGGTAGCCAAGTAGCAAAAATTGTTACTCTGTTACCTGTTACTTTGCGGCTCTGCTACTGGGTAATTTTAATAACAAAACTTCCATATTTAGCCGGGGATTGACATTCCGCTCCAGGTTTATCAAGGCCGTACGCAAGCGGGCGACCATGTCGCTGGCCTGGGCCAGACTGCTGTGTCGGGCGAGGGCTTGCAGCCGCTCTTGCCAATCCAGATTCATAATTTTAGTCTGGGTTGCGCCGCTTTGCAACAACAACAGGTCACGCCAAATGGTTAACCACAAGGTCAACACTTCTTTGAGCATGGCCGAGTCGCGGCCGAGTTGGTGGGCATAGGCCAACCGCTCGACTCTACCAGCATGCAACAGGTCTAACAACTCCTGGAGATGCTGCTCGCGCCGGGCCAAAAGTTCCTGATCGGCCAGGGCTCTGACCGCCCAACCGAGCCGGCCCGCCGCCAATTGGGCCAGCAACTCGGCTTGTTCCGGCCCGGCCTGCCAGTACGCTTGCAGCGCCTCGATAACCGTCTGATAGGGCACGGGGCGGAGCGCCAACATCTGGCAGCGAGAGACGATGGTGGGCAGCAGCGCGCCCGGATCGGTGGCGGTTAAGACCAGCACCACCTGGGAGGCTGGTTCCTCCAAGGTTTTGAGCAAGGCGTTGGCCGCACTCAGGGTGGCTCGCTCAAAATTGCAAAGGATCACCACCCGGTATTGACCTTCATTGGGCGATAGCGACAGCTCCCGCTGCAAGTTTCTGATGTCGTCAATTTTGAGCGCCTGGTCGTCGCTATCAAGAATACGGACATCCGGGTGATTGCCGCTCACAATCTTGCGACACGAAGCGCACTGGCCGCATGGCTGGGACATGCCCTGGCAGTTGAGACGCTGCGCCCAAAAGCGGGCCAGGGTACTTTTGCCCACATTGGGCGGGCCGGTGAGCAGTAGAGCCTGGGGCACCCGTCCGGCCTCTTGCTGCCGGCTCAATAAATCCAGCGCCCACTCGTGCCCAACCACTTGAACTTTAAAAGAAGGGGGTGTCTCCATAGCTTGTTAAAATTTAAGCTTCTCGGGGCAGGTGAATGGTGAAGGTTGTGCCCTGGTCCGGCTCACTTTCAACCTCGATTTTGCCGCTGTGCCGCCCAATGATGGTATAGGTAATCGAGAGGTCCAGGCCATAGGTGTGATCATTGGTTTCATAAAATGGGTCAAAGATGTGGCGCATATCTTCGGCTGAAATACCCTGGCCGGTATCATTGACAATAATTTGGATTTCAGGGCCAACGGCCCGGCTGATGATCCGCAGGGTACCGCCCTGCGGCATGGCCTGGTAAGCCCGCCGGATAAGATAAAAGAGGGCTTGCTCCATTTGCTGCGGGTCTGCCGAAACATGGGGTAGGTGCGGATCAAAACCGCGCACAAATTTAACCTGATGATTCAGTGAGTTTTCCTGGCTATATTTCGACCAGGCTTTTTCAAGCACATCATTAAGATTGGTGGACGCGGGTTTATAATTGCCTTCACCCGAAAAGTCGAGCAAACTCTGAATGATTTGCCGGCAGCGCAAAGCCTCTTGCTCCAGCGTTGAAATAAGCTGAAGATAATCGGCGTCACTCAAATTTTCAGCACTAGCCTCTTGGATATTTTGCAGTATGGCGTTGATGGGCGCATTGATTTCTCTGGCCACGCCGGCAGCCATATAACCCAGGGCGGCCGCCTTCTCCGCCTTGAGCAGTTGTTGATTGATTTGTTGGAGTTGCGAGGTCCGCACCTTAACCGCTTTCTCCAGCTCACGGCTCGATTGCTCGGCCTGGTTGATATTGGAAGCCAGCCGGGCATACAGCCGGGCATTTTCAATGGCGATGGTCGCGTAATCGGCCATGGCCAAAAGGAGATTGAGATGGCGCTCGCTGAACGCCTGCACCTTGCCCTTGTTGTTAACGGCCAGCACGCCAATCACCCGGTCGGCAACCTTGAGGGGCACGTTCAACAGCGCCTTGACAAAATAACCGGTGGTGACTTTAAAAGAGTCGTCCTGGTTCATCCCGCCGATCATGACCGGCCGCCCGGTGCGCACCACCTGCCCGGCAATGCTGTCCTGAATCTTCAGGCGTGAGGTTTTGGCATTTTTCTCGCCCATGCCTCGCGCCGCCCGCAAATACAATTCCCCGGAGGCTTGATCAACCAACATAATCGAGCCTTCTTCGGCCCCGGTTAAATAAACCGCCGCCTCAACAATGCGGTTAAGGATCGGCTCCAAATCTTGCAGCGACGTGACCGAACGGCCAATGCCATACAAAAAGCGCAGTTCCTGCACCCGATTTTCAAGCTGTTGGTTGACCCGCAACACCGTTTGGGTCAGTTGGTCGCGCTCCCGCCGCAGCCGCGACTCGGTCAGGGCACGATCAATGGCCCCCAACATTTCATCGATGGCAAAGGGCTTGATGATGTAATCCCGCGCGCCCAACCGAAACGCCCGCACCGCCGTCCCTTCGGACCCGTGGAAAGTCATCAGGATAGCCGGCGTGTCCAGCCCTTTTTCGCGCAAACTTTCCAGCAATTCCAGGCCGCCCATGCGGGGCATAACCAGATCCGAGATGATCAGGTCAACCTTCTGGGTCAAGGTAATTTCCAGCGCATCCGCCCCGTTGCGGGCCTCGATCATCTGGTAACCGTGCGGCTCCAAGACGTATTCGCGCAAAAATTTCAGGCTGTCTTCGCGGTCGTCAACCGCTAAAACCGTCTCACCGGCCACGCTATGTCTCCCTTGGTTAAAACAAGATTACACCCCTAATCATAGAGGCAGAATGATTTTTTGTAAAGTGGGAAACCTTTCTTGTTTCCAAATTTAATTTTAATCTTGTAAATCCTGACTAATTAATTTCGATGGTTTACTTATAGTATTCTTCACCCCATTGATCAAAAGTGATGATGGCGCTGTCTTGAGAATTGATAAGGTGGTGTTGATATTTCAGCCGTGTTCAGACGGGGAGATCGCCCTGGAGATTGAGCATCTCGTCAAGCCGCCGCTGCAGATAAGCGCGCTCGGCGCTGTTGCCGCACAGGGCGAGCGCTCGCTGGTAGGCCGCGGCGGCAGCCTCACGCTGCCTGGTCCGGCGCAGCAGGTCGGCCTGCGCCGCGTGATAGGGATAAAAGCCGTCTGCCTGGCTGTCGAGGTGCAGGAGCATCTGCAGGCCCGTCTGTGGGCCGTAGGCCATCGCCACCGCTACGGCGCGGTTCACTTCGACCACCACCGACGGGGTCATCGTCGCCAGCGCGCCATAGAGCGCAGCGATCTGAGGCCAGTCGGTCGCCTCAGCCGTCGGTGCTGCGGCGTGCAGGGCGCTGATCGCCGCCTGCACCTGGTAGGGTCCCGGTTCGCCAAGGGCGAGCGCCTCATCCAGCACCGCCAGCCCCTCCTGGATTTTGGCCTGATCCCAGCGGCTGCGCTCCTGTTCGTCGAGCAGGACGAGTTCACCCGCTGCATTGAGCCGCGTCTCGCGCCGCGAATCGTGCAACAGCATCAGCGCCAGCAGCCCGCGCGCCTCGGCGCTGTGCGGCAGCGCGGGCAGCAGCGCCACCAGCACCCGGCCCAGCCGGATCGCTTCCCCGCACAGGTCGGGCCGGGTAAGCGTATCGCCGCTGCTGGCGCAGTACCCCTCGTTGAAGATCAGGTAAATGACCGCCAGCAGCGCCTCCAACCGTTCCGGCAGCAGCTCGGCGGGCGGCACGCGATAGGGGATGCCGGCGTTACGGATTTTCCGCCGCGCCCGCGCCAGCCGCTGGGCCATCGTCGGCAACGGGAGGAGGAATGCTCGCGCGACCTCCGGCGTGGATAAGCCGCCAAGCGTGTGCAGCGTCAGCGCGACCTGTGCTTCCAGCGCCAGCGTGGGATGGCAGCAGGTGAACATCAGTTTCAGGCGATCATCGGGAATCGAGTCGTCCATCTCAGGTTCGTCCTGAATGGCAGAGGAGTCGAGGATGACCGCTTTGCGCTCCAGCGTCGCCGCGCGGCGCAGGCGGTCAATGGCCCGGCGCTTGGCCACGGCCAGCAACCACGCGCCGGGATTGCGCGGAACGCCGGTGCTCTGCCAGCGTTCCAGCGCATTGACCAGCGCATCTTGCAGCGCGTCCTCGGCCAGCGTGAAATCTCCCAACTGGCTGATGAGCGCCGCCAGAACCCGCCCGTGTTCCTCGCGGAAGGTGGTTTCGATTTGCGCCGCTGCGGTCATCCCTCACCCGGCACTGCTATTGCTGCGACCACTGGTTCAGTGGGCGGATCTCAACTGAGCCATACTTCGCCACGGGAATCTTCGCGGCCCAACGCAGCGCTTCATCGAGGTCTTGGCAGTCAAGTAAATAGTAGCCGCCCAATTGCTCGTGCGTTTCGGCGAACGGGCCAGCGGTGATCAACGGCTTGCCGTCCCGCACGCGCACCGTCGTCGCGTCGGCGGCGGGGCTAAGTCCATTATTGGACAGCAACACCCCGGCGGCTTTAGCTTCCTCCCCAAAGGCATACCAGGCTGGCGCAATGGCCTGGTGTTCCTCAGGGGTTTTCGGCAGTTTAGACTCGTCCGCGTACATCAGCAGTATGTACTTCATGATTTTGTTCTCCTATAGTATAGATTGTCGGCTGTTTTGGCCGTTCTATACATACGTCGAACAGGGCAGCCTCAAAATGACAGGCCGGCAGGCATTTTCATCATTTTCGCATAAACTCCCAGCCTGACTAACCCTCCAGACGCCATTTTCGGCTCCCCTCGATTATCTTGTGGCCGGTGCGAGCAAATACTGCCGCTATACCCCTTTTCCTGCCCTAGAGCTAAAGCTCAGATTGCGCTGCTCGACCAGTACCCTCACATTTCAAACATTCCATTGTACCGAGATGCGCCCGCTGGACCTGCCCGGTTCCGTAACAGGCTGAGCATTTGCCGGTTACGACCTCGTAACATGCCTCACAGTAGCCGTCGTGGGGCAGCGGCTGGTCTTTGATCGAAAATATCTTTTTGTGGCATCTCTTACATTCCCGCCAGACCATCAATCCTCCTGCAAAATTCGGTCAGAGTTTGTTTCTTCGTAGAGCGCAGAATTTTTCGCGATGGCCTCAATATCTGCTTGTATCTCGTAGCTGACCATGTGGGGTTTGTCCAATTCTTCTCGACGACCCGACCTAACCCAAGACCAGGCGAAGCTCTCCGGCGGCCAAGTGAAAAAAGGACACAATAAAAACCTAAACCAGGGGGGTACCTCGCTTCAATCTCACCAGCCGCCCCATAGCACTGCCGCCAGGGGCCTGTTATGTGGCGGCCTGTCGAAGCCACGACCGGATTCTTCTGGGACTGGCTAGCAGACGATGACTTT
>CAZRYD010000281.1:0-8587 GCA_964604225.1 uncultured Caldilineaceae bacterium
GCCAAAAGCGGTTGACTCAAGCAGCGCGCGATAAATTTCTTCCGGCTTGGTGGCCAGGGTGGCTCCCAGCAGCAGGCCGGATAAATCCATATCCACCAGCACGCAGCGGTTGCCGTTCCACCAATCCAGGGCTATCAGCCCACTTTCGCCGGGTTTGAGCCGAGCCGCTTTTTCCTCTAATAATTTATGGGCATTCAGACCGCGACCTCTGGCTTCCTGTTCATAAACTTCCGGGACACAATTTTTAACAAACCAGGCAAACTGATCACCCATGCTGGTTTGCCCGGCTTCATAACCCAAAAAGCCGATGACCACGCCATCTTCCACGTAGCCACAGATACCGGGGATGACTCGTTCTTTGCTGCCCAAAATGTGGTGACAATTGGAGGTCCCCATAATAATGACCATCCGGCCGGGTTTGTCGGTGATGGCAGCAGCCGTGGCGGACATGTGAGCGTCTATATGAACAGTTGTCACGATAGTGCTCGCTTTTAACCCGGTCCAGGCGGCGGCCTGTTCAGTTAGCCCGCCCAGCCTGGCGCACAGCGGGTATAATTCTCTGGACATCTTTTGGTCAACGACGTGTTCCAGGCGAGGGTCTAAAGCTTTGAAATAGTCGTCGGGTGGATAGCCTTCGCGTTTAGACCACAAGGCTTTGTAGCCGGCCATGCTGGCGCTGCGTTTTTCCTGGCCAATGAGCTGCCAGACAAACCAGTCGCCGGCTTCGATGATACGGTCGGCGGCCTCATACACCTCCGGGGCTTCGTCCAGGATTTGCCAGACTTTGGGAAAAAACCACTCGGAGCTGACTTTGCCGCCATAGCGGTCCAAAAAAGTGTAGCCATGCTCATAGGCCAGTTGGGTCATTTTGTTGGCTTCGGGTTGGGCGGCGTGATGTTTCCAGAGTTTAACCCAGGCGTGCGGGTTGGCCCGCCATTCGGGCAAGGAACACAAGGGGGTGCTATCGGCCAGGGTGGGCATGATGGTGGAAGAGGTAAAATCAAGCCCCAGGCCGACAATCTGGGCCGGATCCAGGCCGCTTTCTTGGATTACCTTGGGCACGGCTTGTTGCAAGATGAGCAGATAATCATGTGGATCTTGCAAGGCCCAGTCTGGTTCTAATTTTACTTCGGTTCCGGGCAAGCGCTCCTCAATTACGCCGTTGGCGTAAACGGAGACAGCCGAAGCAATTTCGCGCCCGTCGGCCAGATCAAACAACACCACCCGGCCAGACTCGGTCCCAAAATCCATCCCAATGACATATTTAGGCTGCTCCATTGCATATCCTCTGTGTGGAATCTAGATCGAAAAGGACCTATCCCCGGCGAATAATGAACACCGCCAATGCGATTGACAGACCTACGGCAATCCAGATGCTTTGCGCGAACAAGTAGGGTTCAACAAAACGCATCCACAACAAACTGATCGCTACATAACAGAGCACGCTGACAAAGAACCGGTCCCAAGTATTGGTGCGGAAAGGCAAAAAACCTTTTCGGCCTGTTTTGACGACAGGCGAAGCGACGGGGGAAATTTCCTGAAGGCTAAAATCAGCCGAATTGGCGGATTCAGTCAATGGTTGCGCCATAATATCTATTCCTTTACCGCCCCGAAGGTCAGCCCCATGACGATATACTTTTGCACGAGCGATAGGAAAATCAGAGCAGGTACCAGCGATAACACGGCCACCGCAGCCATTTCGCCCCAATTTGTGCCGGTTACTGTAACAAACTCAGCCAGGCCGGTGGTGATGGTTCGCGCCTCGACACTGGTGAGGGTGGCGGCAAAAAGGTACTCATTCCAGGCAAAGACCCAACTAAGAATGGCCGTAATCGCCAGGCCGGGCGCGGCCAGGGGGGTAATGATTTTAAGCAGGACATCCCAGGTGGTAGCTCCATCCACAAAGGCGGCTTCATCTAATTCTATCGGAATGCCGTCAATAATACCTTTCATCAGCCAGATCGCAAAAGGTAGATTGAAGACGCAGTAGAGCAGGATCAGCCCGGTGCGCGTGTCAAACAAGCTAAAATCGCCTATTCTAAACACCCGCGTATACAGCAGAAAGAGAGGTAATAAAAAGGCGGCTGGCGGGGCCATCCGGTTGGTGATGGTCCAGAAGAAGATGCTGTCGCTGCCTTTCAGCCGCCAGCGAGACAGGGCATAGGTCGCCAGCAGGGCCAGAACAGCCACCAGGATGGCGTTTGAGGTGGCGACGATGAGTGAATTCAGCATGTATCTCTGGAAAACCGGATTGGTTAACGGTTTGATGTAATTCTCGGCAAAAAACGTGGTTTGGATAATTGAGGTCGAACCAAACAGCTCAACCCGGCTGCGAGCGGAAATGACGAACATCCAATAGATGGGAAACAGCACGACAATAGTGGCTACAATCCAGAGGAAGTACGTACTGACCCAGCCGAGGATTTTATTTAACGGTTTTGATGCCATAGGAGTCCGCCTCAGGAAGAATTACCTTGTTTACTGTTCTGGCCAATGGCGATAAAGAGTAACCAGCAGAGCACCAGGGTAAAATAGAGCGTCAAAAGCGACATGGCCGAGCCGTAGCCGTAATCGGTTTTAGGAAAGACAATCCGCCAGATGTACAGTCCCATAAAGCGGGTGGCGTCGCCCGGCCCGCCGCCGGTCAACATCCAGACTTCGTCCACAATACGCAGCGCATCCATGATCCGGATAAAAACGGTGGTCAGGATAACCGGCATCATCATGGGAATGGTCAGATAGCGGAAGACTTGCCAGCGATTAGCCCCATCAACCAGGGCCTGTTCGAGGGGTTCCTTGGGGATGGTGGTTAGCCCGGCCAACAGAGTCAGGGTGACAAAGGGCGTCCAGTGCCAGATATCCATCAGGATGACGGTTAAAAAAGCCTGATTGGCAAAGTTGCCAATTCGGTAGTCAATGCCGAACCACCACTGCAGGTAGGTAGGAAGCAAACCTAAACCGGGAATGGTCAATAGCCGCCAGGTGGCTCCGACAGCGATTGGGGCAATCATCAAGGGGAGGGCATGCACGGTGCGAAAAATGGATTTGCCGGGAAAATCGCGGGTCAAGGATTGAGCCAGGGCAAAGCCTATAACCAGCTCGCTCAGCACTGTCCAAAAAGCGAACAGCAGGGTGCGCCACAGCGCGCCCAGAAAGGTGGGGTCAAAAACCAGCCGCCGATAATTGTTGGCCCAGGTAAAATGCAGCCCCCTTTGAGCGGAAAAAACATTCCAATCAAAAAAGCCAACGTAGATGACGTAAAGGAAGGGCAGAATCCCGGTAATACCTAGGATGATGAGGGTGGGGGTTAATAACCCCCACCCCGTACGCGTAGACTTCATCGCGGAGATCCTTAGAGTTACTTGCTGTAACCCAGATTGGTTAACTCCGTTTCAACGGCAGCGCAGGCCTGATCGAGCGCATCTGCGGCCGTCATCTCACCACTGAGGGTCTTCCAGATGAAAGGCGCAATTACTTCACGCGCCTGCGGGTGGAAGGGGAAGGGCGGTGCGCCGCGGAAGAGCGGTCCCTGCTCGCGCAGCATGGTATAATAACCATCGGTCCGTTCGTCTTGCGTCTGGACCAGCGGGTCGTCAAAAGTGGAGTTCATAACCACCCGGGAACCGGTCGTAGCCCACTGAGCCTGAACGGAAGGTTGGCCGATGTACTGGAGCCACAGCAACGTAGCTTCCTGATTCTTGGAGGAGTAGGGGATACCAAACGCGCCGCCATCATAATAGCCAATGTAGCCTTCACCAGATTTGGCCTGATCTAGCACACCTTCAGCAGTGGGCGGTAAAGCCACGCCAACATTGCCCACTACTTTGGAACGGGTGTCATCGGTGGCGATCCAGGCGGCATTCTCACCGTAAACCCAGCCTTGAGCAGCCCGGCCGGCGGCAAACGTCGCCGCAACTTCGTCCCAGGTGCTGCTGGTAGCTTCGGGCGGCGCGTCGGCCAGCAGACCCACCCAGAAGCCCAAAGCTTCTTTAGCCACATCGCTGTTCAATTCACCACCATTGGCCACACAGGCTTTGTAATTGCCGTCACCCAGGTCTTTGATACCCCAGTTGTAAAGACCAAAGCTGGGAGCGATGCTTTCATAGTACTCATAGAAAGAGGAGGCATGTCCGGTGTTGCCCTGGACGGTTGTGCCCCACAACTCCATGTTGTTGGCCTTGCCGTATTCGGTAAAGAAGTCGGCAATATCCTGATACTGCTGGAAGGTTGTAGCCGGGGCCAGATCATAACCGTATTGCTCTTTAAAGGCCGCTTGAATGTCCGGGTTTTCAAAGAGGTCTTTGCGATAGAGTTGGATCTTTACAAAGGCTTCCATGGGCACGCCGTAGAAATCGCCATTGGCATCCTTGAAGTTGTCAATGAAAGAGGTGAAATCACTGACATTAAAGGTGGGCGCGGCCAGTTCAGGCTTTTCGGCCAGCAGTTTGGTCAGGTCAACCAAGAACTCACGGGCCAGGTAGGTGTAGATAATATCCTGTTCGATGTAGATAAAGTCATAGATGCCGGTGTTGGCTTCCATATCCTTGATGGGCTTGTCATACATCTGGTCCCAGGAGGTGACTTCAAACTCAACCTTGATCCCAGTTTCCTTTTCAAAGGCAGGGGCCAGTACTTCGGCCGCATAGCGTGAGGGCGGGGTGCTTTCGGAAATACCCCGGATGGTCACGCCCGCGTAAGGCTTGGCCGCCTCGGCCCAGAACGCAGAGCCAGACTCAACGGCTAGCGCTGCTGTAGCTTCCGCACCGCTGGGGATGCAGAGCTTCCAACCAACTTCAATTACGTTGGGGTCATCTATTTTGGCGTAGCTGCTATCGCTCGCATTTTTGGCGTTGGTGGCCTCAACAATAGCCGGAAATGCCAGGGGATCTCCCAGGAACTTATCGGCAATCTTCGACAGCCAGTCATCGCCTTGGACCACCACGTCAGATTCGCAGGCGACCTCTTGAGCCAAGGCAGCGGTGGGGACCAGCGTTAAGATTAACGCCAACAACATAATAATACTTAAGACATTTGCTAATTTCTTCACTGAAAATTCCTCCTTTGGATTTTTATAGATTGTAACTTGAATATTTGGGGAAACTCCGGCCAGAGTTTAATAAAGAAAGTGATGCTTTAAAGGGGATTTAGGTGATTGACAGCATGCCAGGCGCCGTTATAGACGAATACTTGCTCTTAACGGTAACGGTTTGAAATACCCCCATTCCTAATACTAAATATACAAACTTTAATCCCCTCTTGGTATTGGCAAGATGCTTATTTTTTGAGGAAAAAGACCTTATTTCTTTCGGCCCAATGGCTCCGCTATAGGTTATAGCTTTAACAAAAGCCATTCAGTAAAAAACCGTTTTGTAAAATTGTATCTCAGGCCATTTGGGGACTAGCGACGATTGAGGCGTGGATTTAAGGCATCCTGTAAACCATCACCCAGCAAGTTGAAGCCCAGCACCACCAAAGCAATTGCCACGCCGGGGATGAGCACCAGGTAAGGCGCAGTAAAAATCTGGTTGCGTTCAGCGCTAACCATCAAACCCCATTCCGGGGTTGGCGGCTGCGCGCCCAAGCCCAGAAAGGAGAGAGCGGCCACTTCGACGATGGCAGTACCGATACCCAGGGTTCCCTGCACAATCAAAGGGGTAATCGAATTGGGCAAAATATCA
This sequence comes from uncultured Caldilineaceae bacterium, assembly GCA_964604225.1. GTDB lineage: Bacteria > Chloroflexota > Anaerolineae > 4572-78 > J111 > DSQQ01. The sequence continues at coordinate 5,679 of CAZRYD010000281.1, forward strand.
CGGAACAGAATCCGGCTGGGCGGCACCCCTAAAGCTTTATCGGCCAGAATAAAATCCTGCACCTTAACCGACAGGACGCTGGAGCGAATGACCCGGGCATAAGCCGGGATGGTGACGATACCGATGGCAATCAGGGCATTGATTAAACCCGGTCCCAGCACCGTAACAATGGCAATCGCCAGAATCAGCGCCGGAAAGGCCAGCAGCACGTCCATGAGCCGCATCAATACGTTATCTACCCAACCACCCAGAAACCCGGCTATAGCCCCCACAGCCGTCCCGACCACAATGGCAAAAGTTACCGAAGCAAAACCGACCAGCAGCGACAGTCGTGAACCATAGACCATGCGGCTGAAGAAATCTCTAAAGTTAGCATCTACCCCAAAAATATGTTGGGGTTGGTCGGCAGGACAACCGAGCAGATGAATACAGGGCGCTGAACGTTTTTTGATGCCCGATTCAATCCCAATCAACTGTTGTTCGGAGTCGTAGGGCGCGATGAGTGGGGCAAAGATGGCCACCAGGACCAAAGCCAACAAGATCAGCATACCGATTACCGCCGACCGCTTCTGTAACAAGTGACGGATGGCGTCTCGGTAGAGGCTGCTGGGTTCTTTAGTTTTAACCGCAGCCGCTCCTGCAATCGGAATTGTTTCGGCTGTCATGCGTCCTCCCAATTTAACAGACAGACATTTTCAGCGCTTGTCAGACCAGAAATTTAACTCAAGCGAATACGTGGATCAAGAAATGCATACGAAATATCGACAAGGAGATTAATCACCACAAAACCAAAAGCGATGATCAAGGTGAGGCCCTGCACAATGATGTAGTCACGAGCCGTAATAGCTTCGTAAAGGGTTCGGCCCAGGCCAGCCAAATTAAAAATTGTTTCGGTCAACACGGCCCCACTCAGCAAATAGCCTAATTGCAACCCCACAATCGTCACTACCGGCAGCATAGCATTGCTCAAACCGTGTCGAAAAACAACGCCCACCTCGGCCAGTCCTTTGGCTCTGGCGGTGCGGATGTAATCCAGGCTTAAAATTTCGAGCAGGCTGGAACGAGTGATCCGAGCAATAATCGCCAAAGGGATTGTGCCAACCGCTATCGCCGGCAGGATCATATGCTTTAAAGCGTCGCCAAAAGCTGCCCCATTGCCGGTCAGGAGTGCGTTCAAAAAATTAAAGTTGGCCAGAAAAGAATAAAACGAGAACATGCTCGTATCTTCGGCAACGTCCCAGCCCCAAACCTCAAAAAAGGGCGGATTGGTGATGCCTGAGGTCAACCTGCCCGAAGGAGGCAATTGCAAAAAAGTATCTTTCAAAAGTAGGGCAAAGACATACTGCAATAACAAACCCAGCACAAACACTGGCACAGAGACGCCAATATTGGCCCCAACCATGGTACTAACATCAACGGAAGAGTTGTGCCAATAAGCCGAGATGATGCCAAACAGAATGCCCAAAATTGTGGCAAAAATCATGGAGGTAATGGCTAATTCAATAGTAACCGGCAGGCGCTCCACCACGATATCAATGACCGGCCGGCCAAAGCGAAAGGACTCGCCCAAATCTCGTTCAAGCAAAATCTGCCGGAGATAAATCATAAACTGGGTGGGGATAGGCTCGTTGAGGCCGTTGCGCTCCATAAAAGCGTCACAAATCACGTCGGTGGCTCGTTCGCCTAACGCCGCGCGGCAGGGGTCGCCTGGAATGAGCCGGGCCAGAGCAAAGGTAACAAATAAAATTCCAATCAAAACGGGCACAGCCAAAGCGATTCGACGGGTAATGTACTGCAACATAACCTGAACGTCTCTTTCTTGAGGGGGTAAAAGTACGCTGGATTTTACCCCACACGGTAATTGACAATATCAATGCACCGGTAGTGTTAACAGCCCACTTTATCGTTAGATGATAATTCAATCTGAGCGAAAAAGCAAAAGGACTGGCGCATAGGCCAACTCTGTTTGCATATAAACCCTTGTCCCTAACAGGTAGGAGAATAAATATATTTCATTGGAGCGGAGAAAATGAAAGAAATAATCAACTGGAGATTGGTTAAACGATTGATCCGGGTTTGGCGGTGGCATTTAGGGCTGCTTTCGGGTTTTTGTTTAGCCCTTCTCCTTATCTTGCCCGTGCCCATTACTGCTAAAGTCTGGCCACCAGATGAAATCTATAAAGCTGCTTGGTTTGCCACAATGCGTCCCTTCACTTCGGGAAAAGGCGAAGATGAGGCAGACATTGATCCTCTTCATATAGCCCACGGCACTGTAGTTTGGGTTTATTTGCGTCATTCTCCTGGTCGTAACCAAGATATCGCTTCCCAAAAAGCAGCAGTAGAAAGATTTGCTGAGGAGCAAGGATTGATTATAGGAAGAATATTTTGTGATGAGCGAGCTTCCGGCGGATCAACTAAGAATCGTGAACAGTTTAATTTGATGACTCATTTAGCCCGACAAAAACCTCGGCCGGCTGATATGATTATTTTTTGGGATCTGTCACGGTTCGCTCGAGAAATCGATGACTCGCAATTTTTCCGGTCAGAATTACGCCGAAATGGCTGGAAATTATTCTCAATGATGGATGACATCCCTGACAATCCATTTCGTTACGTTTTTGAAGCCTTGATCGATTGGAAAAATCATCAATTCCGCACCGACCTTGGCAAAAATACAAAACGCGGATTGCGTCTTCTGGCTGAACAGGGGTTTGTTCCGGTAGGTCCAGTGGCGAAAGGATATGCCTCTGAATCCATCTCCTTCGGGGTCAGAGCTGACGGTACGCCTCGATTCGGACGGAAACCCTTCCCTGACCCCAAAGTAGCTCCTCTGGCTATCAAAGCCTTTGAATTGAGAGCGCATGGCGCGCCCTATGCCGTGATCTCTGAAGAAACTCATCTGTTTGGTC
>CAZRYD010000281.1:8599-8837 GCA_964604225.1 uncultured Caldilineaceae bacterium
GTGGCGAACTTTTTTCCACAACCGGATCTACATTGGCGAGTACGAATATGATGGCAGGATCTATAAGAACATCTATCCAGCCTTGATTTCGACCGAGTTGTTTAATGCCGTCCAAAAGCAAATGCCAGCGCGTAAGGAAAGCCTGACCAATAAACGGTTCCACCCCCCCCGCAAGGGCAGCAGCTATTACCTGGCCGACAAATCAGTTTGTGGCTACTGCCATTCCCCGATGGAAGGT
>CAZRYD010000282.1:0-8832 GCA_964604225.1 uncultured Caldilineaceae bacterium
ACCTAATTGGCCTTATCCAAGCCATTTAATTGGTCTATTGACAAAACACCTTTATTGCCGTAATATTTTCCGTGTTATTATACTATTAACGTAATTTTTCCGGTAATTTCAGGATAACTCCGAATGATTGACGAGATTGATCGCCAGATTGTGCTGTTACTCCAAGAAGACGCCCGCCTTTCCAACTCGGCTTTGGCCGAAGCGGTGGGGCTGACCGTTTCGACCGTACACGAGCGGGTCAAGAAACTGGAAAAAAAGGGGATTATCAAAGGCTACGTGGCCGTGGTGGATGCTGAGGCCATTGGCAAACCCATTATGGCCTTTATCAGGCTGACGGTTGGCACCACACCGGCCGGTTACCTGGAGGCGAAACAGGATGTGATGGAGGCTTGTCGCTGCGAACCGGATATCCTGGAATGTTATGGCGTAGCCGGCGAAGATTGTTATATTTTAAAAGTCCGGGCGACCAGCCCCAAAGATTTGGAAAGATTGATTGAACGGATTCGCTCCAAAGCCACGGTCTCCCGGTCGATCACCAGCATTGTCCTCTCGACGTTTAAGGAAAGTTCAATCGTTGTACCCTATACCTATCATGGATCTGAGAGCGATTAGCCACCTTCAAAGTGATAGCTGATTTTACCGGCTAATTACATTAACGGAAAGGAGTCAACTGATGCGCGCAGTCAAGGGAGGCACACCGGGCCAGCGCTTAAAATCGACCAGCCTGATGTTGCGCCTGATCTTACACGGCGACGAATTATTTCGCTTGCCGGCGGGCAGCCGGAGTGTTCAGGTGGTATCGGGGGTAGCCTGGTTGACCGCTGCCGGCGACGACATTTTTCTAAAGAGTGGCGAGAGGCTGTGGCTGCTCGCCGATAAAAATTCGGCGCTGATTTCGGCCCTGGGGCGGGTCCCTTTAATTTTGGAAGTTTTTGGAGATAGAACTTCCTCACGGCCAGGGAGGCTAATTGCCCCACCGCAAGGCCGGCCGGGGACGATCTGAATAGGTCAGGTTTATGAAAAGGAGGAGAATTTGTGACCCACGCAGAACGCAATCAAAAAATCGAGTCATATGGCCAGGCTTATAAGCGACTGGTCGGAGGGTTAAAACAATTTCCCCCGGAGATGTGGCTTTTCAAACCCGCCCCAGACCACTGGAGCATCCACGAAATTGTCATCCACATCGCCGATAGCGAAGCCAATAGCTACATTCGCTGCCGCCGCCTCATTGCCGAGCCGGGCCAGGCGGTAATGGCCTATGATGAAATGGGCTGGGCCGCCGCACTGAATTATCAGCAGCAAAGTACCCAGGACGCCCTGGAGTTATTCAGGTGGCTGCGGCACAACACTTACCAGTTGATTCGCGCTTTGCCGGAGTCGGTTTGGGCCCATACAATTTATCATCCCGAAAATGGTACTATGACCATGGACGATTGGCTGGGTGTCTACGAGCGACATATTCCCGATCACCTGGCCCAGATGCAGGTTAACTACGAAGCCTGGTTAAAACAGAAATAGAGGTTAATGGCATGAAATTAAGAAACTTCTTGTGGCTTTTGTTTTTGGCCGCCTTATGGGGGCCCTCGTTTTTGTTCATCAAAGTGGCCGTCGCCGATATTCCCCCCTTAACATTGGTTGTAGGCCGGGTGGGCGTGGCCGGAGTACTGCTGTACCTAATCTTGCGAACCCAGGGGCGTAATTTGCCTGCCTTTGGGCCGGTCTGGCTGCACCTGGCCTTTGTGGCCTTATTTCAAAATGCTATCCCCTTTGTCTTATTTGGTTGGGGCGAACAGTATATTGACAGCGCTCTCGCCGCCATTCTCAACGGGACCACCCCTCTTTTTACCCTGGTGCTGGCCCATCTATTTACCACGGATGACCGTCTGACCCCCACCAAAGCCGTAGGGACGCTCATTGGGTTTAGCGGCCTGGCCCTGCTTATTGCGCCCTCACTTTTGGGCGGCGTCAAGGCGACTACCTGGGGGTTAATCGCTGTGGCGCTGGCGGCTGCCTGCTATGGGGTAGCCATTGTCTATGGCCGCCGTAACCTACGCGGACTGCCACCGTTTGTCGCACCAACCACTCAACTCCTGTTAGCCACATTATTCTTAATACCCCTGGCCCTAATTATTGAACAGCCTTTCCGGCTGCCGGTCCCGTCGTGGGCCGCGCTCGGTTCGCTTTTGGCTTTATCCGTCTTTGGGACAGGCCTGGCCTTTGTGGTTTATTATCGCATCATGGAACATACCAGCGCCACCTATGTCTCCATGGTCACTTATCTGGTGCCGGTTTTCGGCGTGATTTTGGGTGTGCTTATCCTCAAGGAACAACTCGGCTGGAACGCCTACCTGGGCTGCGCCTTAATTTTGCTGGGGGTCATGATTGTCAACGGCGTTTTTCGGGTCGTCACCTGGCAGAGGCCAACCGATGTAACAGTCAGGCCTTAAATAAATCCTCCTTTTTTGGTATGTAACCTCAGTTCGGAGTTTTTATTTTCTCGACAGGATTAACAGGATTTACAGGATGAAAAGGTTCAAAAATCTTGTTAATCCTGTAAATCCTGTCTATTTTTTGCGAAAACGTTGAGCTCAGGTTATGTAGGAACCTGGCCTATCAGCTTTCTGCATACTGAATTAAAAGATGCTTCGATCTAGGATTGAAGTACCTCTCGCAAATTGTTGCCCCGCCACCTCAATTATAGTATAATTTGAGCCAGCCAGCTTCAAATCAGAAAGTTGTAATCAAGCCGGGTCGGGAATGGGGGGTGACCAAGCGTGTCGTCGCGACTGGCAGATCGTCTGAGTTTAGCGCGCCATCGCCGGTTTGCGGGTCGAGAGGCGGAAAGAGCGCTGTTTGAGTCGACGCTTACCGCCGCTGAATTACCTTTCTACATCCTGCACATCTTTGGTCCCGGCGGCATCGGCAAAACTTCCCTCCTCAGCGAATTTGCCTACCTATGTGATAATCACCATATCCCCGCGCTTCAGCTTGACGCTCGCACCATCGAGCCTGCCCCGCCTTCTTTTTTGGCCGCGCTTCAGACAGCGTTGGGCCTCACCCCCACAGAGTCACCCCTCCAGCGGATGGCTTCCTGGTCGCAACGCCACGTCATTTTAATTGACACCTATGAAAAGCTCACCCCGCTTGATCCCTGGCTGCGCGAGGTTTTTTTACCCGAACTGCCAGAGGATGTGCTGGTGGTCATGGCCGGGCAGAATCCGCCCTTACCGGGCTGGTCGGGCGACTCGGGCTGGCAGAGCCTGGTCCGTACCCTGCCGCTGCGCAACTTTAGCCCGGAAGAAAGCCGGGTTTATCTAACCAAACGCGAAATTCCGCCGGATCAGCATCAAGCAATTCTGGATTTTACTTACGGCCATCCGCTGGCCCTCTCGCTGGTGGCCGATGTATTTGCCCAACGCGGCGATACCCTGGGCACCTTCAAACCGGAAGTTGCTCCTGATGTCATTAAAGTTCTGCTAGAACAGTTGGTGCAAAAAGTGCCTGGCCCGGCCCATCGGGCCGCCCTGGAAGCCTGCGCCCTGGTTCACCTGACCACTGAAGCCATGCTGGCAGCCATGCTGGCCATGCCCGATGTCCATGAATTGTTCGAGTGGCTGCGCAGCCTGTCCTGTATTGAGTCCGCACCATCCGGCCTTTTTCCACACGACCTGGCTCGGGAGACCCTGGCGGCTGACGTGCGCTGGCGCAATCCCGATTGGTATGCCGAACTGCATCACCGCGCTCGGACCTATTATACCAACCGTCTCCAGCAAGCTAACCGTCAAGAGCAGGAGGCCATTCTGGTTGAATACCTCTATCTGCACCGCTATAATCCGGTGGTGCGACCCTTTTTTAGACAACTACAGGCGCAATGGTCGGAAGAAGTTGGCTTGATTAGCGATATTGCCCGTCAACCCGACTGGCCCATCCTGCTGGAGCTAGTGCGGCAGTACGAAGGTGAAGAGTCAGCCCAACTGGCCGCGCACTGGTTCTCACAACAGCCCGAGAGCGTCCTCGTTTTGCGCAATGCCAAGCAGCAGCCGGTTGGTTTTGTCATGCTCTTGGCTTTGCAGCGCGCCAGCGCCGAAGTGTTGGATTGTGATCCCGCCACACGCGCCGCCTGGCAATATTTGCAGCATCGCGCGCCGCTGCGCTCCGGCGAGTGCGCCACCCTCTTTCGTTTCTGGCTGGCCGCTGAGACTTATCAGGCTGTTTCCAACGCGCAAAGCCACATTTTTATTGCCATGGTGCAGCATTATCTGACCACGCCTGGTTTAGCCTTCACCTTCTTGCCCTGTCGAGAACCGGATTTCTGGCTGCCCATCTTTGCCTATGCCGACCTGGCCCGACTGCCGGAGGCGGACTTTGAAGTTGGTGGACAGCGATATGGGGTGTATGGTCACGATTGGCGGGCAGTGCCGCCCGTGGCCTGGCTGGATTTACTGGCCGAACGAGAAATCGCCACCTCGCCTCAAGCTGCGCTGCCACCACCGCTTAAGTCCGCACTGGTAGTGCTGAGTCAGTCCGAATTCGAGGAGGCGGTGCGCCAGTTTTTGCGTGATTTTCGCACGACTCATCCCGATGCGTTGCGCTACAATCCCTTACTTTGGTCGCGCCTGGTGGCGGAGCAGGCCGGAACCAATGCCGACGAAGCCAAACGTATGGCTGCGTTGCAAATGGTAGTCAAAGAAAATGCCGAAAAGCTGCAGGCGTCACCTCGCCAGCGTAAATTTTATACTGCTCTTCATCACACCTATTTTCAACCTGCCCCCACCCAAGAACAGGCCGCCGAATTGTTAGACTTACCTTTCAGCACCTTTCGCCGCCATTTAAAAACCGGCGTGGAGCTATTGACCCACCTGCTGTGGCAGCGAGAGATTGGCGGACTGGAGAAATAAAACCCCCAACAAAGACCCTTGAGGTTTGACAAACCTCAAGGGTCTTTTCCTATAAAAATGAGCAAAAAGTGAGCATTTTTTGGTCTGGAAAATGAACGCCAGATCAAATAAACTACGACTATCAGCATCATTAGTCGTAGTTTATTTATTTTTGGAGCCGATTTATGTCTGAACAAGTTGCCCGCCTGGTTACTGATTTACTCGATGCCTGGAACGCCCACGAGCTTGATCGGATTGCTGCCTTTTATGCGCCGGAGTATGAAGGCGTAGATGTGGCTTATCCTACACCGCGCCGGGGGCGAGAGGAAATTCGCCAAACCATGGCCCTCTATCTCCAAGCTTTTCCCGACTTACGTTTCACCGTGGAGTCGCTCATCGTCCAGGATAATCGGGCCGCCCTGGCCTGGATTGGTCGGGGCACGCACCTGGGCCGAATAATGAATATTCCACCCTCCGGTCGGGAAGTGATGGTGCGAGGAACCACCTTCTTCACCGTTCAAAATTGTCAGATTATCGCCGGCCTGCACGTCTGGGATGTGGCCGGAGTGCTGCGGGCTATTGGTCTATTGCCAGAGTTATAACCTTCCAGACTGGCTGCTTGATGAAGTTGGTACACATGTGTTCTCACAACGAAGGAGACTATGACCGTGTACAACCCACCGTTCAAGAGTGACATCTATTACTCTGTTCAGAACGAGGATTACCAAACTGAGCTTGCTGTCTTGCATCGCCTTGACCAGGGCACAGCCTGGCGCGTTCTGATGCTTGCCTCTTCAGGGGAGAATGTCTTAAGCCTCCTCAGCCAAGACAGCGTTGCCAGTGTGGATGCGATGGACCTCAACCCCGCTCAACTTCATCTTTGTGAGCTGCGGCGAACAGCGCTTGAACATTTGACCCGTGACGAACAACTCCAATTATTAGGGGCTGATGCCTCAAGCCCAGGCCCGATAGGCGCATCAGAACGACTGGCGCTATACGAGCACATTCGCGCTCATTTGCCGGAGTCGGCCCGTGTTTTCTGGGAGGCTCGCCGTGACCGTGAGCTTGCCTTTGGGGTGCATCATGTTGGCCGCAACGACGTCGGCATGCACGACATTCAAGCGGGGCTGCAAGCAGCCGGCTTTGAGCCATTACAGCGCCCATTGAAAGACGAAGAGCTATCAGCCTGGCGGGCTGTCTACACGGAATTGATGACCTCTGCTTATATTCGTGATCTTTTTGGGCTGCCGAGCGAAGAGCTGGCCGCCAAAATTGCCAGCATCGCCGGATATTTGGGAGAATGTCATTTCCAGGCCCTGCGGCAACCCTACCCCGAACACAATCCCTTTCTGACAACAGTCTTCGCCAATTCATATGCCACCGCCTCCGGTGAGGCTGGCTTCCCCCTTTACCTGCAAACCCAGGGCCAATTAGGGCTACGGCAACTGGGCACACAGAAGCGGCTGCACCTGCACGCCGGTAATATCCTCGAGCAAATGACCACTCTGGCCACTGCATTCGGCCCGTTTGACCTCATTAGCATCTCTAACATTGCCGACTGGATGAGCGAGATCCAATTCGGCGCAGTGATAGCCCAGGCCAAAAATTGCCTGACACCCGGCGGCGCTTTGCTGGCCCGCACCGCCACCGGCAGGGCCATGATTGGAGAGGTTATGGAGCAGCATATGCAAGTGGATCAAGAGTTCAATGCCGAGTTGTGTCAAGTTGAGCGCGGTCCCTGGTTCCGGACCATCGCGGTTGGCTTCTGCAACTAAGTTAAAAAATTATTTATTCAAACCATGTGCTGAAAGGAGAATTTTTTACTATGCCGTACGTAATTGTCCGCCACAAAATTGAGGATTATGCCAAGTGGAAGCCAGTCTTCGACGCGGACGCCAAGGATCGTCGGACCGGTGGCTCCAAGGGGGGACAACTTTTCCGCAACGCCCATGATCCCAACGAAATTGTGGTCATATTTGAGTGGGACACTATGGATAAGATGACAAAATTTGTCCAATCTCCAGACCTGGCCGCGAAGATGCAGCAAGCGGGGGTAACTGACCGGCCTGACGTCTACCTTTTGGAAGAGATTGAAAAATTGTCCGCGTAATCTCTAAAGATTTTTACACCTAAAACAGGGGGTTAATTATGCTTGTCGTACGCGATGTGTTTCAGGCCAAATATGGCCGGGGTAATGAACTGGTCGTATTGCTCAAGGAAACTTTTCCACAGATGGGCCAAGATCGAACCTATCGGATTCTGACCGATGCCAGCGGTCCTTTCTTTACGGTTGTGACCGAAATTGAGGTAGCCAGCCTGGCCGAATGGGAGCAACTAACGGCCAAAGTATTTGCCATGCCTGAATTTGGCGAATGGTTCAACCGCATGCTGCCGCTGGTCGAATCGGGGCGGCGCGAGTTTTATCACCTTGAGCGCTAAAGCAGGGATTGAAGGGTATTACTACCGTCCTCCCTATTTTTATTCAATCTATTACAGGATAGGAGAAAAACAAATTATGTTTGCACGGGTAACTGTGACTCAAATGAAACTTGACCGGCTCGATGACGCCATAAAGCTTTTCGCGGAGAGTGTTATTCCGGCGGCCAAGGCCCAGAAAGGCTTTAAGGATATGTATCTCCTCACCGACCGGACCACCGGCAAGGGTCTCGCCATTGGTCTTTGGGAAAGTGAAGCGGACGCCAACGCCAACGAAAAGAGCGGCTACTATCAGGAGCAGCTTGGCAAGTTCAAAGACCTCTTCGCCGGCCCGCCGATGCGGGAAGCGTATGAAGTGAGTGTTCAAAGTTAATTCAAAGTAAAAAAGGAGAATTATCCGATGGCAGACCTCAAAGCGATTGCGCATTATTTTCTGGCCGAAAGTTTTAACACCGGCAACCTGGCCCCCGCAGATGAATTGGTGGCGGCCAACTTCACGAACATTGACCCCAGCACGCCGCCCCTGGCGGCCGGGCCGGAAGGCTACAAACAGCTTATCACCACCTACCGCACCGCCTACCCTGACATCCACATGACGCTTGACGATCTGATTATTGAAGGCGACAAAGTGGTAGGGCGCTGGACAGCTCACGGTACCAACACCGGCCCGTTGATGGGCATGCCCCCCACCGGCAAGCAGGCCACCGTAGCCGGCATTAGCATCCTGACCATTGCCAACGGCAAGGTAACCGAACAACGGACCAACTGGGACACCTTGGGTATGCTGCAACAACTCGGCGTCATCCCTGTCCCGGGGCAGTAGGCGAATGAAAAATCATCAGTGAACAGTGGCCAGTCATGGGTTAGATTGTTCACGGATTACTGATAACCATCAGCTATTTTTTAGAGGAATGTTCACGAGCCTGGTGGAACATTACAAAGATAAAAATTCGGAGTGCAAAAGCTTAGCTTTTGCACTCCGAGAAAGTTAGCCTCGAAGGAGAAAATACCATGAAAGCAGATGCAAAAACTGAAGCAGCGGTGAAGGCCGTCTTGAATAAGTTGGCTGACGGCTATACCAGGCGTGACCTAGAAACCCTTGTCGCTATTTTTGCCCCGGATCCCGATAACATTATGTTTGGCACTCAAGCAGATGAGAAGCGAATTGGGCTGGCCGAAATCAAAGCCCAAGCCGAACGCGATTGGTCTCAAACTGAGGCCAACTCAATAGAGTACGAATGGACTTCGATTTCAGCGGCCAATGGCGTGGCCTGGGTAGCCGCCGATATGACTTTCGAGGTGAAGGCCGAAGGACAAGAGATGACCCTGCCGGGTCGGCTCACGGCGGTGCTCGAGCAGCGCGGTGACCAGTGGCTCATTGTGCAAAGCCATTTCTCTCTGCCCGCTCCTGGTCAAGAAGGAGAATCGTTCCCCCCAGAGTTATAGAATTAGTTCTCATCTAATGAGCTAAAGATCCGAGGTGTGAGTGTACCCTCCTGCAAAAACAGGCCAAGTTGGA
>CAZRYD010000283.1:0-8787 GCA_964604225.1 uncultured Caldilineaceae bacterium
GCTTCGGCTACCGGCGTATCCGTAGGAACCAGTGGCGTATCTGTGGGCGGCACTGGCGTCGGCGTGGAGGTGTCGGTGGGCAATGGCGTCGGTGTGGGTGTGTCGGTGGGCAAGGGTGTCGACGTGGGGGTGGCCACCGCGGCAATCATCGACTCGGTGCTGGCTCCCAGCGCATCGGCCAGAATAAACAGGTTTTGGGTATCGACATTATCTTTGCCCACTTCCTGAATGTAACGATCGACCATAAAAGAGAGATACTGCTCGGCATTGGGCAACTTCAGGTCACCCAGGCGCTGCCGGGCCGAGTCTAAATCTTTGGTGTTGGCATAATCGGCGGCGATACTCAAAATTTCGGCCTCCACCTTGGCCGCCTCCGCATGCGGTGCACTTTCATTATTGGCCGAGGTGACGGCCGAGGTGACGCCGAAACCGATAAAAATACCGGTTATGGCCAGAGCCAGGCAGAAAAGAGGTACAACGATAATGGTAACGATAAGCAAAATTTTAGAATTGTTCATAAAACTCAACACTAACTACCAGGTCCGTTGAAATGTAATTTCCCAGGAATAATGCCCCCAGCACAGCGAATTATTACCTTCGCCAAAGACGCCACTATTCCACAATACCTTGCAGGTGCCTTCGTCGGGGCAGTAGCCACCCTCGATTAACCTCGGAATACCAATCTCCCAGTCATTGGAACTAAGCAGGTCCGACACCTGGCTGGTTACGGCCCGGCCGGCGGTGGGGTCGTTTTTGACAAAAATCTTGAAGCCGTTTTTAAAGAGCAAATACTCGGCGTGACCATCCTTACCGTTTTTTTGCTCGGTTTTGGGGCCGGGATTATTCCAGACATCGCCGATCTCGACACCATTGATGGGGGTGCCGGCGGCATCAACCACACTGATATAAATATTGTGATTACCCACGCAGCCGCCGTTTTCGTCCTTGGTCAATAAGCGTTGTTTGGTGATGACAAAGTCAAATTCCGGGGTGGGCGAAGGCGCTGGGGTGGGCGTATCGGTGGGCGGAACCGGGGTAGCGGTAGCTTGAGGCGCAGCGGGTTCCGGGGTGGGCGTATCGGTGGGCGGGGCTGCCGCAGTGGCCATAGCCGCCAGCGCAGCAGCATCAGGTGTAGCGGTCGGCTCGACCACCAGGGTATTCGTCGGCGTCGGGGTTGGTGGCGGGGTATCGGTGGGAACCGGGGTGTCTGTCGGAATGGGGGTCGGCGTAGATACGTAGGCGATCATCGAAACCGTGCTCACCCCCAGAGCATCGGCCAGATGGACGACATTTTTTATGTCCTGGTCTACCTCGCCGCGATTGGTCCGGACCAACTGCTCTGCCACCAGAGAAACATACTGCGGCGTGTTAGGCACTTTCAATTGCGCCAGCAACTCGCGAGCGCGGTCAATGTCATCGTGCTCGGCAAAGTCGGCCGCAGCCATAATGACAATTTGTTGGGATTCGTCTTCGGATAACTCTGAGATTTTGGCGTTTACAAAGCGGGTGGGGAAGAAATACCAGGTGACAGCCAGGCCAACCAACATCGCCAGCAGGCAACCGATCGGGGTAATTGACAAGAGGATAAGCAATCGGCGATCTATCTTTAATCTACGATTTCTCTTTCTTTTCATAAATAATTCTTGCTAAAAATTACCTGTAAAAAATCAAACCCGATTTTCAAAATGAGAGGCCGCTCTCCCTGATGAGAAAGTGGCCCCACCTTGATCGGTGGGCGAAACGGAGACTCGCCCTAGCACATCGTTATGAAAAGTGTTATAATATTCGCGCTTGCGCTAATACCCACTAAAAATACAAAATGCCGGAGGTGGGAATCGAACCCACAAGAGCGTAGCTCACACGATTTTGAGTCGTGCGCGTCTGCCAGTTCCGCCACTCCGGCATATCGATCGGGTTTTTAGTATAAACGATATGATGATATACGTCAAATTGCCTAAGCCATCCACGCAAGCTGAGCTTAAGGTATAATCCACCAGAGACAAGCAACAAGCGCGGCAATTTTGCGGCATGGACGAAATTCGGGTTATCAAAGAAGCCCAAAAGGGCAGTGTAGCTGCCTTTAATCAGTTGGTCATGGCCTACCAGGGGACCGCTTATAACGTGGCCTATCGGGTCATTGGCAACGGCGATGCCGCGGCTGACGCCTGCCAGGAAGCGTTTCTCAAAGCCTATCAAGCCATCAAGCAGTATCGCGGCGGCTCTTTTAAAAGCTGGCTGCTGCGCATTGTCACCAACGCTTGCTATGACCAGTTGCGGTACAAAAGTCGCCGGCCGGTTACTTCGCTGGAGGACATGGCCGAAAATTCTGACGACCATAGCGAAAAGCTGATCAGTGACAGCGAGCGGCCGGAGGAGTCGATCCTGCGGGGTGAACTCAACGAGCTGATCCAGTTCGGCATTAACCGCCTGCCGGAAGACCAGCGGGTGATCCTGGTCTTAAGCGATATCCAGGGCTTCTCTTATCAAGAGATTGCCGAGGTGGTGGGGCAGCCCCTGGGTACGGTCAAATCACGCCTGAGCCGGGGGCGGCAGCGCCTGCGTGACTTTCTCATGGAACAACAGGAACTTTTGCCGAGTCAATACCGTCTGAATAATGAGGTATAGGGACAGTAGTGTAGAAACGCAGGTTTGCCCTGTGTACCTACATTGCCCGCTTAAAGGTTTTTATGATGGCTGACAATCAAAATCAGCAACTAAATACAGACCAGATTCGCGACTTACTGTCTCCTTATCTGGATGGTGAGGTGACGGCAGAGGAACGGGTGCTGGTGGAACAGGGCCTGGCCGCTTCGCCCGAACTACGACGAGAGTTGGAAACACTGCGCCGCACCGTTGCCCTCCTGGTCAACCTAGCACCGATACCGGCGCCTCGCCCCTTCACCTTGACCGAAGCAGACGTAAAAATCTCAACGCCGACAGCCAGGAGCTTCTTCGGCTGGCCGGCGTGGGTCAAGGGTGCAGCAGCGCTGGCCGCTACCCTGTTGTGCGTACTGGCCGCCGGCGGCCTCTTCTGGAATATGCAATTTGGTAGAAGCAGTCAACCAGCAGCCGCTCCGGCTGCTGAGATAGCCAATGCTCCGGCGCTGGCTCCCACCGCCGCCCTGGAAGCGCCATCAGCGGCTGCTCCGGTCCAGCCTGCCGCCCAGGACGAAGCAGCTCAAGCGGGTTCTGCGGCCAGAGAGGCTCCGGCTCAAGCGGAGTCAGCCACAGAAGAGGCGGTGCTAAAAGCTACCAAGGAAGAGGTGGCCAGCCAGGCCACTCCAACTGCCGCAGCCAGTATGTCAGCCGCCTCGGCGGGTGAAACGGCCCCCACCGAAAGCCAGGCCATTACCCAGGCCGACGAAAGTGTTGGCTCCCAAGAGGTCTCAGCAGCCGAGGCTCCTGCACCTGAAGTTACGGCTACACCGCCACCTGCGGCTACGGCTATGGCCTTCGCTGCCCCGGCTGAGGAAACACCTCAAGAAAAAGCCGCCGGAGGGGCTGAAGCTGAACCAGGACAAATGGCCGCCCAGAGCGCGCCAGCTCCGGCTGAAGAAACGCCTCAAGCAAAAGCAGCCGGGAGCACCGAAGTTCAAACAGACCAAATGGCTGCCGAGAGTACTCAGCAAGACAACGCGGCAGCAAGCACCGCGACTGAAACGGAGCAAATGACTGCCGAGAGCGCGCCAGCCCCAACCGAACTTCCCGCCCCGGAGTCGCTTGAACTCAAGCCAGGCGAGCCTGCCGCCATACCCACGGTCGCGCCATCTCCGCAACCCAGCCCCACCCCCGTGGCCGCGCTGACATTGCCGGCTCCGGTTACGCCCACGGCGATCACGCCTCCAGCAGCCGCCTCCGAAAGCGCTTCGGTTCGCCCGGCAGATTGGTGGATCGGCGGGGGTATTGCCGTGATTGGCTTGCTGGTCATTGTCGGATTGGTCATCTGGCTGGTCAACAAAAATCAAAAATAAGCCTCGCTCCGAGTGGGGAGGTCTAAAAATCTTCCCACTCGGCCTCATCTCCTGCCAGGCCCCAAAATGTGTATCCCATCTTTAATCTTGTTGACTTTTGCCCTAAATGACATTAAAATGAAATTGCGTCTTAAGACGTGACATACTCAATCTACTAAATCTCTAAGTGTTTGCGAACAACCATGGCAAAAGCGAATATTCTTGTAGTTGACAGTGACGAAGGCTTCGGCTTCATGCTCAAAGAGGGGCTGCAAAACAGTGGTCAGTATACGGCCAAATGCGTGCATACGGGCAGTGATGCCCTGCAAGCTGTGATTGAGGCAGCTTTTGATCTGGTGATTATAGATATGGCCCTGGTGGACATGCCGCCGGCCAAGCTCGTGCAAGCTGTTCGCGAGGCTAAAAGCGGGATGCGGATCATGATGATCCCGTTAATCGGCCAGGACTTGCCGGATAAAATCAAAGCCCTTGACATTAACGGGATTTTAACCAAGCCTTTTTTTGTGGGCGACCTACCTGACCTGATTGATCAGGCTACCGGGCAGCGCAAAAATCCAGCTCAGGCTCGACCGGCAGCTCCGGCAGTTCCGCCGGCTAAACCGGCGTCCCCGGCTCCCAGCCATTCACCTGCGCCAGCCCCGGTCAGTACGCCGGTGGCAGCCCCAGCAGCTCCTGCCCCGGCCGAAAGCTCAATTGTAGTTGATGAATTTTCTCAACTCCCCTTTATCACCGTTCCTCAGGAAACCATCCGGTATATGCGGGCTAATGAAGCCGAAATTCTGCGCTTGCTGGACGACCTCAACCGTGAAGTTCGCGCCGAAGCCATTTTACTCATTGCCGGTTTGGAATTGATCGCCCAAGCCGGAATGCTCAGTCGCAACCAGTGCCAGGAGTTAACGCTGCTGGTGGCCCAAAGTTCGCAGGCTGCGGCCCAGGCGGCCAGTTTTTTGGGTGAGCGAGCGGGTCGCTTTGGCCAGAGTTTGCACGAAGGCAGCGAATACCGGCTCTATTCGTTAAGTTTGGGTGAGGGGATTTTGCTGTCGCTGGCGCTCAGCTCAAATGTGCCACTGGGAATGATTCGACACCAGTGCCGGCAAATCGCCGATCAACTGGGCAAGTTTATCATCTGAGGTAGGGGCAGGTCTGAGACCTGCCCTTCTTTTTTAACCCCGCAAGCGAGCCCGGGCCTCGGCACAATGTGGGCAGGTTTCGCCTTTGTAGTCCCGGCCACACCGAGGACACGTCTTTAACTCGGTTGCATTAACGGCATTGCCAACCGGCGTGACCACCAACATGATCTCGGTGCCGGCGTGCTGAGCCAGCCACTCTAAAACAGCCACGTTGTTAATGGTGGCTCCCTCCGGTCCTATCGTCAAAACACCGCGCAAAACTTGGGCGCCCATTTCGGTCACATTAATGGTCAGTTTGCGGGCCTCACTTTTTGAAATGGTCATGGGGTGATTCCTCCGCTTCAGCCTGTTTCAGTTTTTGAGCCAGGGCATAAACCTCACGTTTACCCCAGCCACTTTTGTCCGTTACCTGGCGCACTGCATCTTTAATCGACTGTCCGGCGGCCAAGGCCTGAGCCAGAGCTGCTTCGACCTGGGGTTGAACCCAGTCCGGTTGGGGCGGTGCACCGCCAACCACCAGGGTAAATTCGCCGCGAGGTTCCCGCTGGGTCCATTCAGTCTGAGCCTCGGCCAGCGTGCCGCGCCAAATCTCCTCGTGGAGCTTAGTCAGCTCGCGGCAAACGGCAATGGGTCGATTCACACCCAAACACTCAATCATATCAGCCAGGGTTTCCCGTAAGCGATGCGGCGCTTCAAAAAAGACCAAAGTTGCTTTTTCAGACCCAACTTCTTGCAAAACCCGCTGGCGGTCGCCAGCTTTGCGAGGCAAGAAGCCGACAAAGAGAAACCGATCTAACGGCAAGCCGCTGGCAGGCAGCGCCGCGGTCAGCGCGCTAGGGCCGGGGATGGAAACTACTTGAAAGCCGCGTTCAATGGCTGCTCGAACCAGCTCATAGCCAGGGTCTGAAAAGAGCGGCGTACCTGCCTCAGAAACTAAAGCCACATCACCCTCGGCCAGGGCCTCCAGAACCCGCTCCAGGCGCGTCACTTTGTTGTGCTCATAATAGCTGACCAGCGGACAACGAATCTCAAAATGTTTGAGTAGTTGGCCGGTGGTCCGAGTATCTTCGGTGGCGATGAGCGATACCTCACGTAAAATCCACAGCGCACGCAAGGTGATGTCTTCCAGATTGCCCAGTGGCGTAGCGACAAGGTAAAGTATGCCCATAGGAATGGTCAACAATAATCAGTCTTTATCACTGATCATGGAGTGGTCAGGACATGTTTAAGGGTGGCAACAACTATTTTATCCTGCTCCGGCAGCACCGTGCGCGGATCGAGCAGGAGTTGCTGGTTATCAATGCGCGTGATGATAGGCGGGTCGGCTTGGCGCAATCTGGCCGCCAACGCATCCGCCGAGGGGATCGCCAGAGCCAGGACTTTGGTGGGAAGGGTTTGGCCGGGCAGACTGCCGCCCCCAACGGTTGAGGCGCTCTGGACGACTTGCACCGCTAGCTGGGCTAATTGCGGCTCGCGACGCAAGGCACGTTGCCAATTGTACGCCCGGCGCGCCAGAGCCTTGGTATCGGCGGCAAGCATGCGCCAAACCGGGATTTCGGTGGTGGCTTTGCCTTCAAGATAAGCCAACAAGGTGGCCTGCAAGGCGGCCAGGGTAATTTTATCAACCCGCAAGGCCCGAAGCAAAGGATGCTTTTTAATTCTGTCAATCAAGTCTTGCTTGCCCAGAATCAAGCCGGCTTGCGGCCCCCCCAGCAATTTGTCGCCGCTGGCGGTAACAAGGTCTACTCCAGCAGTCAGGCTCTCCTGGATGGTCGGCTCGTGAGCCAGGCCAAACGGCGCTGTATCCAACAGCGTGCCGGAGCCGAGGTCTTCCATAAGGGGCAGGTGGGCGCGCCGGGCCAAATCGGCCAGTTCAGCCAGGCTGGGTTGGGCGGTGAAGCCGGCAATTTGATAATTGCTGTAGTGGACACTCAGCAGCAGGCCGGTTCGCACTGGGTCAATAGCTTGCTCGTAATCACGCACATAGGTACGATTGGTGGTGCCTACCTCAACCAGATGTGCCCCAGATTGGGCCATAATGTCGGGAATGCGGAAGCCGCCGCCAATTTCAACCAACTGGCCCCGGCTGATAATCACCGCTTTATCTTTGGCCAAAGCGGTCAGGGCCAGGATGACGGCCCCGGCATTATTGTTGACCACCACGGCGGCTTCGGCGCCGGTCAGGCGGCAGAGCAGATCAGCCGCATGGGTGTAACGAGAACCGCGTGTCCCCGCTTCCAGATCGTATTCCAGGTTGGAGTAGGCCGAGGCGGCTTGCAACATAGCTTGCCGAGCCCGCTGGCTCAACACCGCCCGGCCCAAATTGGTGTGGATAATAACCCCGGTGGCATTAATAACCGGCTGCAAGGAGGGGCGCACCTCGGCCGACAAGCGGGCCACGGCGGCTTCAGCCAGGGCTGCCGGAGACAGCGGTGGCTCGCCGGCCAGAACGCGCTGGCGAGCCTGGTCCAATTCAGCCCGGATCGCGTCAACAACTAGCGCCCGGCCATAAATTTCAGCCTGGGCCGCGAGTTGATCACTTTGCAGCAGTTTGTCGACACTGGGCAACTGACGAAGTTGAGCCTGCACTTGTCTAACCTCGGGTTATAAAAAAGGTTTCAATCAAAATAAAGACACCAGCCAATACAGCGGCAATGGCCCAGTTGAGCGCCCGAATCAATTGGAGGTAGGCCAGCAGGATGCTCAAAAAACCGACCCAGGCTCCCTGCCGGATCAGGCGGGTTTTGTCTCGCTCCAGCCAGTTAGGCTTGGCAAAACGATGGCTCAAATAGGCGGCAATCGGGATGGTGGCCGCGCCTGAGCCAAAAAACAAAAAGGTAAACAATAAAAGTTGAGGCTGGGTCAACATTGTGTCAGGATTAGGCCAAAGGTTTTTAACAATATAATACAAACCCCAAAAGCTCAAAATCGCAATAACGGTTGAAATCAAAACCCACCATCTTGGGCGCATAAGCTGAGAATGTTTTGGAAGTCAGTTTAGGAATTGGGAATATTATACCTCAACTGAGGCTAAACGTCATTCTGAGCTATTCAATAAGTTATTCTGTAGTTTATTATCATGATTAATATCTTTTTAGTAGTTCGTAGTAGGTGGTGGGGATATGTGGAAAAGTGAAGATAAGCACATGGGTACCACTAGATATAGCGGGGGCCGCCACCCAAATATCTCTATCTTGATGAGGATATGGCTAATGTATTGTGGACAAATTCGAGGATAAAATTGGAGCAACTTGGATAGATAAATCAAACAATTTTTGTCAAATGAAGTAGATTCTATATTTTGGGTAGGATGAGTGTTTTATACCTATATCTTGTGGTTACGCTAAAATATACAAAAATAATTATTTTTTAGAAGCTTAAAAGTTATCCCCAAATAAGACCAGTTATCCACAGTTATCTGCGGGTTATCCACAAAATTGAGCAAAAATCTGGTTTTGCCCAGAAAAATATCAAAAATAATATGGTCTCAAATTTTTGTAGTCATAGGAGTCATCACTAGCCTACAGCACACCACCAACAGTGAAAATTGTTTGTAATGACGACTTCAGTCGTCCATGTCTCTAGCGGCTGAAGTCGCTACTACAAACAAGTTATTTTCACGAGTAGCTTGCTAACAGACCATTGCGCCTTAATGTGGATATAGGCTATTTTGGCTAGACCTGCCC
>CAZRYD010000284.1:0-4306 GCA_964604225.1 uncultured Caldilineaceae bacterium
CGGCCCAATTAAGCCAGCCCGCTAAAATTTAGGCCGATTTCCTCATAGGTCGGATGGTCTGCGGAAATTGTGCTAAAATGAGGAAGCCCGATAAAAAATAGAAGCTGGACAATATTTTACCATCACTGAGATTTTCAACATCCTGGGAGATTCTTCACTCCGCTCAGAATGACAAATTATCTTTTGCCATGATACGTAATACGTGAGGGCTTTCGCTGTGAATACATCACGCCTCACGTTTCACACTTCAAAATGAGGCATCACCTCTTCGATAAACAACTCCATCCCCCCCAGTTCTGGCTCATCGGCAAAGCCCAAAATGAAGCAATCGACGCCCAGCGACGTATAATGCTGCAATTGGGCCACCACCTCGGCGGGTGTGCCCAGAATGGGCGTATCTTCCGGCCAGATGGGATAAGCGCTCATGGCGGCTGCGGCCTGCTGCCGGATCGGGGCCAGGCTGATCACCCCGGCCCAGGTTTTGCGGATGGTAGCCGGGTCGCGGCCAATGTCGATACAGTGGCGTTCGAACACCTTTATTTTGTGAGCGTAAGTCTCGGCGGTCACGCCGACCAGGTTCCACCAATCGGCGTGCTGGGCGATGACCCGCAGCATCAGCTTTTCGCCGCTGCCGCCAAGCATTAGCGGCGGCGGCGGAGTCGGTTTAGGTTGGCAAATCGCTTTTTCAATATGATAGTGCTGGCCGTGGAAGGTGGCTTCGGGCTGGGCCGGGTCCCACATGGCCCGGCAAATCTGGACCACCTCGGCCAGTTGGGCAATACGACTAGGCAGAGGAGGGAACTCATAGCCGTAAGCGCGATACTCCTCTTCTTTCCAGCCGGCCCCCAGGCCCAGGATGAAGCGCCCGCCAGTCAACTGTTGCAGGGTGGCGGCCATTTTGGCCAACAGGGCCGGGTTGCGATAGTTTTGCCCCAAAACCACCGGCCCAAAGTGCAGCGTTGGGTAAAGGCCGGCCAGGTAACTGAGGGTGGTCAGGGCTTCCGGCATAGCAGTGTGGCCGTCGATAAAGTGATCGGGCAGCCAGGCCGAGTGGAAGTGGCCGCTGAGGCGGTCGAGGATACGGCGCACGTGGGCTTCATAGTTAATGCCAGCGCGGGGCGGGCGGCGACGTCCGCTGGGGATTTCCCAGCCAAAATCTATCTTCATGCTCAGTAATCCGCCTGCGGTTCGGCCAGACCTTTGTCCAGCAGTTCCTGGTTAAGATGAGTCCCCTTATCTACCCAGAGGGTATCACCGTCAACCATACGGATGGCTTTGGCTTTGTATTGGAACATGGTTAGGTTCTCCTTTCCTGTTTATTATACCATAAATTAAGCGTTACATAAGATAAGTTGACAGCAGTTCTCATCGTCGGTATAGTATAGGTGAAGCGCTGGCTGTTTTTAATTTACAAGCTGTCTGCGGCTGATATGATAGAGTTTTGAGGTTTGGTCAACTTCAAAGCTTTTGATTGGATTTGAGGCATGAGTCAAATTACCCAACCCATTGTCAAACCGCTTAAAACGCCCTCCAATCTGTGGTTACCGGTGTTGTTTGTTTTGGCTACCGGCGGCCTGTTGGTGGTTCTGGTCTTTTTGACCCTGGCTTACCAACTGGTCTATCTCAACCGGGTCTATCCAGGGGTGTGGGTGGCCGGCGCCGAGGTGGGCGGTATGACTCAGGCCGAGGTGATGACAGCGATCAGCCGGCGTGCTCCGGAGTACCTGGCTCGCCAGGTCACCATTCAGTATGGGCTTGAATCCTGGACCTATAGCGGCGAGGAGTTGGGCATGCGGGTGGACGTGGCGACAACAGCCAACGCGGCCTTTGCCGTAGGCCGCAGGGGTGATCTTATGAGTGATATGCTCACCCATTTGCGGCTGCTGCGCAGCCAGCGCAACATCGAGCCGGTGATTCTCTATGATACCGGTCCGACCAATCGGGTGCTGCAAGATTTGGCCGACAAGATTAACCAGCCGCCCCAGGATGCTCAGTTGATTATTCACCCGGACGCCCAGATCGAGGTTATCAAGCCGCAGCGAGGCCGGCGTATGAACATCGAGGCGACGCAGCCGCTGATCGAGGCGGCCTTGTTTGAAAATAACGGTCAGGTGGTCAGCCCGGTGGTGCAGCAAATTCTGCCCTCTATCACCGATGTTGAAGCGGCTCGCCAGCAGGCGGAAAATCTCATCGGGCGACCCTTGATCTTCCGCTACAAAGCCGACACCGGAACGACGGAGTGGCGGCTGGAACGGGAAGCGCTGGTCGGCCTGATGGATATGAGCGAAAGGGTCAACGACGCCGGCCAAACCGAGTATTCCATTACGCCCAACCGCGAGAAATTTATGCCCTATCTGGAGCAAATGGCTCAGGCCATCGAGCGCAAACCGGTTGAGGCCAAGCTTGAGTTTAAGCCCGAAACTAATCAACTGCTCGTGCTGCAAGAGAGCCAGGATGGCCGGTCGCTGGATGTGGAGGCGACCTTTGAGCAGATTTTGGCCCTGCAAAACCGGCAGACGCATCTGGTCGAGCTGCCGGTGGTGGTGAATCCTCCGTTGGTGTCCAGCAAAAATATTGAAGGTTTGGGGATCAAAGAGCTGGTCAACGAGGCGACCACCTATTTTAAGGGGTCGAGCGAATCGCGTATGCGCAATATCGCGGTGGCGGCTTCAAAATTTAATGGGGTCATTATCCCGCCAAATGGCGTTTTTTCGTTCAATCAATATTTAGGGCCGGTGACCAAAGAGACCGGCTTTGACGAGTCGCTGATTATTCAGGGAAATCGCACCAGCGTGGGGCTGGGCGGCGGGGTTTGCCAGGTCAGCACGACGGCGTTTCGGGCGGCTTTTTTGGGCGGCTATGAAATTGTGGAGCGTTGGGCGCACGGCTACCGGGTGGGCTGGTACGAGACCAACTCCGTGCCCGGCTTGGACGCCACGGTTTATACCCCTGATGTTGATTTTAAGTTTCGCAATGATACCGACCACTATCTGCTCGTCCAAACCTCAACCGACCTGGAGGCCGGAACCGTCGCCTTTCAATTTTACAGTACCAAAACGGGCCGTGAGGTTACGGTCTCGGAGCCGGAAAAACGAGACCCGGTTAAACACGGCCCACCCATCTACGAGAAAGACCCGACCCTGCCCCTGGGCATGACCAAGCAGGTGGATTGGGCCGTTGACGGCTTGGATGTATTGGTTAAGCGGACCGTCAAAGAGGGCGACAAAGTAATTCACCAGGATGAAGTTTTCAGCCACTATGAACCCTGGCGGGCTGTTTTCAAAGTGGGCACAGGTGGTCGAAAATAATCAAGATCGGCGTGGGCGTCATGGTGAATCTTTACTGGTTCCCAAACTCAGTTTGGGAACCAGTAAAGATAGAAAGTAGGGGCAGGTCTAAGACCTGCCTTTCTGCTAATTTAGTCCAACCTCGCAGTTTATCCGGCTTGTTTCAACAGGATTGGAAAACTTAAAAATCTTGTAAATTCTGTTAATCCTGTCAAAAATCTTTTCCAGCTACTTTCGACCAAATATTTATATGACAAGTTGGGCAGAATTTGCAAAGCAGGCCCCGGAAATTGCAGCATTTGGTGAAACCCGTTTTCGCAGCGGTGTGGCCTATCTGGGCACGCTGCGGCCGGATGGAAGCCCGCGGGTGCATCCGGTGACCCCCATTATTGGCGAGCAGTTGTTTCTGTTTATGGAACCCACCTCGCCCAAAGGCAAAGACTTACAGCGCGATGCTCGCTATACCCTGCATTGTTCGGTTGAAGATTCGAGTGGCGGTGGCGGTGAATTTTACGTCAGGGGGCAGGCGACATTGACCGACGATCCTCTCATCCGGGAACAGGCTGTGCGGGCATCGTCTTATGTTCCGCACGATCACTATATCGTGTTTATGTTTACGATCGAGTTTGCCTTTATGAATAGCTATGTTGATGGCAAACCCAACTCCCGACGCTGGCAATCGCCAGATTAGGCGCTCCTCGTCGTGGGCTCGCAGCGCAAGCCTTCAAGCGCCTGATCGAACACGTCTTTGCCGTACGAGGCGGTGCCAGTGCCCGCGCCTGCTGGAATACACGGATCTGAACAGCGGCGAGCACGACAGCGTGCTGCTCCCCGCCGACCCCAGCCAGGGTATCTTCTTTGTGGCCGCCGACGGCAGCGTCAGCCGGGTGGAAGTGACCGGCAAAAACACCAGCAGCGAGCTGATGTTCCTGGTTCCGGCATGGTTCAAGTTAGATTGACACTTCTCAAAATTGAAGCGAGAAATTAACCACACACTTGCCCCTGGCGCGGCAAGTGCC
>CAZRYD010000284.1:4406-8768 GCA_964604225.1 uncultured Caldilineaceae bacterium
GGTGGTAAAAATCAGCCGGGTCATCTGGGTTCATCCGTGAGCAATTTCAGGCCAGGTCCTTGAAACGCGGCCAGAGTCTGCGTTTATAGTAGCGATTATTGGCCCAAACGCAACTTCGCTTTGATCCGGCGCTGACCGCCTGGAAGCACGATCTGTCTTCCTCTTAATAGCTTGCGCGCCGGCCGATTGCTGCAAGTTCTGGGCGTTCCTCCGGCAAAAATGACTCAGTATACGGGCAGAGCGCTCTCTTTTAACCGGCAGAAAGTGATCGTTTCTAGATTAGAATCGTTTTGATTTTAGACTAGAAACAATTTATTTTTAGTTTAGAATCAAAAGTAGTTCTAGACTAAAATTGTTTTGATTTTAGCTTAGAATCATTTTATTTCTAACCTAAAATAAGTTTAATTCTAAACCAGTCTGACTCACTTACAGCCGCAGGTTGTGCCGAACTTGCGGCTGTTTTGATCAAGAGTTGCCTTAATTTGGCTCAAGCTATGGGGCTGGAATCCCCGCTTTTACCGGCTTGCGCCTACTGCGCCTGCCTTAGAAAAGCTCCGCAAAGCGTTAAAGGCCGGGAGACTCGTTGGGGGTGGGCCGGATATGAAGGCAGCATAACCGGATCGGGGATTACGGGCGCGGCGATGGGTAAAGCATGTCCGGCAACGGTGGGCCGGTTTTTTGGGGGATTGTATGAGGCTGGAAGGTGTGATAAAATGGGATAGGCTCATAAGCCTTTTGGCCGACTTGAAGAGAGAAACCAGATTTATACGTGCTTGCTGGCCCTAAAATTTAGGAGAAAGTTCCGAATGAAATTTCGGGCGTATACGGCCAGTTACTGATTGTTGTGCACCTTCAATGTACATTACATCTAGCCTATATCTCTATTTGAGCAATTTATAAATGAATTGGAAACAATGGTTTCGGAGAATAGAATTGAGTCAAAAAATCAGTTTGGAAGAGTTTAATACTAAGCAAGAAGTCAATCGGAAGGAAGAACCGGAAGCTCAAGAGGTAGTGAAGTATCAGCATCCAAAAATTTTACTTATTGACCTTGAAAGCTCAGTCAGCACTTCTCTGAGGAAAAAAGGTTACAATGTATCTGTAGCGTCATTAGGTACCCCGTATTTCGTTCCGGCCAGCAGCAAATTTTTTCCTGTTTTTAGGGAACCTAATTTGCCCTATGATTATAAAGAACACGAAATAGTGGTAATCGATCTTCATTACAAACCAAAAGATGGAACAACGAATCTACAGAAGATAGAAGTGGCAGACGGAGTCAATTATTGGTGGGTTAGCCATGAAAGAGGGCTTGTTAACCCGAGACATCTAAGTAGTTTTTGGTTGCGTGATGATTTTGACAGAATTTTAAACACAGGTGGTATATTTCTCATATTTGCGGATAGATTCGAGGTTGAGAAATTCCACTGGGGATATTCTAATAAATATTATGGCTTTGTGTCAGAAAGTTCTGAAACCTTAAACAATTGGGGGTTTTTAAGTCTGACATCATATAGCAATTATATCAATATTAAACCGGATCATGGTTCAATAATTTCTTTGTCTGAGAATATTTCTAAGGATTGGTTCATTTCATATCTTCTGTCGAGATATTTAGACGGCGCAAGTTATGATTGTACAGTCGAGCCAGGATACCACATTGATAATGAGGAATGGATAAGTCTGCTCAGGAATAAGTTTGACACTTCTGTTGGCGGTGTTTTCTTGCCAAATGAAGACAGAGAAGGTTATGTGTTCATTCTCCCCAATATTCTAGATAAAACAACATTTATTCTTGAATTTATTGACGAGTTTCTGCCCTCAATTGCCCCGAAATTATTTCCAGAAATCGAGAAAGACAGTTGGATTAATTTTCCAGAGTATCAGCTAACCACGATTACACAACTCAAAAAGCAGATAATTGAAATTCAGGAGAAAGCACGTTCTGAAATAGCCACATTAGAGGAAACTATCCATCAGGAGCAGAGCAAATATTCATATCTTTACAATCTGGTAAAGGAAACAGGTGATGCACTGGTTCTAGCGGTACAGACTACCTTGAATATTCTTGGCTTTTCGAATGTCATTAATGTTGATAAAGAAATTGCCACCGAAGGATTACAGGGGCAAAACAGAGAAGATCTACAAATTCAAGGCAGTGAGAGAACATTGATTGTAGAAGTTAAGGGAATCACTCACTATCCAACTGATGAAGATGCTCTTACTGTTCAAAAGTATGTAGTGCTTCGTATGCGAGAGTGGGAGCGAGTGAATTTGCAGGGACTTACTATTATTAACCATCAAAGGCATTTACCGCCTTTTGACAGAGATAATAAAATGCCTTTCAGGCAAGAAATCCTGGATGCAGCGGAAGAGCAAAAGATTGGACTTATGACAGCCTGGGATTTGCATCGGCTTGCTCGTAGTTACATTGAGAATGAATGGAGTCACGAAAATATCCGAGACTTATTTTTCCAACCAGGAAGGATCCAACCCGTTCCAAAGCATTACGAATACATTGGTACTATTGAACGCTATATCGAGAAAATAGGCGTCATCGGAATACAAATAAAGGCATCATTGTTAAAACGAGGAGAACGTATTGCATTTGAACTCCCTTCCGTTTTTGAAGAGCAAATTTGTGAGTCTTTACAACACGAAAAGAGTGATATAGAAGAAGCACAGGTAGGGATGTTGGTTGGTGTCAAGACACATCTGACAAAAGAACAAGCCAAATTCGGTACTCGCGTATTTAAAGTTATCTCCAAGAGTGATACTGAAGAAAGCAAAGAAAATGGTGTATGACAATACGCATGAACCTGACGTCCAATTGTCACTTTTTATTGTTAGGGGTGTTGCCTGTGAAGCCGGTTGTGTGCTAGGGTATGTTCGCTGACAAAGTTGGTTTATTATCGGCGGGATGTTTCCAGTTGGAAGTAGCCTTTAGGCAAAGATTCCGTGGAGCGCAGGTTATGGGCGGCGTTATATTGCTCAATGCTCTGTAAGGTACACAGATGAATGAGAATCGAAATTGGACAGATCTGATTAAAAGTTTGTCTACTCAGATTACGGCAACAATAGGTCTAATATCTTTAATCATTGGTTTCGTTAGTCTATTGCAGGGCAATCTCTATCTCGGTGCTACAGTTTCCGGTGCTACAGTTTTAATTGCTTTACTTTGCTTATGTATATATGTGGCCTTTGCTAAAATTCCGCCTAGAATCTCAGGAGGAAAGGGTATATATCGTTTTGAAAGTTATCGTTCGTGGGCTTTAGTAGGTATTGGTTTCATATTTGCATTAATTATTGGATTGTTTATGGCTAAACCGAGCCAGACTTTTATTATTATTGCATTTTTGGGAACACCAACACCAACAGCTACTCCAGCCGGAGTTGAGATAATAGCAAATCCAGAAATGGCAGCACCCACAGCACTTCCACAGCCGACCTATGCCAAGTTAGCCTTTGAGGATTATGCTTGGCTTGATTACCCAGACCTGCCTGTATTGATAGGTGCTGAGAAAAATATTGAACTCAAAGGTTTTAACCTTGGTCAGTTTCCTTGGACTGTGTTAGAGATGAGACTTATTAATTCATCTGATACAGATAAGCAGACGATAAAAGTTAATATATTGGTCGAGTCATTCACGCCAATAACTAACACTTCTAGCTATACTCTCACTATAGATAATCGGCTTGCTCCCGGTTTCTTAGTGCCTCAAAATTGTCAAACCGATGCTATCCCCTCCTTACCGCTAGCTGGATTTGAACCAACAGGTAATATTCTTTTTGGATATTTATCAACTACTTTGCAAAAGGCAGTGGAGTTAAAACCTGTGTCAACTGAAGCGGATTTATTGACAGTTGAACCAAAGGACGCAAAAGATTACTCGACATTTATTGCTGCACGAGAAGATGGTATTTATAGTTTCTTGATTCAAATACAAACTGTAGCAACTGACCGTTCACACGATGAGGATTTTTTAGGACCTTACTCATATGCCTTTTTAAAGATGGATACCGTTTTAAAAATGTCGGTAGACCATAAAAACTTGGTATGTCAATAAGACCTTAAAAATAGTCAACATCTATTGTTTCAAGTAATGCGCAATATAACAAGCGTTTCGTGTGTCCTGCAAAGCCATAGTCTGCTCGCCGGTCGCAAGGGAGTCCGGTCGGGGCTGGAGCAGCGCAGCCGCCTGGGGTGAGGGTCGGCGGGGTGAGGTAGCGGAGGCAGCCTGGGCAGCGGCGCGTTTGGCTTTTACGGAGAAAACTTGTAATCAAATGAGGAGGAGTGAGCTATGGACAGAGTCATTTTCACCCATTTAGAACACGCAGATGACATCATCATCTCCCTGAGTTGTG
>CAZRYD010000285.1:0-8703 GCA_964604225.1 uncultured Caldilineaceae bacterium
TCTCGCCACATCAGCGGAAAAATTTTCTTTTGGTGATGTTCGGCCAGGTCAATCTCTTTGCGCACGTTGTCCGAGGCGGCCGACTCAGGGGAAAGGACGAGCAAAAAGACTTTGCTGTTCATAATCCCGGTCACAATCGACTCGCGCCATTGAGTCGCACCTTCGATGCTCTGCTTGTCAAACCAAATGGAGAGACCACGGCTGGTCAGGTTTTGATACAACTGCTGCACAAAAGCCAGGTTCTTGGTGGAATAGCTGATGAATACATCCTGTCCTTGCGGCTCGGCTGCTGGTTCAGACCCAGACGTTGTGGCAGAGGAGGAGGGTGCTGTTGGCGCTGGTTGAGCGAGGGCGCCAGGTTCAGGGGTTCGCATTTCCTGTGCTTCTGAGGGAGCCGGTGGTGGAGGGGAGACGCTAGAATCTCCAGCCAGCAATGATGCACTATGTTCTTGATATTTGGCCGGGTAATTTTTTTGTAGCAAAGGCAGTAATTTATCAAGTAGATTATTTTGAAGACAATGTTGATTCAAGACCTGCACTTTGGCTTTGAACGTCATGTTCTCGGTGAATTTACCCGGTACCTCTGGAAAATAATCCTCACAAAAGAAACCAAAATCTTCTTCATCGGGAAAAATGTCCAGCAGCATGCGACGGATTGCACCAGGATCGTGATTGCTCATGGTTTTGCTCCCCAGATAGTTAAGTTAAATCAAGCTAAGGAAAAGTGCAACCCTATTTTAGCATAGCTTAACCCTGGCTACAATCTGCAAGACATAATTTACTTTATTTGCCCCCACTTTCAAAGCGTGATATAATTCACTGTCAACTTATTTAATACTAGGGGTCTGAGCCTGATGTGCACTTGCGAGCATCGGCCCACCGCCCGACAAGCGAAGGAGATTTTTTCGTGTCACTCAACCAAACAGAAAAGCAAGAAATTATTCAGCAGTTCCAAACCAAAGAAGGCGATACCGGCTCGTCAGATGTGCAAATCGCCTTGCTGACCTTTCGGATCAACCAGCTTCAGGAGCACCTCAAAAACCACAAAAACGATAACAGCTCGCGGCGGGGTTTGCTCAAACTGGTGGGCCAGCGGCGGCATCACCAGGAATATCTCAAGCGGAAAGATCCGGCTCGTTATCAAGCCGTGATTGAACGGCTGGGGCTGCGGAAGTAAAACAAATGCCATAATCAATCTTCAAACGAGTAGAGGCGGATCATTGTGCCTTCTACTCGTTTGTTTTGTATAACTATCAATTTTTAAATGACTCTATCCGGGACCCAGGCATTGGATAAAGCGACAGAAACGATCAGAAATTAAGAATTTAGAAATAAGAAATTAGACCGTTTTAGACACAAATTTTTTCTTATTTCTCATTGCTTCTGTAATTTTCTCCAGTCCCTGACCTCCCGGGGAGTCCAAAACCCGTAAGGAGGTTTATTAATTACCATGTCTAAACCACAACCCCATCGTTTTGTTGCCAAACTCGGTAACGACGAACTCATCTTTGAAACCGGCGTTCTGGCTGGCCAGGCCGGTGGAGCCGTCACCCTTCGCTCCGGCGACTGCCTGTTGCTAACCACGGCCACTGCTTCTGCCGGCGTTCGTGAAGGCATCGACTTCTTTCCCCTAAGTGTGGAATTTGAAGAAAAATTATATGCCGCCGGACGCATCCCCGGTAGTTTCTTCCGGCGCGAAGGCCGCCCCGGTGAAGATGCTATTCTTACCGCTCGTTTGACCGACCGCCCCCTGCGGCCCCTTTTCAACAAAAATTATCGTAACGAAGTCCAGATTATCATCACCCCCATGTCGTCTGATGGTGAAAAACACCTGGACATCCTGGCCATCAACGCTGCCAGCGCCGCCCTGATGATTTCCGATATCCCCTGGGATGGCCCGATTGGCGCGGTTCGGATTGGCCTGAAAGAGGGCCAACTGTTGGTCAACCCCTCGACGCTTGAGATGGCCGACAGCGAGCTTGATCTGCGCGTGGCCGGCACCGAGGATGCCATTTTGATGGTCGAAGCGGGAGCCTATGAAATTCCCGAAGATAAGATGATCGAGGCCCTGCGCCTGGCCCACGAGTCCATCCAGGACGTGATCCGGGTGCAAAAAGAGATGCAGGCCCAGCTTGGCAAACCCAAGCGCGAGCTAGCCCTCAGCATGCCTGCCGAGGAGACCATACAGAAAGTTATGGCCTTTCTGGAAGGTAAAATCGAGGCGGCGCTGCAAGTCGAAGGCAACAAGCAAACCCGTGAGGCGGCGATGGACGCCGTGCGGGATGAACTGGTCGCCCACCTTGAAACGGATGAGACGGTCAACCTCAAAGATGTGCACGCCGTTTATAGCAGCGCCCTCAAAAAAGCCGTTCGTTCACGCATTTTGAAGGGTGGCATCCGGCCCGATGGCCGCGGTCTCAAAGAGGTCCGGCTCATTTGGGGAGATGTTGGCATTTTGCCACGGGCGCACGGCTCCGGTCTCTTTACCCGGGGTGAAACCCAAGTGTTGACCGTAACCACGATGGGCACGCCCCGCGATGAGCAGCGCTTGGACACGCTTGGCCCCAAAGAAATCAAACGTTATATTCACCATTATAACTTCCCACCCTTCTCTACTGGGGAAACAGGCCGGGTCGGTTCGCCGGGCCGCCGCGAAATTGGCCACGGCGCGCTGGCCGAGCGCGCCCTCATTGCGGTGCTGCCCGATTTTGAACTTTTCCCTTATACCCTGCGTTTAGTCTCCGAAGTGCTCAGCTCCAACGGCTCCACCTCGATGGCCAGCGTTTGCGGCAGCACCCTCAGCCT
Source organism: uncultured Caldilineaceae bacterium (assembly GCA_964604225.1). Taxonomy (GTDB): domain Bacteria; phylum Chloroflexota; class Anaerolineae; order 4572-78; family J111; genus DSQQ01. Next base: position 2,806 of record CAZRYD010000285.1, read on the forward strand.
GATGGATGCCGGCGTGCCGATCACCGCACCCGTCGCTGGGGTGGCTATGGGTCTGGTTGAGGAAGGCGATCAATTTGCCGTGTTGACCGACATTCAGGGCCTCGAAGACGCCCTGGGGGATATGGACTTCAAGGTGGCCGGGACGCGCCAGGGCATTACCGCCCTGCAAATGGACATCAAAATCAGCGGCCTGCGTTGGGACGTGATGGAACAGGCGTTGGCCCAGGCCCAAGAGGGTCGCTTCTACATTCTCGATAAGATGCAGGAAATCATTACCGAACCGCGCGGGCGCTACTCTCAATATGCGCCCAGTATCACCACCGTGCAGATTGACCCGGAAAAAATTGGCAAGGTCATCGGCCCCGGCGGTAAAATGATCCGGGCCATTCAGGAAGAGACCGGCGCCAAGATTGATATTGACGACAGCGGCATAGTTTATATTGCCGCCGCTAACCAGGAAGCCAGTGCTCTGGCTCAAGCTCGAATTGAGGCCATTACCGAAGAAGCCGAAATCGGCAAAATTTACACCGGCAAAGTTGTTCGCATTGCCGATTTTGGCGCGTTTGTGGAGATTTTGCCCGACGTTGACGGTCTGGTGCCAATTTCACAATTGGCCGACTACCGTGTACCTTCGGTGGAAGATGTGGTACAATTAGGTGACGAAATCATGGTGATGGTCACTAATATTGACAGCGCCGGCAAGATTCGACTCTCACGCCAGGCAGTGCTGGAAGGTTGGACGGTCGAAGAAGCCCGTGAGCGGGATCGCCGGCCCGGTGACCGGCCCGGTGGCAGCAGTGGCGGCAACCGGGATCGTGACCGGCGTGGTGGTGGCGGCGACCGGCGTGGTGGTGGCGACCGTGACCGGCGTGGCGGTGGTGGTGACCGGCGTGGCGGCGGCGACCGGCGCTAATCAATTGAGCCTATCCAGGTGCGACGCCCACTTAACTTTTTATGGCGTGAAGGGCGTCGCACCTGAAATATGTAGGAGTGTGCATGTATCCACAGCATTATGATCCGGGCGACTACTACTACCTGGAGCCTGAGCCTCAACCACAACCCAAACCCTCTTTTCTCAAACGAACCCTGCATGTCGTCCGCGAAGTGCTGGAAACCATTGTTCCAGCCGTGCTCATTGCCTTACTCATCAATCTTTTTTTAGCTCAGGCCACGCGGGTTTATGGCCAGAGCATGGAACCCAACCTCCACACCGATCAACGGCTGGTGGTGGAGAAACTGTCCTATAACCGGCAAATCCGGCAAATATTGGGCTTGAAAGGACCTAAACAGGGCGACGTGGTCGTTATTCGCCTCGAAAGCCAAGGGGACGAACTGCTCATCAAGCGGGTCATCGGCCTGCCGGGCGACGTAGTGGAAATTCACGATGGGCGGGTTTTTGTCAACGGTCAGGCCTTGACTGAGCCTTATCTAGTCAGTTCCACCAGTGGTTTTTATGCCCCCACCACCGTTCCCCCCTTGCACATCTTTGTCTTAGGCGACAATCGCGGCTTCTCTAACGATTCGCGCAGCTTTGGGACCATCCCCCTGGGCGACGTGGTTGGCCGGGCCTGGTTTTCATACTGGCCGCCTGAGCAAATTGGTTTTATACACTGAGGGGAAAGAATGGAGGAATGGCCGGCCGGCAGATCAGCTAGAATCCTTTCAGCTTGCCTCCTTCCATCTTCCAACCTGCTAACTTCCTTCCAATGAACCCCGGTGACACTTTAGAAGGACGCGGTATGCTGTTGCAGCATGGCCGCCTGGTGGCCGGGGTAGATTATCATCTGACTGTTCCCCGCCAAACTCATTTCATCATTGTGCCCATGGGCGGCCTGCGCCGCGATTACGAAGCTCATCTCGGTGGCTTCATTCTCCTTGCCCCCGCTGATGCTGACAAAATCACCCTGGCTGAATACACCCTGGAATTGGCCGATAAAACTAAAAAGACGCTCCGCGTAGAGCGTCGTTATAAAAAAACGAAACACAAAGGTGAAGAGTGGGTTTCTTTTTGGGTGAAGGTAGTATAAAAGCTTAACTCACCCCAACTCTCCCTCGCTGCCTCACCTGTAACACCGCCTCGACGAGTGCCTCATACTCCACCGGCGCGACCAAATATTCCGCCGCCCCGGCTTTAAAGGCGGCGTCTTTCATCTCCGGCTCATCCCAATGCGAGACAAACATAATGGGCAAGTCGGGGAAATGCTGGCGGATGGCTCGGGTGGCCTCCACGCCGTTCATGCGCGGCATGCGATAATCCATCAAAACCACGTCAATCAACGCGCCGTTGGTTTTGATCAACTCCAGGGCGCTCTCGCCGTCAGCCGCCTGCAGCACCTTGAGACCCGCTGCCTGGAGCATATGAACATACAACGCTCGCGCGTCAGGTGTATCTTCGACCACCAGGGCCACGGCTGCACCGCGGGCGACTTCCTGGGCTTCGGCCTCCCGGCGCTTGACCCGCAGTTGGTCAACCAACTGCTGTACCAATTGCACTTCCGTGGACGCTAAATCCTGCGCGCTGAGCAGGAGTTTTTGCAGATCACTCCGGCGCAGCGCCGTCTCAAGTTCCGAGGTGGTTTCGCTGACGGTGATCGCCGAGACATGTCCCGCCGTTTCCAAGACTAGCAAGGGTTCCATGCCGAAAAACCCGGCCAATTTATGGCAGGTTTCCGGGCTGGGGGTGACCTCCGGGTGTTTCAACAATTGATAGAGGGTTGTCGGGCTCAAACCCGCCTCGATGGAGAGCCGGCGGGCGCTGTATTTTTCGCCCGTTCGGCCTTCCAACGCCTCCCATTCCGCTTTTAGCCACTGCACAAACTCAGACAAACACCCTTCTCCTGCCACAGCTATTAATCACGCCAGTGCAACGTCTCTGGCTGCTCTAATGTGGCCTGATCTGTCGCTTTTAAGGGGGAGCTTACCTCGAAAAGCTTAAGGTTTATATTACAGTATACATGTATAAATGATAATACGCAAGCTTAAATTTTGGAGTGAGCTATCCAAATCCATTGACTCCGGGGCAGAAAGGTGTTATTATACATAAATATAAATCATAATTTATGAATGTATATTGTAATTAGTAATTTTTTAATCCTGTTCTTTAAAATAAGAACCGTATGAAAAAGGCTGACAACCTCACCCCGTTGATTCTGGTAGCGGAGGACGAACGCGATATCAGAGAGTTGATCGTTTTTAGCCTGCAACTTGCCGGATTTGAGGTTATTGCTGTTCCCAATGGCCAAGAAGCGGTAAAAAAAGCGGTCGAAATAATCCCGGATTTAATTTTACTGGATGTCCGTATGCCAAAAATGAATGGGCTTGAGGCCTGCCAGGCCCTTAAACAACACGAATTGACGAAAGATATTCCGGTTGTTTTTTTATCGGCCAAAGGCCAGGAGGCAGACGTCAACCTGGGCTATGATATGGGCGCAGAAGCATATTTTCAGAAACCTTTTACCCCCGAAGAATTACCGCAGCGTCTCATCAAGATTTTAAGCAAATATGGCAAAATGTGAGGACGTAACTATTTGCTGCTTTGGGTAGTTTTAAATAGAGCATGAGCGCGCTAATTATTGATGGAGATGTAGTTCACTACGAAGCCTTTGGACGGGGCCGGCCGGTGCTGTTCATCCACGGCTGGCTCGGCTCGTGGCGCTACTGGGTGCCGACCATGCAGGCCCTCGCGGATAAACATCGAACTTATGCGCTGGATCTGTGGGGTTTTGGCGACACCGATAAATCCAAACCTCGGTATAGTGTGTCCGATTATGTGACTTTGATTCATAACTTTGTTAGTGCCATGGGAATTCGCCGGTTTCCGCTGGTGGGGCATGCTCTGGGGGCCGCGGTGGCGCTTGAATATGCGACCCATTATCCTGATCAGGTCGAAAAGGTGGTGGCGGTCAGCCTGCCCTTGACTGCGGATAGCATCAGCCGCAAGCTGCTAAACTTTGCCAATGATTCGATCATCACCAGATTGTTGTGGCGGCGACAATTTGCCTATAAAGAGGTGCGAAAAGAAGCCGAGAAGACCGGCCCCGAGGCGATTAGCCTGAGCGTGCAGTCGGTGACTCAAATGGATGTCGAGGAGCGCTTGAGGCGCCTCACTCAATTCACCGATTTGCTGATTTTAACCGTTTATGGTGACAAGGACAACCTCATTGACCCTGCCCCTGCCCGGAATTTGAACGGTCATTGGCCCAATATTCGACTGATTGGCCTGGCTGACTCCAGGCATTTCCCCATGTTAGATGAGGCAGCCAAATTTAACCGGCTGCTCAAAGATTTTTTGGAGATCGAAAATAATTTAGCGGCGCTGGAGTTGAAGGAAGAGTGGCGCCGGCGCACGCGTTAACCCCATCCGTCAGCAGGGCATTTTTGCCGTGTATCGCAGCTTATCGCCGTTGTAGAACCATCGGAACCACCCGGCCGCTTCCGTTTACGCATTGAAAGAGCGTTTCGGTGTGAAAGGCTTTGTCCAGGGCCTGGGCCAGATCGGCCAGCAGGTCATCCGCCGACTCGATGCCGACGGCCAGCCGGACCAGGCTGTCGCTGATGCCGATTTCGGCTCGCTCCTCGCTAGAGAGTTCGTAGTAGCTGATAATCGCCACCTGCTCCACCAGCGATTCAACCCCGCCCAGGCTGGGGCCAATGTAGGGCAGGCGCAGTTCGTCGATAAAGCGGCCCGTGCCCTCCAGGTCGGTTTCCAACTCAAAGCTAACCACGCCACCAAAACCGGTCATCTGTTCGATGGCCACCTCGTAATCGGGATGGCTGACCAGGCCGGGGTAATAGACCCGCCGCACCGCCGGATGCTTGGCCAGGAAATGAGCGATTTTGTCGGCGGTTTCGTTCTGGCGCAGGACGCGCAGTTCCAATGTTTTCAAACCGCGCAGCAGCAGATAGGCCGGGTGGGGGTCGAGGATATCGCCGAGAATGCCCCGCGTGTCCCGGATGGCGCTAATCATATAGTTAGAGCCGATGACCACCCCGGCCAGCAAATCATTGTGCCCACCCAAATACTTAGTGGCCGAGTGAACCACAAAATCTACCCCATATTCCAGCGGCCGCTGGTTAATGGGGGTAGCAAAAGTGCTGTCCACAATCGTTTTAATATTGTGCTTTTTGGCGATAGCCACCAGTTTTTCCAAATCCAGCACGCGCAGGTAGGGGTTAGTGGGGGATTCGGACAGGATAACTTTGGTATTGGGCCGGATAGCCGCTTCCAGGGCTTCGTAATCACCCATCGGCACCTGAGTTGCTTCAACGCTGTACCGAGCCAAAAATTTGGTGACAAATTGGCGGGTGCGGCGGTAGCAGTCATCCGTCATGATGACGTGGCCGCCGGTTGAGAGTAAACTGAGCAGGGTGGTTGTTACCGCCGCCATACCGCTCGAAAAAAGGCAGGCGGCCTCGCCGCCATCTAGGTTGGCCAGCTTGGCCTCGGCGGCGGCCACCGTGGGGTTGCCATAGCGCCCATATTCCTCGCGCTTGGTTTCGTCGCCCCACAGCCGGGCTTCCATGTAATCTACCAGATCACGGGTATTTTCAAAGGTATAGGTGCTGGTCTGGACAATCGGCGTGGTGATAGCATGATGCGGTTTGACTCGCTTCTCGCCGGCATGAACAACTCGGGTGCTTAAATTTGACTGGGTCATGAATGCTCTTTCTCCTTCGGCCTATGCTTTGAAATTTTACAAACTTTGCAACGATGACTGCCGACCACAGACCGACGACGGTGGTCTACGGTCAGTCATCGGCGGTCAAATAAAAAGGGCCTCTCATCCTGGGTTAAATGAGAGGCCCTTTTGGCGGGGCATTGGGTAATAAAAAAGCCCCTTCCAAAAGAAGAGGCTGGGTGCGCGATACGCTTTCGCTCTCATCTTCCAGAAATATTTC
>CAZRYD010000286.1:0-8669 GCA_964604225.1 uncultured Caldilineaceae bacterium
TGCGCCTGGCCCCATATCCACAATCCAATCGGCGCTACGGATGGTATCTTCATCGTGCTCGACCACCAGCACCGTGTTGCCCAGGTCACGCATCCCTTTGAGGGTTTCGATCAACCGCTGGTTATCACGCTGGTGCAGGCCGATACTGGGTTCATCCAAAATATAAAGGCAGCCCATTAACTGTGAACCAATCTGGGTAGCCAGCCGGATACGCTGCGACTCGCCGCCGGAGAGGCTCGCTGCGGCCCGGCTCAAGGTCAGATAATCCAGTCCGACATCCCGCATAAATTGCAGCCGAGCATTAATCTCCTTGAAAATTTGGCCGGCAATGAGGAGTTGTCGCTCGGTCAACTGTTCCGAGGACAAATCCGGGCTGCGGCCATTCGTCGGCAGTGCCGGAGTCTGTCCCGCAGCTAAGGCCCAAAACCACTCCAGGGCTTCGGTTACGGCCAAATTGCTCACCTGATGGATGCCCAGGTTGGCCAGTGTCACCGCCAAGGCTTCCGGTCGCAGCCGGTGACCCCCACAAGCCGGGCAGGTACGGGTAGACATATATTGTTCGATTTCCCCGACTGCATAGCTATTGTTGGTATTGACCGCCTCCTTATAACGGCGCTGCAAGTGAGGGATAACGCCCTCAAAAGCGGTCGTGTAACTGCGCAACTCGCCTTCGGCATTGTGATAACGTAGAGTCATCTGATCGCCGGCTTTGCCCCCGTGGAGAATAATATCCTTTTGTTTGGGGCCAAATTCGGAGAGGGGTGAATGAAGCGGCAGATTGTAATAATCGGCCACAGCGGCAATAAGCTGGGCGTAATAGCCGTCCTTGTGACTCTGGCTGAGTCTGGCCCACGGCCTGATTGCTCCGCCGGCCAGACTCTTGTCGGGGTTCAAAACCAGCTCCGAGTCAACCTCCAATTTGACGCCTAAACCGCCGCAAACCGGGCAAGCGCCGTGGGGACTGTTGAAGCTAAACAGGCGCGGCTCGATCTCCGGCAGGCTGATGCCGCAGTAGACACAGGCAAAATGCTCGCTGAACAGCCGGTCCCAGGGCTTATCTGGATTAGTTACATCCTGGACAATTATAGCGCCGCTACCCAGTTTCAGCGCCGTTTCCACCGAGTCAGCCAGGCGGGTCGCATCACCCTCATCGGGCGAGTCGTGCCGGATCACCAGCCGATCCACGACCGCTTCAATGGTATGGAGTTTGTGCGGCTCCAGTTCAAATTCCTCGTCCAGGTCGCGCACCAGGTCATCAACCCGCACCCGCACAAAACCGGCTTTGCGAATGTCTTCAAAAACCGCTTTATGCTCCCCTTTGCGCTCCCGCACCAGTGGCGCCAGAATCATCACCCGGCTACCGTCCGCTTTATCCAAAATGGCATCCACAATTTGTTGGGTCGTTTGAATGTTGACTTCCCGGCCACAGTTGGGACAATGAGGCGTGCCAATCCGGGCATACAGCAGCCGCAAATAGTCGTGAATTTCGGTGACGGTGCCAACGGTTGAACGAGGGTTGTGGCTGGCGCCCTTCTGGTCAATCGAGATGGCCGGGCTGAGGCCCTCAATCTGGTCCACATCGGGTTTGTTCATCTGGCCCAAAAACTGGCGGGCGTAGGCCGAGAGACTCTCGACGTAACGCCGCTGCCCTTCGGCGTAGATAGTATCAAAAGCCAGACTGCTCTTACCGCTGCCGGACAGGCCGGTGATGACCACCAACTGATCCCTTGGCAATTCCAGGTTTATATTCTTCAAATTATGCTCGCGAGCGCCGCGAATAATGAGTTTCTTTTGGGTCATGTTGTGATTACCTTCGACCACCAGCTATAGACCGACACCCTTTTTGCTGCGGCGGCCTATAAAAAACCAAATAGTTACTGTACCATCAATAGCTCATTTTGGCAATGAAATTGGCTTGATTCGACCAATTTCAGGGAGACAGGCGCCACCGGCCAATATCCTCTTTTGTTACCGCATGGTACAATACCCCCTTAAACAAGGTTGTTGATCTTATCTCCACGAGGAGCAGCAAACATGACGCAAACATCTGCTTACATCTTACTGGAAGAGCAATACGGCGCGCACAATTATCATCCCCTCGACGTGGTTCTAGAGCGGGGTGAAGGCGTCTGGCTTTATGATGTCGAGGGCAACAAATATCTGGACTGCCTCAGCGCCTATTCGGCGGTGAACCAGGGACATTGCCATCCCCGCCTGATTCAAGCCATGGTTGAGCAAGCCCGGCGGCTCACCCTGACCTCACGCGCTTTTCGCAACAACAAATTAGGCCAGCTCTATAAAAATCTGCACGATTTGACCGGTTACGAGCTGACTCTGCCCATGAACAGTGGGGCTGAGGCGGTCGAAACAGCTATCAAGGCGGCGCGCAAATGGGGTTATCAGGTTAAAAAGGTAGCGTCTGAGCAGGCCGAAATCATCGTCTGCGCCGGCAATTTTCATGGCCGCACCATCGCTATTGTCGGTTTCTCTTCTGAGGTTCAGTATAAGGCAGATTTTGGCCCTTTTCCGGCCGGTTTCAAACTAATCCCCTACGGCGACGCCAAAGCTCTGGAAGCCGCAATTACACCCAATACGGTCGCCTTTTTGGTGGAGCCGATTCAAGGCGAGGCCGGGGTGATTGTGCCGCCGGCAGGTTACCTCAAAGAAGTCCGGCAAATTTGCGACCGACATAAGATGTTGTTTATGGCCGACGAAATTCAAACTGGGCTGGGTCGTACCGGCCAACTCTTTGCCTGCGACCACGAAGGGGTCCGCCCCGACGTGATGATTATCGGTAAAGCTCTGGCCGGCGGTTTTTATCCGGTTTCGGCGGTTCTGGCCTCGAAAGAAGTACTGGGCCTGTTTCGACCGGGCGACCACGGCAGCACCTTTGGCGGCAACCCGCTGGGGGCGGCGGTCGCCATCGAAGCGCTGGCCGTGCTCAGCGATGAAGGCTTGATCGAGAATGCCCGTGAGCTGGGCAACTATTTTCAGGAGCGGCTGGCCGAAATTCCCAGCCCACACGTTAAGGAAGTGCGCGGCAAAGGGCTGTTGATTGGGGTTGAGCTAAAACCGGAGGCCGGAGGAGCGCGCCGTTTCTGCGAGGCGCTGCAAGAGCGAGGCATTCTATGCAAGGAAACCCATCAACATGTCATTCGTTTTGCCCCACCCTTGGTTATTAAACGAACAGAGATTGACTGGGCTGTCGGGCATATCACCGAAGTGCTGAATATGAAGTGATTGATTTAGTTTTGGGCTTCCACCGGGGGGACCTTGGGCATGGTCAATACGCCGTAATAAGCCGGGGCGGTGCGCAGATCGGGGTAACCGGGGTAGACGATGCTCCAATAGGTTTGCTCGTCGTCCCAACCCCACTGCGGGTTGGCAATGTAGATGAGGCTCATGACCCCGATCCAGGGCTGCCAGTTGGCTTGGGCATAGGCATAGGCTCGTTGCAGGTATTTATCCTGCTGCTCGGGGGTGACGGCATGCCAGCGGTACGGGGAGTCGGGCCGAGGGTCAATTGTCCAGCCAAGCTCAAGGATGACCACTTTTTTGGCTGCATCGCCGTTACGGACCATAATCTGGCGGATATCTTCGACGTGCCGGAAGCTGTAGACCCGGCGCAGTTCCTCCGGTGCGCTGTCGCCATTGGTCAATTGGGGATCGGCGGCCACAGTGGCCGGGTCGGTTTCCGGGGAGCTTTTGTAGCCCGCCGCATGTACCCCCAGAGCGTCGAAATAGGCCGCCCCTCCGGCAGCGTACATGCCTTGAACAAAGTAGGTATCGGGCACGGCCTCGTCGTCGTGACGGGTAGTCGGGGCCAGCCCGGCGCTGATGACGATGGCCTGGGGGTCGGCAGCCTTAACGGCCTGATAGCCCACCTTTAGCATTTCGACGTATTCCGCCGGATTGGGCGGACGTCCACCCCACTCGCGAGCCAGGTTTGGCTCGTTCCAAATCTGGTAAGCTTCCACCCGACCTTTATAACGATTGGCTACGGCAAAAACGTAATCGTAAAAATCCTGCATGTTGGCAGGGGGGCTGATTTCGGGCAGCGGGGCCTTGGCAGCCCAGGCCGGCTGCGCCCCCAGCCGCACAATCACCTTTAAACCATAGGCATCGATCTGATCCATAATCCGGTCCGGGCTGTCCCAGTGCCAGGCTCCTTTGGCCTGGCCCTCAACCTCGCGCCAGGGGATTTCCTGCTTGACCCAGCGAAACCCGGCTTCTTTGACCAGCTTCAGGTCGCGGTCGGCCACTTCCTGCTGCCAGTAAAGGAAAACCTGCATGCCGTAATCGGGCGAGGACATGATCTCAGCTAAGTTAACCGTGGGGGTGTAGCGAGCCGATTCAGTTATCTGCGCCGGGAGGCTTGGTGCTGACAGGGTCGAATCTGCTTGTGCGGCGGTGTTGTCAACCCCACCGCAGGCGGTCAGCGAATTCAACGTAATTATAAAAAAACACGCTGCAAGTAAAAAATGGGGTAATCTGTAACCTATACTCACATTGATCCTGTAGCCCGTTTTGGGCAGGGCTGGCAATCACTCCATTGTAAGCATTTGAAGCCAATTGGCAATTCTTGTCGAGGTGATAAACCTTGACCCGCACCTTTTACTTTGGCTGCCTGGCTTGAACAACTAGACTCAGCCGACAAGTACTTTTGACTCTTCAAGTGATGACTTTTGCCTTATACAATAGGCGGAATCTTTATTATATACTATGACTTGACTCTTTAAGTTAGGTTGACATTTAAACCACAAGGCTACCTATGAATGCTCACTTACCTGAAAACGAAACTGAGCGCCTCGCTGCGTTGAGACACTATGCCATTTTAGATACCCCCCCGGAACTCGCCTTTGAGCGCCTCACCAGCCTGGTGGCGCGGTTATTTGTTGCCCCCATCGCCCTGATAACCCTGATAGATCAAGACCGGCAGTGGTTCAAATCATGTTATGGTCTCGAAATCCACCAGACCGAACGCCACATCGCCTTTTGCGCTCACACCATCCTCAAAAATGAGGTTATGGTGGTGCCAGACGCAACAAAAGACCCTCGCTTTACCAATAATCCGCTGGTGGTGGGGCCGCCGCACATACGCTTTTATGCCGGTGCGCCCCTGCAAACCTCGGATGGTTTTAATTTGGGCGCCCTGTGTGTCATTGACACCATTCCCCGGAAGCTCAGCCAGCCCCAATCAGCCATATTGACCGACCTGGCCGCGGTAGCGGTAGATGAATTAGAATTGCGTCGAGCCTTACTAGCTAAGGATGAAGCCGAGAAAACGTTAGCCGAAGAGCGTACCATGGTCCGTTCTCTCATCGACAATCTACCAGATTATGTCTATGTCAAGGATACCGAGAGCCGCTTCCTGATAGCCAACCGGGCCACTGCCTACGTTCTGGGAGCGGCCACGCCAGCCGCAGTCATTGGCAAGACCGATTTTGATTTTTCTCCCCCGGAATTGGCTGAACAATACCTGGCCACAGAACAGGCGCTCTTCCAATCGGGCCGCCCCCTCATCGGCCATGAAGAGGTGATTTTGGATCACGAAACAGGCGCCCCAAAATGGGTTTCGAGCACAAAGGTGCCCTTTCGCGATAACCGCGGCCGGATCATCGGCCTTGTCGGCTTAAATCGTGACATCACCCCACAAAAGCTAACGGAATTAGCCCTACGTGAGAGTGAAGAACGCTATCGGCGTATTGTGGATACCGCCACCGAAGGTATCTGGATGATTGATACCGCCAACAAGACGACTTTTGTTAACAACCGCCTGGCCCAGATGCTGGGCTATACAGCAGAGGAGATGCTGGGCCAGCCTCTGGCTGCTTTTATGGAGGAAGAAGACCAGGCGATGGCCGTCGGCAATCTGAAACGTCGCCAGCGTGAGCTAAAAGAGAGTCATGATCTCAAACTTCGGCGTAAAGACGGTTCCACCCTCTGGGCCATCATCTCGACCACGCCCATTAACAATACTGCTGGGCAATATCTGGGCGCGCTGGCGATGGTGACCGACATCACCGAGCGTAAACGCTCCGAAACGCAGTTTCGTGGACTCCTGGAATCGGCCCCGGAGGCGATGATTATTGTTAATAGACGATCCAAAATTGTCCTGGTCAATTCGCAGACAGAGAAGTTGTTTGGCTACTCCAGAACGGAACTGATCGGCAAGCCCATTGAAATTTTAGTCCCCCAACAATTTCGCCGCACGCATCGGAAACTCCGTAACCGCTACCTGACCAAACCTCACAATCGTCCCATGAGTATTGACCTCGACTTTTATGGACTGTGCAAAGATGGCCGTGAATTTCCAGCAGAGATCAGCCTCAACCCCCTGGAAACCGAGGATGATGTGCTCATTATTGCCTCTATCCGTGATATTACAGAGCGCCAGCAAGCCCAAATTGAAAATGCCCGCCTGTATCAAGCCGTGCAACAAGAACTGGCCGAACGCAATCGGGCCAGGGAAGCCCTGAGCCAACAACAGGCTTTTCTGCGACAAGTTATTGATATTAACCCAAATTTCATCTTTGCCAGGGATCGCCAGGGGCGTTTCACCCTGGTCAATCAAGCGGTGGCCGATTCTTATGGTACCACCGTTGAAGAGTTGTTGGGCAAAACCGATGCCGATTTCATTTCCGACTCCGCAGAGGTAGCCACAATTTGGCAGGATGATCAGGCAGTAATGGACTCGCTTAAAACAGATCTTACCCCAGAAATACGCCTGACCCAGATTAACGGGGAGACCCATTGGCTGCAAATTATCAAACGTCCCCTCCTGGACGAGCATGGGGTGGCCAATCAAGTTTTGGGCATCGCTGCCGACATTACCGAAATCAAGCAGACTGAGGAAACTTTGCGTGAAAGCGAGCGCAAGTATCGTTCTGTCCTTGACAGTGTCAAGGAGGTAATTTTTCAAACCGACACAGCCGGGCTCTGGATGTTCCTCAATCCCGCCTGGGTGGAAATTACCGGTTTCACGGTCGAAGAGAGTCTGGGGACGGACTCCTTTGATTACATTCACCCTGAAGATCGCCAGTGGAGTCAGGAACTGCACCAGGCCCTACTTAAAGGTGAAATCGCCTACTGCCGCTACGCCGCTCGTTACATCACTAAAAATAATAACTTTCGCTGGTTAGAGATTTATGCTCAACTCACCTTGACTGCCGATGGCCTTATCCTTGGGACGTCGGGCACACTCAACGACATCACCGACCGCAAACGGGCTGAACAAGCGCTGCTAGCCAGCGAAACCCGCTTTCGGACTCTGGCAACCCATGCTCCGGTAGGTATTTTTCAAACCGACCCCCACGGCGACTGTGTCTTTGTCAACAATCGCTGGTGCGAACTGGCCGGTATTTTGCCCACTGAAGCAATGGGGACCGGTTGGGCCAAGGCGCTGCATCCCGATGACTATGAACAGGTTTTTGCCGCCTGGTACGAAACCGCACAGTCTGGGCGAGAATTTGCTATGGAATACCGTTTCCGCACCCCTACCGGTAAAGTTGTCTGGGTCTTTGGCAATGCTGTATCGCTGCGCAATGAGGCCAGAGAAATTATTGGGTATCTGGGCACCATCGCCGACATCACCGAGCGTAAACAATCTGAACTCCTGGAAAAAGACCGCAATCGAGTCCTGGAAATGGTGGCGCAAAACCAGCCTCTCGACGCCACACTGACCGAACTGGTTCAGATGGTCGAACGCCAACGGCCTGAGTTGGTCGGCTCGGTGTTGTTGCTGCAGAATAGTCGAGTTTATCACAGTGCGGCCCCCAGTTTACCTTCCTCCTTTATCCATACCGTCAATGGCCTCGATTTCAATCAAATCGTCGGCGTGCGCGGCTTAGCCACCTATCGCGGCGACAACGTCATCGTAAGCGACATCGCGGCTGCTTTGCCCTGGAGTGAGTACCAAGAATTGGCCCTCAATCATGGCTTCCGGGCCAGTTGGTCTATCCCCATTTTCTCAAGTGATGGGGCGATGCTGGGTACTTTCACCGGTTATTATCGCCAGCCGGCCAGTCCTTCCCAGAGTGACCTGAAAATCATCACCATGGCCAGCCGCCTGGCCGGGATTGCTATTGAGCAACGGCAGTTAGCCGATCAACTGGCTTATCAGGCCCGGCATGATGCCTTGACCGGTCTGCCCAATCGTATCCAGTTCCGGGACCGGCTGCAACATGCCATTGTCCAGGCCCGACAACATGAGCAATTGGTCGGCCTTCTCTATGTTGATCTGGATCGTTTCAAACTGATTAACGACACCCTGGGGCATGCCGCCGGTGATCGTCTACTCTACCAGGTTACCCAACGCCTGCAAAAATGCATTCGCCCCGGCGATACGTTGGCCCGCATGGGCGGCGATGAATTTACGATTGTGCTAAGCCACCTGGAAGACCCCTATGGCGCCGTTCGGGTAGCTCAACGCATTCTGGATGTTTGCCAGAAACCTTTTCCCGTGATTGGACACGAATTGTTTGTCACGACCAGCATCGGCATCAGCCTCTACCCCACCGATGGCGATAATACCGAGGAACTGGTCCGCAAAGCCGACCAGGCCCTCTACCGCTCTAAAGAGCATGGCAAAAACACGTTCCAATTTTATACCTCAGCCCTGGATGATGCCGTGCTGGAGCAATTAACCCTGGAACATCAATTACGCGGCG
>CAZRYD010000287.1:0-8621 GCA_964604225.1 uncultured Caldilineaceae bacterium
AGGCGTCGTCGTTCTGCGAGGGACAGCGGCAGCCCTGATTGATAGTGATTGGGTGGACACCCTGTACCGGCCTGACCCGCCGGCTACCCACCCAGTCCCCATTACGGCCATCCCCTATTACGCCTGGGCCAACCGCGAACCGGGAGCGATGCGCGTCTGGCTGCGGACAGACGGCGCTTGACAGGTTACGATCAGAAAAGCGGTCAATCTAACATAAGCCTCAAATAAGTGGCTATCCTCTTTTGAGGGCAGGTTTTACGACCTGCCTCTTTTGTTTTGCCCCAAAAAGAAAACTGCTCCGAGCATTGCTCGGAGCAGTTACAATACGAGGGAATGCGTTCCAAACCTCGGAACGAACAGCACATTCTACCTCTGGTTACGACACGTTCTCAGTGACGCCTGTCACTGTGGGTCTTCGTGTCTCAGCGGGAGCGACGGGACTTGAACCCGCGATCTTCGGCTTGACAGGCCGACGTGTTGACCGCTACACTACGCCCCCAAGTTAATTTTAATGGTTGCACTGGGAGACCAGGATTCGAACCTGGATATACGGCTCCAAAGGCCGCTGTCCTACCATTAGACGATCTCCCAAAATTGGTAAGGTGCCGAGGCCCAGACTTGAACTGGGGACCCTTTGATTTTCAGTCAAATGCTCTACCAACTGAGCTACCTCGGCGTGCCTGTTTAAGTAACCGCCGTTGATCGACAACGGATTGTAGTATAGCATTTTGCTCACGACTGGTCAAATTCAAAACCTGCCCTTAAAAATAAACATTGAAGGAAAATTTCCCCACTCTCGTATAAACGAGTACAAATCCCCGCAGTATTGGCCTCGATGGAGCAATAATGAATACCTCAATAGACTCTCAGCTTGAAAACTATACCCTGGTTGAAGAACTCAGCCAGGATGAGATGATGTCGGTTTATCGCGCCGAGCGCAAGGCAGACAATGCCCCGGTAATGATTAAAGTATTGTCCTCGCTTCTGGCCTCGGATGAGTTTTTGGTCCGGCGCGTCAAGTTGATCGCTCAGCAGACGGCCAAATTGGAACATCCCAACATTGTCCGCAGCTACGAAGCCGGGCAAGTCGGCGGCTGGCTTTATCTGGTGCAGGATTGGGTGATGGCCCCGACACTGGCCCAGGTGTTGCATACTGAAGGCTCTTTCTCACCGCAACGGATGCAGTACATTGCCCGGCAGATTGCCTCAGCCCTGGATTACGCCCACCAAAAATCTGTTACCCACGGCAGCCTGTCGGCCGGCCGCATTTTTCTGGGTCCCGACGACCGGGTCTGGGTGGCTGACTTTGGGCTGACGCAGGCGTTGTTTGGGATTAATATCCTCAAACAGGGCGGGGTGAGCGATCCCGAGACGCTGGCTCCGGAGCGGGTGCAAGGCCAGGGGCCAAGCCGCCGCTCCGATTTGTACGTGCTGGGCATCCTCTGCTATCAGATGCTGGCCGGCCAACCGCCGTTTACCGGCAGCCCGTCGGCGATCTTGCATGCCCAGGCCTACCAGCAGCCCCGGCCTTTATACCGCCTCAACCCAGGTATTCCGGTGGCGCTAAGTGAAGTCGTCGGGCGGATGCTGTCGAAGGGGTTGGAGCTGCGTTACAACACCGGGGCGGAGTTCGCCCGGGCCCTGTCTGTGGC
The DNA here is from genome assembly GCA_964604225.1 of uncultured Caldilineaceae bacterium. Taxonomy (GTDB): domain Bacteria; phylum Chloroflexota; class Anaerolineae; order 4572-78; family J111; genus DSQQ01. The sequence continues at coordinate 1,653 of CAZRYD010000287.1, forward strand.
TTGCAGCTTGCCGAAAAATTTTCCAACCCACGGCTTTGCCGAATCGAGCCAGCGCCCCGGCCGATCTTGGTCCCGCTGGCTGGGGTATGTTTTTAGCGCGGCAGTACTCATCCTGCTGCTGGCTGTCGGCCTGATCTGGGCAGGGTATCAATGGGGTCTCAGCCAGCAGGTCAAGGCCAGCCAGTCGGCTTCAGCGCCGGTCACGGCCCCCGTAGCGGCCAGTCCAACCCACAGCGGCAGTTTAATCAGCCTGAGCGAGTTAGCCGATGAAAGCGACTCCCTCTCGCTGGTTGTCACTCCCACCCCAGCCTTGCCTCGGACGAGCCTGTCCGATACCTTGCCCACGCCGACCTACACGCCCATTGGTCACCGCGACCCCACGGCCACCTCCGCGCCGGTACTGCTTGTTCCAACCGCAACGCCGCCTCCGGTCCCGGCCAAGCCTGTCGCCGTGGCCCAACCGGCTGCAATGGTGGAACCTGCCGGCCCCCCTCTTCCCAGCGGCAAGGGGCTGCTCGTTTTTTTCAATCCCACCGGCTACGATCTGGTGGTCGACCTGACCGGCCCAACCAACACCTCGCAGCTTATCCCCCCGAACACCCGGCAGGAGTTTTTACTCACCCCTGGCGGTTACCAGTGTATGATCCACACTCCAACCGGGCAGTGGCTGGCTTCCCGCGTGTTGAATTTTGAGGTACCGGGCGGGCAGGTGGTCGAAAAAGATTATTACACTGATTACAATTTAAGCCAGCCGTAATCTCCCCTTTTCTACCCTCCGTCTCGTCTCGCTTCTTTTTGACGGCTTACCGAGTTGGGGCAAATTTAGAATCAAAAACGGCCCGCAGATAGCGGGCCGTTTTGATTAAGGCTTAATGCACAGGCATTTCTGCCAGGTGCGGCTCGATAAATTGTTCAGTTTCGGTGGAGCCGCTCAGGGCCGTAGTGGACGACATGCCACCCGAAACAGCCTCAGCCACCAGGTCAAAATAACCGGTGCCAACTTCGCGCTGGTGCTTTACGGCGGTGTAGCCATAAGGCTCGTGGGCAAATTCATCCTCTTGCAGACGCACGTAGGCCGTCATGCCCTCATCTCGATACCCTCGCGCCAATTCAAACATGGAATAGTTGAGCGTATGGAAACCGGCCAGGGTGATGAACTGGAATTTGTAGCCCATTGCGCCCAGTTCGCGCTGGAATTTGGCAATGGTAGCCTCATCCAGATGGAGCCGCCAGTTGAAGGAAGGAGAGCAGTTGTAGGCCAGCAATTTGCCGGGATATTGGGCATGCACGGCTTCGGCAAAGCGGCGGGCTTCATCCAGGTCGGGGTGGGCCGTTTCACACCAGATCATATCGGCATAGGGCGCGTAGGACAGCCCGCGGGCAATGGCCGCCTCGAGGCCGCCCCGCATGCGGAAAAAGCCTTCGGGGGTGCGCTCGCCGGTCAAGAAGGGCTGGTCTGTGGGGTCAATATCGCTGGTGATGAGATAAGCCCCGTTGGCGTCGGTGCGGGCCACGAGTAAAGTCGGCACGCCCATCACATCGGCGGCCAGGCGCGCAGCATTGAGGGTGCGGATAAATTGGCTGGTTGGCAGCAGCACTTTGCCGCCCATATGACCGCACTTCTTCTCCGAGGCTAACTGGTCTTCATAATGGACCCCTGCCGCACCGGCTTCGATCATGGCCTTCATCAGTTCAAAAGCGTTCAACGGCCCGCCAAAACCGGCCTCGGCGTCGGCCACGATGGGGGCAAACCAATAAACGCCGTTATGGCCTTCGGCGTGATGAATCTGGTCGGCGCGTTGAAGGGTTTGATTGATCCGCTGCACCACGTGGGGCACGCTGTTGGCGGGGTAAAGACTCTGATCGGGATACATCTGCCCGGCCACATTGGCGTCAGCGGCAACCTGCCAACCGCTCAAATAGATGGCTTGCAAGCCAGCCTTGACCATTTGCATGGCCTGATTGCCGGTGACAGCCCCCAGGGCATGCACATAATCTTCCGTATGCAATAAACGCCACAGCCGCTCCGCCCCCAGCCTGGCCAGGGTGTGTTCAATGTGCACCGAGCCGCGCAGCTTAACCACATCGGCCGCGCTGTAATGGCGCTTGATACCCTGCCAGCGCTTGTCGAAATTCCAACTGCGCTCTATTTCTGTAATTTGGCGCTGCAAGCTATTGTTGTTAGCCATAAATGTTGTCTCCTCAAACGTTGCGAAATTTTTATTTTTAGTATAACTTTACTAATAGCGAATTTTCGCTATAATTGTAACATGAGATAACTGAGTTGTCAACCCCCCGCGCGGGGGAGATTTCGCCAGGATTTTTATTAAGCAGGACTTACACAGTTCGCGCCCTTCGATAATCCTTTCCGGACTATTCAGAATGCGAACCTTTGAGGTCTAACTCAAATTATTTGACTTTGCTGCGGGGCTATGTTAATTTCTGCCAGGGATGTGAGGGACAAATTATGAGCGCCAATCTGGTTAATATGATTTTTGGTATGAAGGTGCGCCAGGCTCGCCTGGAAGCCGGGCTGAACCTGTCGGAATTTGCCAGCCGCTGCGACCTATCGCCCTCCTATGTCACCGAAATTGAAAAAGGGCGTAAATATCCCAAAACCGATAAAATCATGAAAATGGCCAGCGTGCTGGGCAAAAGTTACGACGACCTGGTTTCGATCAAGCTGGCTTCGTCGCTGACCTACCTGGAGACCCTTCTCTCCTCGCCGCTGCTGCGCCAATTCCCCTTTGAGGAATTTGATCTGGAAATGGCCGATTTGGTCAACCTGTTTACCCGCGCGCCGGATAAAGCCAGCGCCCTGCTGCACGCTGTTTTAGAAATTGGCCGCCAGTACGATATGAAGGAGGAACATTTTCTGCGGGCGGCGCTGCGCTCGTACCAGGAAATCCACGAGAATTATTTCCAGGAGTTGGAGGACGCAGCCAGCGAATTTGCCGAACAATACCGGCTTAACCGGGAACTGCCGCTGGGTTTAGCCGCACTGCAAGAAATCATCACGCAAACGTTTGGCTATCAACTGGATCACACTCGCCTGGCCGAGCAGCCCGCGCTGTCCAGCTATCGTTCGGTTTTTATCGCCGGGGCTAAGCCCAAGTTATTGCTCAACGCGGCTCTGCACCCGATGCAAATCAAATTTCTCCTGGCGCGTGAATTGGGCTATCAATATCTGCGCATTAAGGAGCGAGCCAACACTTCGGCCCCGGACAAGGTCGAGTCGTTCCAGCAGGTCCTCAACGATTTCAAAGCCTCTTACTTTGCCGGGGCGCTGCTGATGCCCCGCCCAGCAATTCTGGCCGACTTGCAGGAGTTTTTTCAGCTCAATACCTGGAGTCCCTATCGCCTGCTCAACATGCTCGATAAATACGATGTAACTCCGGAAATGCTTTTCTATCGTTTTTGTGAACTGATTCCTCAATTTTTTGGCATCAAGCTCCATTTCCTCCGCTTTCAAAACGTCGATAGCGATTTCAAGCTGGTCAAGCAGCTCAACATGAATAACCTGTTATTACCCAGCGGTATCGGCCTACATGAACATTATTGCCGCAGGTGGTTGGCCATGCGCCTCTTGAAAGACCAGGCGACGGTCAGCTCTACCGGTGAATCTGCCGCCGTTCCTCTGGTGGGCGCGCAAATCTCGGAGTTTTTGGAGTCGCACGAACGCTTTTTGAATTTTGGTTTTGCCCGGCCGCTGGTGCTGTCGGCCCATGTCGGCAGCAGCGTCATCGTCGGCTTTCGGATTGACGCCGAGTTGAAGCAGGTCATCCGCTTTGTCGAAGACCCGGCCATTCCGCTGGTCATCATTAATGAAACCTGTGAACGCTGCCCACTGGTGGGGGATCAGTGCACGGTTCGGGCTGCGCCGCCCATCATTTTGTACGAAGAAAAGAGCAAGGTGGAGCGAAAGAAGGCACTTAGCCAATTGATGGCTCAACTACAAGGCTAAAACCCTATAGGGGAGGAACCCAATGACCGTTAAACAGATTGTACCGGGGCTTTACGCCATCCCGCTGGGCGGAGTCAACGCCTTCCTTCTCGACGCCGACGATGGCCTGACCCTGATTGACACCGGCATGCCGGGCAGCGCCCCGAAGATTTTGGCGGCCGTGCGGTCATTGGGGAAGCAGCCAAATGACATTCGTCACATTCTGGTGACCCACTGCCATTTTGACCACACCGGCAGCTTGACTGAGTTGAAACAAATCACCGGCGCGCCAACCACGATGCACCCTATCGATGCGGCCCTCCTTCGAGCGGGGCAGATGATGCGCCCTTTTCAGGCTGGGCCGGGGTTACTCAATGGAGTTATCGGCGGCCTCTTTAGTTTATTCCTAAAATCCAAGCCTATTACCCCAATCACCATTGAACACGAAGTACAAGATGGCGAGGAATTGCCCATCGCCGGGGGAATTCGAGCTATCCATGCTCCAGGACACACGGCCGGGCAGCTCACCTTTCTCTGGCCGCAGCACGGTGGCGTCCTTTTTGCGGCCGACACGGCCAATACCGTGCTGGGCCTGAACTGGCATTTTGTTTATGAGGATGTAGCCGAGGCCAAACGCAGCCTGGTCAAGCTGGCTCAACTGGATTTTGAGGTGGCCTGTTTTGGCCATGGCGGGGCGATTACAAAAGGCGCGTCAGAGCGATTCAGACAGAAGTGGGGAAATTAACTTCCCCCTAACAAATAGCGAAAAATCAAGCTGTGAATAACCTGTTCCACGGGCGCTTTGTCGTCGGTGAAGGCAACCGGACCGGGGGGCAGTTCCCACAGGCGCGTCTGCAAAGCGCGGTCAGCCACAACCCGCAGCAGGGGCTGCTGGAGGTGGGCGACATTCTGGGCAAAGTTGTCAATGGTGGTCGGCTGTTTGGTTGCAATGACCAAACTGTTGCCCAACGAGCTACCGTAGTCGGGCATGTCCAGCACGTAAACATTGGGAAACACCGAGCGCATGGTGCTGCCTAGCGCCTCGACCAGGCTATAATCGGTACTGGTGCGCCCGGCGTTGATGGCCATGACCCCGTCTTCGTTGAGATGGTCGTAAATTTCCTGAAAAAACTCGCGGGTGGTCAGGTGAAAGGGGATGTAGGGCGGGCGGTAGGCGTCGACGGCGATGACATCGTAGGTTTTGGTGGTATTGGCTAAAAAGTAGCGCCCATCTTGGGCATGCACTTCCAGATTCGGCTCAGTCATGTCGAACCAGCGGCGGCCCACCTCGACGATGCCGGGATCAATTTCTACGCCGTCAATAGGGATGGGGCCGTAGATGCTGCTGTAGCCTTTGGAGATTGTCCCCGCCGCGGAACCGATGATTAAAACCCGGCCCACTTGGCTCTCCGTATAGGGCGGGTTGTTAAAGTAGGGAATGACCAAAAAATAGTCCCAGACCCCATCCACCAGGGGATAATCGGGATAATGGGGGTTGTAGACCGAGTGGATGCCCTGGCCCTCATTTAATTGTAGGCCCCGCCACCAGCCGCCCTGGCCGTCGCTTTCTTGGACCACCTGGATATAGTTGTAGCTAGACTCCGTTTCGTAGACTAGGCCGGGGCTGGCCTTGATTGGGCCGGCGGGCCACCATATATTCAGGCCGACCAGCGTGACCAACATCGGCGCATAAGCCCAACCTCGTCGGGGCTGGGTCAAAAATAAGCCGCCCAAACTGACCGCCAGCAAAACGATACTAAAGGTAAAAAAGGTCAGCCGCGTGCCGATGGTGGGGATCAGCACCAGCACCGGCAGAAACGTCCCCACCAGGCTGCCCAGGGTGCTGAGGGCATAAATCGAGCCAGCGGTGTTGCCGCCGTGCTGCACGTCCCTCAAGGCCAGGCGAATGGCAAAGGGCGAAACCGTGCCCAATAAGGTAATCGGCAGGCTGAAGAGGATCAACACTCCTGTCAACGAGCCGAGCAGAATGCCCACATCGTAGTCAGCAAAGCCCTGCACCGAGAAGCGCAAGACCGGGGCGGAGATGAAAGGCACCAAGCCCACCAAAAATGCGCCCCAGGCCGTAATTTGGAACAGGGTACTCTCGCGCGGGTCTCGATCCGCCCAGCGCCCGCCGATCAGGTAGCCAGCGGTCAGATAGAGCAGCATCAGGCCAATAATCGCCGCCCAGATGACCAGCGAGTTACCGAAAAAGGGGTCAATCAAGCGGCTGGCCGACAGCTCCACGCCGAGCGTGGTCATACCGGAGATGAAGACGGTGAGGAGGAGGTAGGATTTTTGTTTGGGCAAGAATTTACTCCTTATAGGGTGCTCAGGGCGACAATCAAGAAATAGATTTTATCTCGCGCTCATCGCTTCAATAATCGCCTCACGTGGCACCCGACCTTGATAACCTTTAACGATTTCATCAATGGTTTCGCCGGCAGCCAAGCGTTCAAGGGCACCGGGGGTTTCAATCCGGGTATATTTGAAAGTGGGTCGCTCTCCACAAACACCGATAGCCCGCACAACATACTTGCCAAGTGGGTAGTATTGATAAGACTCTCCACTAACTATTTCTGTAACAAGTTCAGTCATCTTTTTCTCCAACATAAAAGGGGGGATAACCATAGGTATTATAATGGGGGAAAAGAGGGTTGGCAACCACATCGCAAAATAAAAAGAGACCGTCTTGACAGTCCCTCTCTTGGTCCCTCATTGGGAGGCTTGCCTAAATTGCGCGTTTCCCTTATCATGACATAAAGAAAATAGCCAGGTTGCCAAACCTGGCGGGTTTTAAAAGGATTGATTGGCCTGACTCTAGCGGACGGGAAATCTTTGTGTTATTGGCCGGAAGACCTGGGCAGAGACTTTTCCATTCCGGCCATCAGCCGGTCAATTTTTGCTTGCAGGCTGTTGACCCTGTTTTCCAGTGTATCTACCCTGCCACGCAATTCATAGCGGTTCATCGTGGCAACCGTTTGCAGTTCATAGAGTTTATCAAGGTGCTGCAAAGTATGGCCCAT
>CAZRYD010000288.1:0-8611 GCA_964604225.1 uncultured Caldilineaceae bacterium
GCCGATGGCCCGCATTTCCAGCCAGTGGCCCAGGAGCATAATGACCACCAGGGTGGCCATCTCCCAGTAAAAAGACATGCCTTCCACCAGCCCTAGATCGATGGCCAGGCTGTAGCCGTAAGCCGTGCTGATAGCCATCGCCACCAGGGTCATCATCCCCGGCTGGCGGCGGCGCAGCTCATCCCCGGCCCCTTTCAAAAAGACCCAGCCGCCCCACCAGAAGATCACACTCGACAGGATCGGCGCGATCCAGGCCGAGCCGGGAAAAACGGGCGGCTGAAACCCCAGCAAGTGTTGAATCATCTCGCTGTAAATTAATACCGGAATGGTCAAGATCAGAGTGAGCCAGAAGCGATCCCGAAACATTGCCTCGCTGTGGCCGGCGTGTTTGTCATGTCCCTCATGTCCGCCATGGCCGGCGTGGGCTGAGGCCGAGGGAGTGTGCTGCATTTGATGGTCTGCGCCATGGCCGGCATGGGTTTTAGCTTTAGCCGGGGTGTGACCACCATGAGACTCGTGCTGCCCCATGTGATCCCCGTGATCGGGCAAATGCCCTTGATGTGTTGTCATTGTATCCCCCTTAAGAATGATAAGAAATTTTATGGCCTCAGTAGATCCAAATTTTGGTAAAGCTCTTTAACAAAAATCTTTGCTACCCGACATAGCGTTTAGTCTTGGCTAAATTTAACAATGAGACGAATTAGGACAAAATAGTTGACGGTTACGTTATCAAATCAGCACATAAAAGCCAGGGGTGAATAACAATGCTGCCCACCGTCAACCCGAACCAAGCGCTCTATATCTGGAACCGAGATTTTTTGCAAAATATCTATGCCGATAAAAATATAGAGCCGAGCTATATCAAGACATTGGCAATGCTGATTACCGGTATGCTCTTGGGGCCTCACGTGCAACTATTTGCCATCGCGATGTGTGTCCCGTTGCTGCTGAAACTGCCCAGCCTGGTTCGCCGCTTTGAACGTTTCGGGGTCGATGAGCAGGTTGAGGTCGAAAGGTACTTTGAACCCTTTGTCCGAACGATGTTGATCAGCTTGGGTAACGAGACAGCTTACCTGTTAATTGATTGCACTCAGGTCGGTCCAAAATGTCGAACCTTGTTCATTGGCCTGGCCTATCACCAGACCGTCTTGCCTTTGGTTTGGAAGACTCTCAAGGGTAAGAAAGGGCATGTCAAAGGCCAGTTTCAAAAAGAATTGTTGGACCAAATCGCCCCGCGCTTGCACCATTGTCGGCGGGTGATTGTCCTGGGTGATGCTGAATTCAGTAATGAAGCCGTCATCACCGGCTTAATCCCGAAAAACTGGGGCTTTGTCTTTCATTTTCAAAGCAACTACCGGGTTCAACTTGAGCCGGATGGCCCCTGGCTGGCCGCCCAAACCGTTTATGAAGCGGCCGGCTTGAAAGCGGGTCAAGTCAAGCATTGGTCTCTGGTCGCCTTTACCGAAGCCCATCAAATCCCCCATCTGACGATGACGGTTCAGTGGGAACAGGGCTATGACCAACCTTTGGGTCTCATCTCCAACCTGGCTCCGGCTAACCAGCCCCACCTGATTTATGATAAGCGTTACTGGGTCGAAACTTTATTTGGCAATTGTAAGTCCCGCGGTTTTCAATTGGCTCGCACTCACATGACCACGCCGGCCCATCTTGACCGTCTCATCTTGGGTCTGGCCATGGCCACTTGTCTGGCTCTGGGACTGGGGACGCACCTAATTGTAATCAATCAAGCCGATCAGGTAGATCGAGCGGATCGGCGCGATTTGAGCCTATTTCAACTGGGCTGGCGCTGGTTATACCGCCTTTTGGCCCTCAATCGCCTGCATGAACTCAAAATTGTGTTCCGCTGGGACTTCACCTTACCCCCAGCCGGCTTTCAACCCACAATTTAGCCGCTCGTTAGGCAGATTTTTCATCTGCCAGAGGGTCTCGTGCGCCTATTGATTGTCTGAACGTTATTTTTGACCGATTTTCGCTCCTATTGGCTTCTATTTGGAAACACCCTCTTGTCGGGTATCAAATCTGCCAACAACTTCCCTATCCTAGATCAAATCTCTCGCGGACTCTGGATAACCACTACCAAACTAAACGGCAATTCATAGTGTTTATCTCGCCATTTCCGGCAGCAACATCGCCTTAAGACTCGGGCAAAGTATTTGTGACATTTGTCACTAGACATGAGTACCTTCATTTAGTATACTGAGAAGCAAAGTAGGTTATTGGGCAACATTAAGCCTGCAAATCCTCTTTCTCAAGCTTCATTCCTCAGTTATCCTCCACGAACTGAACTGATTACACCAAACCCCAAAAGCATCAATCCCCTGATTCGACGTGTGAGCCGCTAACGAGAAGATCAGGGAGATGTTGGATGTTGTTGCCTTCAATAGGGGGGATACTATCAAAAAATAAGTTTCAGGAGGAATTGAGCTATGATAACGGTCAACCAGGTTTTGAAAACCAAAGGGTATAGCGACGTCTGGTCCATTACCCCTGATACTCCGGTTTATGAGGCGCTCAAAATGATGAGTGACAAGGATGTGGGGGCCTTACCCGTAGTCAAAGCGGGGAAGCTGGTGGGTATCATCTCGGAACGGGATTACGCCCGGAAGGTCATCCTGAAAGGAAAATCCTCTTTGAACACCCCGGTCAGCGAGATAATGACCGAAGAGGTGATCTCAGTAGACCCTGAACAGTCAATGGAAGAATGTATGGTGCTGATGACCGATAAGCACGTCCGGCATCTACCCATACTCGTGGATGATCGGTTGATGGGTATTATTTCAATTGGGGATGTGGTCAAAGAGATCATTTCTGACCAAAAATCCTTCATCCTAAGCCTCCAGAATTATATCGCGGGAACGGGATATGGCCAATAGTCTGTAAATATGATGATATTGTCACGAGTAAAATTAACATTTATCATTTCTAAGAATTGAGGAAAAGATATAACGCAAATTATGAAGCATGGGATGATTCCTATCCCTCTGACTCCGATATAGATCACACCTTCGTCCCTTTTTGCCGTGCTTGCTGTTGGCGCGAAGGGCAAAGTTCTGTGCAGCAACACCTCTCGGCATTACGCCTCGTTTCATTACTGAGTTTTTCGCTACACCTAAGAAATCCTTATCAATAACCTGAAGTTCATCCTCAACTGAATAACTACTCCCCAGAAGGGATCAGACCATAAGTTCAGCCTCTTTATTGAGGCCCATTGTGTTGGAGGTGTCTTTATGGTCACAACCGCAGTTTCTCGAAGTCCCTCAGTCAGTGAGTCATTCTACGATAGCCTGCTCAAGGTGGCAGATGGTGAGCGTATTCGCATCTGCTTGCAGTGCGGCACATGCAGTGGCGTGTGTCCTTTCGGCTATTTGATGGATTTCCCGCCCAGCCGGATGATCGCCGCTTTGCGGGCAGAAGTATTTGACAAGGTGCTGGAGAGCGACACGATCTGGATGTGTGTGTCTTGCTATGCCTGCACCGAAGTCTGTCCGGCCAAAATCCCGCTGACCCTCGGTCTGATGACCCGGGCCAAAGAAGAAGTGCTTTTGGCGGGGCGGGTTCCGGCCGAGCTGCAAATTGCGCTGGAAAACTCACAGCGGTACGGCAATGTTCTGGGCCAATCGCCACGCAAGCGAGCCGATTGGAGCAGAGATATTCAGCCCCCGGTAGCGGTGATGGGCAAGGATAAAAAGTCGGCAGACGTGTTGTGGTTTGTCGGCGACTATCCTGCCTATCATCCCCGCGTCCAGTTGACCAGCCGGGCGCTGGCCAAGATATTCAACGCCCTGGGTGTGGACTTTGCTATTTTGGGACCGGATGAGGTCAGCGATGGCGACTCGCAGCGACTGACCGGCGAGCGTGGGCTGTTTGAGATGTTGGCGGCGAAAAACGGCCAGGCGTTCAGCAAGTATAAGCTCAATGAAATTGTCACCAGCGACCCGCACGCCTACAACGCGCTCAAGAACGAGTACCCGGCGCTGGGTATCTCCTACCCGGTGCGACATTACACCCAATTTCTGGCCGAGCGGCTGGATCAGCTCAGACCATTGCTCAAACAGGAAGTGAAAGCTACGGTCACTTTCCATGACCCTTGCTATCTGGGTCGCGCCAATGGTATCTATGACGAACCACGCACGTTGTTGAAGGCCATCCCCGGCGTGAAGTTGGTGGAGATGTCGCACTCGCGCACTACCAGCCTGTGCTGCGGCGGTGGGGGCGGCGGGATGTGGCTGGATGGCTTTCAGTGGGAGAAAGCTCACACCCGAACCTCCGAGTGGCGTATCCGGGAAGCCATTGCCGCTGGCGCAGATACTCTGGCCGTGGCTTGCCCGTACGAACCGCCGCGTTTTGAAGACGCTATCAAGATGACCAAAGAAGCTGTCGGGTTGGCGGTAAAAGATATTGCCGAACTGCTGGCCGAAGCGATGGGAGAAGATTAGGAGGTAAAGCCAATGAACATTGTGGTTCCAATCAAATTTGTACCTGACCTGGTTGAAGAACTGACCATTGCCGAGAGTGGCGCTGCGCTTGACCTCACTTATATGCGCCTGATCCTCAACGAATTCGACGACCATGCCATCGAACAGGCCATCCTGCTCAAAGAAAACGGCGCAGGATCAGTGGCAATTGTGGCCCTGGACGTTGAAGGGGTGGACGATGTGCTCTACACGGCAGCGGCTAAAGGCGCCGACCGGTTGATCAAACTTACCGGGAGCTTTGAGGAAAGTGTCAGCAATCACGCCCTGGCCCGGGTGTTTGCCAACACCGTTAAAACGCTGCGGCCCGAGTTGATCCTGACCGGCGTGCAGGCGCACAATGACCTGGATGGGTCGGTAGGGCCGCAGTTAGCGGAGCACCTGGGCATGCCCTACGTCGGCTATGTCTCCGGGGTGGCAATCAATGGTGACAAGGCCACGGTGCGCAAGGAGTATCCCGGCGGGTTGATTGCCGTGATGGAGGTGACACTGCCGGCCGTGCTGGGCATTCAGGCTGCCGCGAAACCGCCACGTTACGTTCCGATCAGCAAGGTTCGCCAGATGATGAAAACGGTCACGATCGAGACGCAGCCAGCGGCCGAGCGAGAGTTCATCGGTGGGCCACTGGTGAGCCGGATGTTCCAGCCGGAGGTAGGCGAACGGGCTACGATGATCGAAGGCGATGTGGACGAGATCGCCGCCAGGCTGGTTGGGATATTGAGAGAACAAGGCGTGCTCTGAGACGATGAAGATGGAGGGCAAGCCTGGCCCGCACGCCAAGCGCAAGGTTGACACGCTCATTTCCAGAACAGGAGGGCAAGGATGAACCAGGATATTTATGTAATCATCGAGCACCTGCGTGAGCAGGTGGCGGATATTTCGTACATCATGCTGGCGGCAGCACGGACGCTGGCCCAGGGCACAGAGGGCCAGGTGATCGCCGTGCTGCTAGGCCACGACGTGCGGGAACTGGCGGCTGACTTGGCCGCCGACCGCGTCTGGTACGTAGACCATCCTGCACTGGCCGACTTTACCTCAGACGCTTATCAGCAAGTGCTGGTCGCCTTAATCAGTGATAACGCGCCGCGTGCGGTTCTGTTTGGCGATACCTCGATTGGCGGAGATGTAGCCGGCTGGCTGTCGGCGCGGTTGTCACAGCCGCTGGTGAGTTACTGCCGCAGCGTTCGGGCTGAGGATGACCGGCTCAAATTCGTCAGCCAAACCTGTGGCGGCAGAATCATGGCCGAGGGTGATTTGCCCGGCCCAACGGCGTTGGTCATGATGGTCCCCGGCGGCTTCAAGCCGGAACAGGGCCGCAGCCCGCAGCCACCTGAGGTGGTCCGACTGGATCCCCCGGCGTTGAAGGGGTTGCGCGTGGTAACGAAGGAGTACATCGAACCCGCTACCGGAGACGTGGACATTGCCAGGGAGCCGATCCTCATCGCTGCCGGGCGCGGCCTCCAAAACCAGGACAACCTTGAGCTGGCGGAAGAGTTAGCCGAGGCTTTGGGCGGGGTGGTGTGTGCTTCAAGACCGGTGGTGGACCAGGGCTGGCTGCCGGCAACCCGGTTGGTTGGCAAGTCTGGCAAGCGAGTCAAACCGAAGCTTTATCTGGCTGTGGGCATCAGCGGCGCCCCGGAGCACGTCGAGGCGATCATCGACAGCGAGTTAGTCATTGCCATTAACACCGATCCGGCCGCGCCAATTTTTGATGTGGCCAGATATGGCGCCCAGATTGATCTGCTTGACCTGCTGCCGGCGCTGACCGAACAAGTGCGGCAGGCCAGGGGTGGATAGAGCCATGGCCTACGAAGTGACCAAATCAATCATAGTCCTGCTCGCTCTGCTGGTTGCTGGTGGAATCTTTGGTATGCGGACCTACCAACTGTTATGGCGCAACATGCGGCGTGGCCAGCCCAGCGGTTCCGTTGGACGGTGGGGCGAGCGAATCAAAGGCTTGATCGTGTATGTGGCCGGTCAGCTCCGGTTGTTTCGATTTCTCATGCCGGGCACGGCCCACTTTTTTATCTTTTGGGGTTTCCTGCTCCTCTTTCCGACCATCCTGCAAGCAATCCTCGAAGGATTACTCGCCTTTGCCGTACCCGATTTTACGCTGCCGTTCATAGGAAACTTTGGGCCGCTCGCACTGTTGCAAGACCTGTTTGCCGTGTTCGTAATCATCGCCGTAGGGTACGACCTGTATCTGCGGCTGGTGGTCAATCCAGAACGTTACCAGGGCAGCCACAAAAGCCAGGGCGTAATAGTGTTGTTGTTCATCCTGATAATTATGCTCAGCCTGCTGGTCATGAACGGCATCCGCATAAACCTGGGGGATGATCCGCTGCAAGCCTGGCGGCCGGCTTCGATGATCATGGGCAGAATTTTCGCCGGGTTAGAGGTTAGCCTTCAGCGAATGATCGCGGAAGGGGCCTATTGGATTCACCTGAGCGTGGTGTTGCTTTTTCTAACCGAACTGCCTCAGGGCAAGCACTTTCACGTCGTTACCTCAATCCCCGCGGTCTTTCTGCGCAATCTGGAGCCGCGGGGCCGGCTGTCTCCGGCCTCAGAATTCGATGAGCAGATCGGCGTGAGTACAGTGGAGCAGTTCCGCTGGCGGCAAATGCTCGATTTTTACACCTGTACCGAGTGCGGGCGTTGTCAGGACGTTTGCCCGGCGTTTGCCAGTGGCTTGCCGTTGTCGCCCAAGTTGCTAATGATGGATTTGCGTAATCATCTGATGGAGCGAGGGGCGGCTCTGAGCGATCGAAGAGCTAATGAGGCCGTTCAGACGAGCCCGGTCAAATCGTTGGTCGGTGACGTGATCCCCGCTGTGGCCCTGTGGTCTTGCACCACCTGCTATGCCTGCGACCAGGAATGTCCGCTGTTCATCGAGCACGTTATGCCGATTGTGGATATGCGCCGTCACCTGGTGTACGAAGGAAACATAGACGACAAGCTCCAGGAGGCGCTGGCCAACCTGGGTCGCTATGGTAACTCCTTTGGCCAGTCCGAGCGGGCGCGGGCCAAGTGGACCCAGCCGATCCAGCCCAAGCTCAAGGATGCACGCAAAGAGCCGGTCGAGTACTTATGGTTTGTCGGCGATTACGCTTCGTACAGCGCTGGCTTGACCGACATCACCCGCAGGACGGCTGAAGTGTTTCAAAAAGCCGGCCTGGATTTCGGCCTTCTGTACGAGACCGAGCGCAACAGCGGCAACGATGTGCGCCGGGTGGGCGAAGAGGGCCTGTTTGACATATTGGTCGAGAAGAATATGGCGGCGCTGCACCAATGCAGGTTCAAAGCCATCGTCACCACCGACCCGCACTCCTACAACGCGCTCAAACATGAGTACCCGGCTGAACTCAACGGTGGTCGCCCGGTATTCCACTACGCCGAATTGCTGGATCAGTTGATTGCTTCCGGCCAACTCAAATTTAACAAAAAACTGGGGTATAAAGTCACCTACCACGACCCCTGCTACCTGGGCCGTTACAACGGCGTGTACGACCCGCCCCGCCGAGTGATCGCCGCCACCGGCTGCCATTTGGTCGAGATGCCGCATCACCGCGACCAAGCCCTGTGCTGCGGCGCTGGCGGCGGGCGTATCTGGATGGAAGAAGGCCAGGTCACAGAACGTCCCAGTGAGCGGCGTATTCGCGAAGCAATCGAACTTGAGGGAGTGCAGGTCTTTGTGGTGGCCTGCCCCAAGGACGTGACCATGTATCGAGACGCGATCAAGACCACCGGTCATGAGGAGCATCTCGTCGTCAAAGATTTGATCGAATTGGTTCATGAAGCACTGTAAAAATGGACAAGGTGCGTCGCACCTGAGCAAAAGTCACCTCTGAGCAGGAGAGAATCCTATGAGTGAAAAAATTGGCGTTTATGTTTGTCACTGCGGGACCAACATCGCCGGAGTTGTGGATGTAGAAGAAATGGCCCGCTGGGCCGGGGAAGCATTGAAAGATCGGGGGGTCGTCGTCTCCCGTGATTACAAGTTTATGTGCTCCAATCTGGGCCAGGAACTGATCGAGGCTGACATCAAAGAGAAAGGGCTAACCCGCGTTGTCGTGGCGGCCTGTTCACCCCACTTGCACGAACAAACCTTCCGCACTGCC